>JACUTW010000068.1 GCA_014859605.1 Desulfuromonadales bacterium
TATTATTTCCGGTCTGATACGAAGGGGAGCAGTTGGCGCACCTACCATGGGGGGGGATTTGTGGGGTCACGCAGCACGGGGTCAGCTTTGATTTGCTGACTTTTACCTCGTTCTCATAGTTTTTCTCCTTCCCGTCACTTTATCCTTGCATTTCAGGTAGTGAAACTCCATATTTGCACACATGATATCCCGTCGACTTTATCCCCAACTCATAGAAGCCCTGGCTTCTTCTCCGGCTGTGGCCCTGCTTGGGCCTCGACAGGTCGGCAAGACGACGCTCGCCCTTGAAGTCGGGCGACAAGGCAATGCTCTTTATCTTGATCTGGAATCCGAACAGGATCTCGCCAAGCTTGCGCAGCCCGAGCTGTATCTTGCCGATCATCTGGATGAGCTGGTCATTTTTGATGAGGTACATCGTCTCCCCGGGCTCTTCCCGATTTTGCGCGGTTTCATTGACCAGGGGCGCCGCGACGGTCGGCGCACCGGGCGCTATCTGCTCCTCGGTTCTGCCTCTCTCGATCTGCTGAAGCAGTCGGGAGAAACGTTGGCAGGGCGCATTACTTACCTGGAACTTTCTCCCCTGCATATTTTGGAAACTGCCGACCTCTCAGCGGATCAGCTCTGGGTCACGGGCGGCTTTCCGGAAAGCCTGCTCGCCCCTGATTCCCGGCGGAGTCTGCGCTGGCGGCAGGATTTTATCCGTACCTACCTGGAAAGGGATATCCCGCAATTTGGTCCACGCATTGCCGCTGAAACTTTGCGCCGTTTCTGGGTCATGCTGGCACACAATCAGGGCACTCTTTTGAATACGGCACAACTCTCCCGCAATCTTGGCGTCGATGTCAAAACCGTCGGTGGCTACCTGGATCTCCTCGTTGACTTGCTGCTGGTGCGGCGTCTCCAGCCCTGGCATGCCAATATCGGTAAACGGTTGGTGAAGTCACCCAAGGTCTATGTGCGTGATAGCGGGCTGGTTCATGCTTTACTTGCCATCCCGGATAAGGAAAGTCTGCTTTCGCACTCAATTGTCGGACAGAGTTGGGAGTGTTTTGTGATTGAAAACCTCCTTGCGGCCGGAAGGGGAGAGGTTCAGGGCTTTTTCTATCGGACTGGCGGCGGTGCCGAAATCGATTTACTGTTGGCCTGGCCGGATGGCTCACTTTGGGCGATCGAGGTGAAGCGTAGTCTCACTCCAAAGCTTGAGCGTGGGTTTTATGCCGCCTGTACTGATCTCAATCCAACGAAAAAGTTTGTGGTCTACCCCGGCAGCGAGCGCTACCGTCTTGCACCGGACATCGAGGCGATGTCACTGGCGGCATTGGCTGGAGAAGTCGAAAAGGCAATTTGAGGGCAATTTTGAAGCCATATCTAAACAGGATGACCCTGCCCGACCTGGATGAAAAGTATGACTTGGAGGGGTGACAGGCTATGAGGTGTAAAGGGCTTTTTCTTTGCTGTGTTTTATTCCGATAATGATGATCTTTTCAAAATCTATCCGGTAACGGATGGTGTATGTCCCCGCCCCAAAAGATCTGATCAGTTCACGATATTCGGGAATCTCATCTAACGGTTTTCCGAGCAAGGGGTGAGAGAGGAGCATGTTTGTTGCTTCAATGATGATAAAAGCAGCTTTTTGTGCTGCTTCTGGATTGAATTGCAACAGATATTCGCGGATCTTCTTCAGGTCTCTGGTCGCCTTGGCCGAAAGGATCAACTGTGACATGGCGGGCATTGTGTCTCGTCAGGAGTTCCCCAAGTGCTTAACCAGTTGGTCATTTCGTTATGCGTTATATGCTGGCCGTCTCTCTGGTACTCTTCCCAGGCAGCAATGGTTTCTCGTTTGAATAGTTCTGCAGCTTCTTCCCGATCAACATATTGCTGGATGGCCTCTTTCATGATCCAGTGGGTCGATCGCTGCTTTTCAGTGCTGATCCTCTGGAGCCGCTCTTTGAGCTCCGGGGGAAGTTTGACCCCGATCGGTTTGGTTTGCGTTTGCATGATTTCCTCCGTGCCGACTATTTTTGCTACCTGTGACTACTCGGTACTACTTATTATTTCAATAGTAACTGCATGGTGTCATGGTGTCAAACCTACACATTTGACAAATTGTTTTTTTTCGTCTCGACCTCGGCTCTGCAGCTGATTATGAACTGATGCTCCGTCTTCTTTTCAAACACCAGATCAGGGCGGTCTATATCCCGCAAGTTCTGGTCAAGATGAGGGTAGGGAGTCTTAGGGGGTCAGGTTGAAAGCGCCGGTAAAAGCCGGCAAAGAGTAGGGGGTGAAAGCCCCCCACACGGTAATGGGTAGCGGTCAAGAAAAAAGCAGGCATGTATCTTTGTCACAAATATAGCGGCGCTAAGCTCAAGGAAATCGGCGAGCGCTTTGGTATTGGACAATCGGCGGTGTCGCCGGCGAGTCGTCGATTCATGGTGGAGATGGTGCGCGATCAGGAGTTAAGGTCGCTTGTCGATAACATTGAAGTGAAACTGGGTTTGTCTGATTTTTGGGAGGGCAAAACCGTAGCCTGGATCCATCCCCTTTATCCCTTTCATCCCTGAATTGTCCAACAGCTTGTTGGACAAATACCATGGGGCATAATATTGCATCTTGCTTTACTCGACCAATAAGTTATATATTTATTTAACTTATAACCGGGAGGTACACAATGGCAACAGTAGCATTACGTGCTCTGGGTGGTTCTGTGGTGATGGCGGTACCGAAGCAGATATTGACCATGTTGCATCTGAGTGCCGGCAGCCAGGTAGACGTGACCGTGGAGGGGAACAGGTTGATTGTCGAGCCGAAAGTTAAGCCGAGCTACACGCTCGCTGAGCTCTTGGCGCAATGCACCGAAACCAATATGGCACTGACCACTGAAGATCAGGAGTGGATGAATGCCAGACCGGTGGGCAAAGAGGTGCAGTTGTGAAACGCGGAATTCCTGACAGAGGAGATATTCTGCACCTTGATCTTGATCCGTCGCTTGGCAGGGAACAACAGGGGCAGCGCTTTGTGCTCGTTTTGACCGTTGCTGAGTTTAATCGTTTTGGACTTGCGCTGGTTGCCCCGATTACTCAGGGGGGGCAGTTTGCCCGTGAAAATGGCTTCACTGTATCACTGCTGGGCACAGGCGGGAAAACCCAAGGGGTTGTCCTCTGTCATCAGATTCGTATGTTGGATTTTAACCAGCGAGGCGGAAAGCTCAGTGAGACGGCACCGGCAATTCTTGTCGAAGAGGTTCTGGCACGAGTCAGAGCGCTCCTTGATTGAGGAAAAGCTAATGGGGGGGACTAATGGTGTCAAACCTACACATTTGCTTGCCGTGCCACGCAGCACCGCGGTAGCTCCCCCACCATCATCAGCAACCGCACCGCCAGCCGGCATGCACAGATGCCGAGCGCCGCGCCAAAATGGTCCTTTCTTTGGTGACTTTCTTTAGACCAGTAAAGAAAGTCACCCGGCTGCCGGCCGGAACCGGCGACCTTGCTGGAAGGTGAACAATGCGTGATTTAACTGCGGGATTTGATGCGGTCGGGATTTTGTTTCCCGTGGAGGCAGGCAATGATGACGACGCTCTCGCTAGTGATGACATAAAAAAGACCGTAGGGGAATCTGCGCAGCAATGCCCTTTTTACAGTCCGATAAACAGTGGCATACATGGCGGGATTGCGGGCTATAGAGGCAATGTAGAAATGACAACGGCCCGAAGGTACTCCGTTCCTAGTCCAGGATTTTGCTGGTCATACCAGATAGCCGCTGCCGCCATATCCGCCTCAGCTTGCTTCCGGACAACAATTTTGAGGTTCATACCTTACGCCATAAGCGGGAGCGGACTTCATCCCAGGATGATTGTTCCTGGGGTTGTTGCTCATACTCTTCAAGACGTTGATCTAATTCGTATTTTATCTCCGATGTTAGTTCAACCTTCTCTGGTTGGATGGCGATACTGTCCCAAATGTCTTCTACCAATTGAATCCGCTCCGGGATACTCAAAGAAAACAAGTCTTCAGCGGTTATTTGTGGCATCGTGGGTACCTCCTTCGAAGTCATGCGTAACGCTTTGGATGAATATATATCACGACATCCGGAAAAATCTTAAGTTGAAAATTTTGGGAGTCTTAGGGTCAGGTTAACCTTTCTGCTATTCGTTAAAGATATTATTTCCGGTCTGATACGAAGGGGAGCAGTTGGCGAAGGGCTGCTATTATTTTATCCTGATCCGAGCTGGCGAGTTTCCCAGCTTTTCTGATAATCAACTTTTCATCCAGGGTAAAGAGTTTCATTCGTATCACGGAAGGGGAGGGCAGGCCGGCAGAATCGAGATTTTGGATTTCAATATCGAGGGGCCAACCTGAATTTTTGGCACTGGTAATCATCGCCATGACGGCTTGGCCAACTTGGCAATTAAAGACCTGGGCATCGGAGAGAATCAGTGCCGGTCGGCGCTTGGTTGTGTTTCTGTCCGTAAAGGGGAAGGGGACAACAACAACATCGAAGGCATCAAAGTTCACGGTAGGCTTCTTCATCGGCAACTGATTCCCATTCGTTCAACGTCCCTTTTAGTGCCTCGGCAAAGACCAGATCCAGGGGCCTGGCTTTTCTGAGGAGAATCTGGTGATCTTCAATATCAAAAGCAATGGCATCTCCCGCCTTCAGGTGCAGGACTTTACGTACCGGTTCCGGAATGGTTGCTTGATATTTTGATGTTATTTTGCTCGTCGCTGTTGCCATGGGATGACCTCCTTTTTGGTAATACTAGCATTACCTGGTGCGCCTCGCAAGGTTGAAGCGAGGGGCACTAGGCACTTGTTTCGTGTTGACATGCCGCACTGCCAATCGTATTATTCAGTGTATTGTTAAGCGCTTGATAGGAGGTACGATTATGCACACGATTTCAGCAAACGAATTGAAGACCAAGGGAGTTTCCTCCATTGAGTCGGCTTTAGCGCAGAGTGCGGAGGCGATCATTTCGGTGCGTGGCCAGGAGCGATATGTGGTTATGAATCTGGACGAGTATAACCGGTTGCGGGTCTGCGAACTCGAATCAGCCCTCTACGAAACGCGCCAGCAGATCGCCGCAGGGGCGTTTGTCGAGGAGAGCGTGGATGAACATCTCGCCCGTCTCCGGACGGCGGCGACATGAGCTTTCGGATCATCTATACCGATGCTTATCTGAAACGCGCTGCAAAATTCATCAAGCGTCATCCCGAACTCCTCCCTCAGTATGAAAAGACCCTGAAACTTCTGGAACTCAACCCGTCACATCCGTCTCTGCGCCGGCATCGCCTGAGTGGAACTCTGCGCGATCTGCACTCGGTGTCGATCAACATCAGCTATCGAATGACCCTGGAGTTTTTTCTCGAAGACGAGATGATTGTTTTGGTGAACATTGGCAGTCATGATGAGGTTTATTGATGCACAGGATAAGTGCGGATAGAATCTGATAGTTATTTTTTTCATAAAATTCTTGGATTTTTCGAAATGAACCATATAATGTTGCCCATTATGAATTTGTTGACGTTCAGCTAGAGGAGGGGAATATTTTGGACCTGGTCAAGAACTGTTACATTTTCATGACGGCACTGTTTGCAGCGCTGATCATGGTTCCGCCGCTGCGCCGTTGGGCGCTGCAGAGCGGCAATGTTGACCAACCCGATGCCCGCAAGGTGCATTCGTCTGCGATTCCGCGCATCGGCGGCATCGCTATTTTTATGTCCTTCCTCTTTTCCTGTCTGGTTTTTGTCGATCTGGTCCCTCCGGTGCGGGGGATTCTCGCCGGGGGTCTGGTGATTTTTTGTACCGGGTTGATCGACGATATCTCCGGCCTTACTCCCAAGCACAAGTTTCTTGGCGAGATCGTCGCTTGTCTGGTGGCCATCTTCGTTGGCGGTCTTCATATCCATACCCTCGGCAACCTCTTCGGCACCGGACCGATCATTCTGCCGTTCTGGGTCGCCATCCCCTTCACGGTCTTCGCCGTGGTCGGGGTGATCAACGCCATCAACCTGCTCGACGGTCTCGACGGCCTGGCCGGCGGGGTCTCGGTGATCGCTTTGACCTGTTTTGCGATCCTTGCTTACCAAAACGACAACAGCCAGGCGCTGATGCTGTGTATCGCCCTGCTCGGGGCCCTCCTCGGATTTCTCAAATACAACTTCTTTCCGGCGCGGATTTTCATGGGGGACACCGGCAGCCTCGGGCTCGGTTTTGCCCTCGGCTTTATGGCGGTGTACCTCACCCAGCTGCCGGCCTCCCGGCTCAATCCTGTGGTGCCGGTGCTGATTCTTGCGCTTCCGATTCTTGATACCATCTGGGTGATGATTCACCGGCTCCTCCATCGCACCTCTCCTTTTGCCCCCGACCAAAGTCATCTACACCACAAGTTTCTCAACCTCGGTTTTCAGCACCGCTACACAGTGATCTTTATTTATGGCATCTCCCTGTTCTGGGGGATGGTGGCGATCCTCTTTCGTCACGCGGACGAGCATCTGTTGCTACTGACCTATCTCGGCGTGACCCTCAGCTCTTATGTGCTGTTGCGCTACATGCTGCGCCACAAAGAGCGCTTTGCCTTTCTTCGCTTCGACAGTGCTCTGGGGTTTCGACAGGCGGTTCGTTATCGACGGTTGGCTGAAATCATCGACACCCTGGCGACGGTTCTCTTCGCACTCTTGATCGTTTATCTCGGGATGATTCTTTATGTGACCTTCGCTGGCGGGCAGGGGAGCTGGCAGGTGGCGAAAATTCTTTACGCTGCCGTCGCTCTCCTTTTGATCCTGACGCGCGACTGGAAAAACTCTTACCTGCTGGCCATGCTCTTTGCCTGTGTTCTGGAGTTGAGCTACGGAGTGGAGACCTACTATCTGCTTGACCCGGTGGTGGGCGGTTTTCTGCGCGAGGGGTCGAACCTGATCTTTCTCGTCATGGCGGTGATTGGCGGACTGAAGCTCTTCTTCCGGAAGGATGGTGATTTCTTTGTCTCCACCGTCGATATCCTGATTATCGGGTTGTTAACCTTTCTCTCTATTATCTTTCACCAATTATCGGTCTCCTTCGACCTTGCTCTGACCCTGCTTAAGGGGGTGGTTTTGTACGTTGCACTCAAGGTGGTTTTGGGTCGCTATCGTCGCCGTTGACGGTGGGGGAAACTTTAAATGCTGTAGTCACAAAGAGAAGCCGGGTTGCAGTTGCAACCCGGCTTCTTTCTTTCGATCCACAATAATCGGGTCAATAGAGTTGATCGTTGACGGCTTCTTCCGCAGTGACCGGGGCGCGGAAGATGCGGTAGACCCAGATCTTGTAAGCGATGACGATCGGCACGAAGATGAAGGCGACCACCGTCAAGATCTTGAGGGTGTAGGGGCTCGATGAAGAGTTATAGATGGTCAGGCTGTAAGCCGCGTCAAGATTGGACGGAATCAGGTTGGGGAAGAGGCCGACCAGACCGGTTGTCACCACCAGCAGGATGGTGACGCAGGAAGCAGCAAAAGCCAGGAGGCGGTTGTTCTGTACCAGCTTGATCTTGACCATGACCAGAGCCCCGACCGCGAGAAGAGGGACGAGGAAGAGGGCCGGATGGTTGAAGTAGTTGGTGAAGAGTTTGGTGGCAAAGTGGGTGGACACCAGGAAGGTAGCAGCGACGACGAGAACCACCGGCCAGAGCTTGCCGGCGAGAACGGCGCCACGTTCGGCAACGGCTCCCGTCGTCTTCACCGCCACGTACAGGGCGCCGTGCTGCAGGAAGAGGACGACAAAGAGGACGCCGGTGAGGAGTCCGTAGGGGTTGAGGAGCGCAAAGAAGGAGCCTTGATAACCGGCGGCATCGATCGGCAAACCGCGGAAGAAGTTGCCAAAGGCGACGCCGAAGAGGAGCGCCGGCAGGAAGCTGCTAACGATCAGCGCTTTATCCCAGGCATTGTGCCAGCGCTCGTCCTGCTCTTTGTTGCGCAGTTCGACGGCGACGCCGCGGACAATCAGAGCAAAGAGGAGGAGGAGGAGGGCGGTGTACAGGTAGCTGAACATCGCGGCATAAGCCGTCGGGAAGGCGGCAAAGGTGGCGCCGCCGGCGGTGAGGAGCCAGACTTCGTTGCCGTCCCAGACCGGAGCGAAGCTGCGCTGCAGGGTACGCTTCTCCAGTTCGGTTTTGGCGAGGACATTGTGCAGGGTGCCGGTGCCGAGGACAAAGCCGTCGAGCATAAAGTAGACGCTCCAAAGGACGCCCCACAGGATGAACCAGATAATTTGAAAGGTCATGATCGCCTCCTTAAAGTCGATTTATTTAGAAAGGGCCGGGGCTTCAGGCCCCTTTTTAGCGTTCTTGATCAGGAGATAAATGTCGACCACGCCGAGAAAACCGTAGAGCAGGGTGAAGCCGATCAAGGAGCCGACCACCTGCCCGGCAGAGACCGCCTTGGACGCGCCATCGGCGGTCTTGAAGACGCCGTAGACCAGCCAGGGTTGACGGCCGAGTTCAGCAACGATCCAGCCGAACTGGTTGACCAGATAGGGGAGGGGGATAGCAAGTACCATGATCTTGAGGAAGAGGGGATATCTCTGGAGCTGATCCTTGCGCGCCAGCCACACCCCAACGATCGCCAGAACAACGAAGAGGGTGCCGAGCCCAACCATCAGGCGGAAGCTGATAAAGACCGGCCAGACCGGCGGCCGCTCATCCGGCGGGAAATCTTTCAATCCCTTGACGACACCGTTGACGTCGTGGAAGGCCATGAGGCTGAGCATGCCGGGGATCGCCAGCGCCTCGATGCGGTTACGCTCATTGGCTTCATCCGGGAATAGGAGGAGATTCATCGGCGCGGCTTTTTGTGTCTCCCAGACCGCTTCCATGGCGGCAAACTTGCTCGGCTGCACTTCCGCAATCTCGACGGCGTGGAAGTCGCCGGTGATCAGGACGACGATCAGGGCGGCGAGACCGAAGCTGGCGGCGGTGCGGAAGGAGCGCTTGAAGAATTCGACATGCTGATTGCGCAGCAGGTGCCAGGCGGCGATCCCCATGACGAAGAAGGCGGCGACGGTATAGCCGGAGGTAATCTGGTGGAAAAATTTGATGATGGCGTATTTATTGGTAATGACGGCGACAAAGTCGATCATCTCGGCGCGCCCGTTGCGGATTACATAGCCGACCGGATTCTGCATCCAGCCGTTGGCAATCAGGATCCACAGTGCCGAGAGGTTGGTACCGAGCGCCACCAGCCAGATGGTGACAGCGTGCGTCTTCTTCGAAACCTTATCCCAGCCGAAGATCCACAGGCCGATGAAGACCGATTCGAGAAAGAAGGTGACGGTCGCTTCGATCGCCAGGGGGGCGCCGAAGATATCGCCGACATAGCTGGAGTATTCGGCCCAGTTCATCCCGAACTGGAACTCCATGGTAATACCGGTAACGACACCGAGAGCAAAGTTGATGAGGAAGAGTTTCCCCCAGAACTTGGTCATGCGCAGCCACATTTCATCGCCGGTACGCACGTACTTGGTCTCCATCCACGCCACCAGCACCGACAGGCCGAGGGTGAGGGGGACGAAAATAAAGTGGAACATGCAGGTGATGGCGAATTGCCATCGGCTGAGCAGTACGACATCCATATCCATTGGACGGCCTCCCGAAAAGTGAAGATGAGAGCCGATATTTACGGCTCCGGGTAAATAAGACTCATTTCGTAATCTTTATAGACTCTGCCTTGAGGTGAGTCAAGGTTATTTTCTTACTCTAATGAATTATTTTGTAACCATACACCGGCGGCGGCCCGACGGCAATCGCTCCCCTTGATTTTGGTCAATTTAACCTGTGCTATATAGTTGTATAGTCTTCCCATGAATAGAGACGATCATCCCGGCGCTTTGACGAGCAAAGAACTCAAAGACCTTCGCCTGCTGGCGCGCTTTATCGCCTGCTGGTGTCACCAGCAGCATGGAGCCGCGTCCCGTCAGCCGCTGCAAACAGATAAAGAGCTGCCCGGTCATCTCCTTTGTTCGGAGTGCCGGGAACTCCTGTCTTATGCCATTGCCCGGCGCCGCGCCTGCCCGCTCGATCCGAAACCGGCCTGTAAAGATTGTCCGATCCATTGCTATCAACGGTCGCGCCGTGCCGAGATTCGCAAAATCATGCGCTTCTCCGGTCGGCATCTTATCCTGCGTGGCCGCTTGGATCTTCTTTGGCACTATTTTTTTTAGAACTTTGATCCGCGTCAAGGTCAAAGCCCTGACGCTCAGTTATCCTCAACTCAACTTCAACCATCCAAGGAGATCACTGATGATTCGCGAAATTGTGCATATTGATGAAGATAAATGTGACGGCTGCGGCCTTTGCGTGCCGGCCTGTGCCGAAGGGGCGATTCAACTGATCAACGGTAAGGCCAAATTGATCGCTGACAACCTGTGTGACGGCATCGGTGCTTGTCTCGGCCACTGTCCACAAGGGGCGATCCTTATCGAAAAGCGCGTCGCCGATGAATTTGACGAAGAAGCGGTCGCTGAACATCTGCAAGCGGCGGCACTGGTCGCGCCGCCGGCTTCGGCTTGCGGCTGCCCCTCGGCCGCGGTGCAGAGCTTTGCTCCGCCCAGGCACGCTCCCGGGCACGGACATGGCCACGGCGGCGGCTGCCCGTCAGCGGCGCTGCGTCACTTTGCGCCGTTGAGTGCGGCGGCGGGTGCTGATGTCGCCGGCGAGCGCCCCTCGGAGCTGCGGCAGTGGCCAGTGCAGATGCATCTGGTGCCGCCGACCGCCCCCTTCCTGCAAGGGGCGGATCTTCTCCTCGCTGCCGATTGCGTCCCCTTTGCCCATGCCGATTTTCATCGCGATCTCCTCAAGGGGAGAGCGCTGCTGATCGGTTGTCCGAAACTCGACGACGGGCAGGCCTATCTGGAGAAACTCACCGCCATGCTCCGTCTCAATGACATTAAGAGTCTGACTGTGGCGCATATGGAAGTCCCCTGCTGCTCGGGGCTGATTCAGATTGCCAAACGGGCGATTGCCGACAGTGGCAAAGAGGTGCCGCTGACGACGATTCGCATCGGTATTCAGGGGGATGTGAAGTAGCTTTTTGCCAGGTGAAAAACAAACCTGATTAGTTTCAATCTTCCGCAAGGTTCATTCCTCCCCTTTCAAGGGGGAGGTCAGGAGGGGGATGGGTCTTATTGGTGCCGAAAACTTCCCATCCCCACCCCAACCCTCCCCTTGAAGGGGAGGGAGAAAATCCCGGTGCGGAAGATTAGCTAATCAGGAAAACAAAAAAGCGGCGACGGGCATCAATCCCGTCTCCGCTTTTTTGTTTTTCAGGTGTATAATTCCGGAGTGTTGCGAATTTGTGAGGAGGCAGGACGATGGCGATAGTGAAAGGTCTGTTGTTTTTTGCTCTCATATCCGCGCTGGCCGGCTGTAGCGGCAGTGCGACCGGCTGGTCCTGGCAGCATCCGCAAGGACTCGACCCCGCGCAGCGCGAGCGCGATCTGGCGGACTGCCTGTATTACGCTTCGATTACCGATCCCCGTGCTTTTGGGGCGGATAAGCCGGTTCAGGTACAGGAATTTGACGTGCCGGTGCAGGAGTGCATGGCACAGCGCGGCTGGATCTTTGTCGAACCCGGCAAGAAGAAGGAGTAGCTTTTCGCTGCGCTTAATGAACCGCCTGCGCGGCAATGGCGGCGCGACAGGCGCTGCAACGCAGCTCTTCGTCGCGGTAGGATTTAAGCAGGAGTTCCCCTTCAATTTGGCCGTTCCCCTGACAGCTTGCCGGGCCATCCAGCCCTTGACAGGGTACGTCAAAGAGCAGGGGTTTGAGGAACTTCTCGTAAGTTGCGCGCGGTTTGGGGGCAAGGAGATCGATATTGCCGTCAGTGTCGATGAGATTGGTGCCGACGCCGAGAACAGTGCGGGGCAGATAGCCGCTCCCTTGCACCGCCTTTTCTACATAAGATTTTCCTTTGCCGAGCAGATACGCGAGTACATTTAAATCGATTTCCATGCTCTTCCTCCGTGGGATGTCACTATTTTTCAGGATTGTACCAGATAACTTTTGATTTCTTCGATAAAGGGGGCGCCGTAGTGCTGGAGCTTGAGGCGGCCGACGCCGTTAATGCGCAGCAGAGCTTCCGGGGTGGTCGGGTGATAAGCGGCCATCTCCGCCAAGGTGATGTCGCTGAAGATGACGTAGGGCGGGACGCCGGCCCCATCCGCCAACTGTTTGCGCAGGGTACGCAGGAGATCGAAAAGTTCCTGATCGTAATCGAGTTCGCCGGGTCTTTTACGCGCGGCCTTCTTCTCCGGCGCCACCCTGAAGCGGGGTTTGGCCAGAGTCAGCTTTTGCTCGCCCCGTAACAGTGGCCGGGCGGCTTCGGTGAGTTTGAGAACCGAAAAGCTGGCAACATCCTGGCGCAGATAACCGAGATGGATGAGCTGGCGAAAGAGGCTGCTCCACGCTTCGCTGCTGATGTTGGCGCCGATGCCGTGCGTCGAGAGTTGGTCATGGCCGAGTTCAAGAACACGGTGGGTGCGGGCGCCGCGCAGGACATCGAGGACATGGCCGATACCGAAACGCTGACCGACGCGGTAGACGCAGGACAGGGCTTTCTGGGCGTCGATGGTGGCATCGTAGGTCTCAGGCGGATTGAGGCAGATGTCGCAGTTGCCGCAGTCTTCAGCAAGATGTTCGCCGAAATAACCGAGAAGGACGCGGCGCCGGCAGTTCAGCGCTTCGGCAAAACTCACCATGGCGTTCAATTTGTGCAGCTCAATCCGCTTCTGCTCGGGATTCCCGCCCTTTTCAATCAAGCCGCGGCTGATGGCAATATCGCCGTAACCGAAGAGGAGGAGGGCTTCGCTCGGCAATCCGTCACGGCCGGCGCGGCCGGTCTCCTGATAATAACTCTCGACATTCTTGGGGAGATCGTAATGGACGACAAAGCGCACGTTCGGCTTGTCGATCCCCATACCGAAGGCGACCGTCGCCACGACAATCTGTACATCATCGCGCAAGAAAGCTTCCTGCACCCGCTGCCGCTCGCCATCCGGCAGTCCGGCGTGGTAAGCAGCGGCTTTGTGACCGGCTCCGATCAGTTTGGCGGTGACCTCTTCCACCCGTTTGCGCGACAGGGCGTAGACGATGCCGGACTGGTTGCTGCGCTGCTTGACAAAGGCAAGGAGCTGCACTGCCGGTTTGACTTTGTCGACGACGGAATAACGAATATTCGGACGGTCAAATCCAGCGATGAAGACCGCGGCGTCCTGTAAACCGAGGCGGGGGATGATATCGGCGCGGGTCTGCGGGTCGGCGGTGGCGGTGAGGGCAATCAGGGGGATGCCGGGGAAGTGGCGGCGCAGGCGGCCGAGCTGGATATATTCCGGGCGGAAATCGTGCCCCCATTGCGATACGCAGTGCGCTTCGTCGATGGCAAAGAGGGCGATGGGGATCTCGCGCAGGCGGGCCAAAAAATCCTCACTCATCAACCGTTCCGGCGCCACATACAGGAGGTCAAGCTCGCCGGCATGGAGTTTTGCCAGGGTTTGCCGGGCTTCCGCCGCTTTCAGCGAGGAGTTGTAAACCGCCGCGCGCACACCGTTGGCCTGCAGGGCATCGACTTGATCCTTCATCAGCGAGATCAGCGGCGAGACGACGATGCCGACGCCGGTGCGGTGCAGGGCCGGGACCTGAAAACAGAGGGATTTGCCGCCGCCGGTCGGCATCAGGACAAAAGCGTCTTTGCCGGCGATCAGGCGATCAACGATCTCTTCCTGATAGGGGCGAAAGGCGCTGTAGCCAAAGACGCTTTGCAGGGTTTCACGGGGAGTGGGCAGCAAGGATGGATCTCCAGGCGCGGGCTGGTTTGATGGTGTGCCCGCGGCAGGGAGAGGATGGCAAGAGTGTCCTGGGATGTCAACGGAAAAGGGAGAAATTTTTATTCACCGGATACGCTCAACCGCAATAAAAGATGACCTTCAAAAATCGACACTAATCGGCACAAAGCGCTTGATTCCAACAATTCCTCGATGTAGTTTGTAGAGGTTAATTTGTTGAATTGTTTCCGGAATTCGGGTTTCCCGCTGACCTTCGGGCTTTTACCGAAAACATGTTGAACGAAGGACGAATAGTTATGGATGAGAGATGGCTGACGGTCGATGATATTTGCAAATATCTGAACGTGAGCAACGAGACGGTCTACAAGTGGATCGAGCAACGGGCTATGCCCGGTCATCGGG
>JACUTW010000143.1 GCA_014859605.1 Desulfuromonadales bacterium
CTCGACAGGTAACGCTCTCCCGAATCGGGAAGGATGACGACGATGGTCTTGCCGGCAAATTCCGGCAGTTTGGCGATACGGACCGCTGCCGCCATCGCTGCGCCGCAGGAGAGACCGACGAGGATCCCTTCTTCCTTGGCGAGGCGCAGAGCAAACTCAATCGACTCCTCATTGCTGACCTGCTCGACGCGATCGACCATGGAGAGATCGAGGGTATCGGGGATAAAACCGGCGCCGATCCCCTGAATTTTGTGAGGGCCGGGTTTGATATCCTGACCGGCGAGGCGCTGGCTGATCACCGGCGAATCGACCGGCTCGACCGCCACCGAGATGATCTTCTTCCCTTTGGTATTCTTGATGAAACGGGAGATACCGGTGATGGTGCCGCCGGTGCCGACGCCAGAGACGATGACATCGACTTCGCCGTCGGTATCGTTCCAGATCTCCGGACCGGTGGTGCTTTCGTGAATCGCCGGGTTCGCCGGATTCTTGAACTGGTGGAGAAGAAGATAACGGCTCGGATCAGAGGCGGCGAGAGCTTCGGCTTCGGCAATCGCTCCGCCCATCCCCTTGGCGCCGGGGGTGAGGACGAGGTTGGCACCAAAGGCCTTGAGAACCTTGCGCCGCTCCAGACTCATGGTTTCGGGCATGGTCAGGGTAACGGGGATACCGCGCGCGGCGGCGACAAAGGCGAGGGCAATACCGGTATTACCGCTGGTCGGCTCGACGATCTCGACGCCGGGCTTCAGTAATCCCTTCTGCTCGGCGTCCCAGATCATCGCTGCGCCGATGCGGCACTTGACCGAATAGGCGGGGTTGCGGCCTTCGATCTTGCCGAGGATGCGCGTCCCGGCCGGGGCAACGCGGTTGAGTTGGACCAGCGGGGTCCGGCCGATTGTGAGAGAGTTGTCGCTAAAAATGTTGGCCATGGGACGCTCCTTTATCGTGGGAGGTTGGGGATCAAGCGATCCGGGAGAGTTGCGCCAATAAGTCTTCTTCCGTGAGTTCAGTGGCAGTAGCCGTACCGAAGCCAGCGCCACTGCGGCGATACAGGGCAAAACGTGGCTGACGCTCGCCCTCCCCTTCGGCGCGGCGTGCGGTGGTGACGATGCCGACATCGGCCAATTGGGGTTGGCTACAGCTATTGGGACAGCCGCAGATAGCGAAGGTCAGGTCGAGAGCAGCGGCCGGGAGGATATCGAGGATCTTTCGGGCCACGACGCGCGTCGGCGCCAGCCCCATCCGGCATTCGTGGTTACCGGGACAGATGCGGAAATTGACCTGTTCGTCGCGCCGCTCGCCGGCAAAACCGAGCTGCGCCAACTCCTGACGCAAGCACAGAGTTGCGGCAGGGCCAGCCGGAAAGAGTAGGAGATTCTGGTCGGCGGTGACCAGAAGTTGCTCGTTGCCGTAACGTCGCGCCAGGTCGGCAAGCTGGCGAAAGTCGCTGCTCGACACCTGGCCAGCAAAGATCCGCGCTTCGAGCACACGCTCTTCCGCTTCAACCTTGAGCTTGAGGCCGATGCCGCGACTCGGCTGCAGCACCACTTCCGGGCTGGCCGTCGCCAGCAGTTCGCGAAAACGCTCTTCGCCGATCTCGCGCAGCAGGTGCTTGAGGCGTTTGCCGGCCGGCGTGTGCTGGCGGTAGAGGTGGATAATCGCTTCAAGGAGGGCCAGCAGTTGCCCTTCACCCAGTTGTTCGGCAAAGAGAAAGGCCGGTTGCGGTTCGCGGCCGAGGCCGCCGGCGACCCAGAGATCAAAGAGCTCGCCGCTCTCCGCCGTGCCGACGTGGACAATACCGGCATCCTGAATCAGGTGGCGGGCCCCGCTATAGCCGGCATCGACGCTGATCTTGAACTTTTTTGGCAGCCCCTCGAAGTGGGGATTGCCGCTAAAGTGGCGATGCAGCCGCCGCGCCAGCCCTTGCGCGACGCTGAAGCCGGGGGCGACCGTGGTACTGCAGGAGATGCCGCGCACCGCGCCGCCGCAAGCGCCGCGGCTGGTGAGGCCGACCGCTGCCAGCTGCCGGCCGACCTCTTCGACATTCTCCGGCCGCAGCCAGTGCAGCTCAATACTGCCGCGGCTGGTGAGATGAAGAAGCTGGTTACTGAAACGCTCACTCAGGGCAGCAATCGCTTCCGCCTGCACCGGGCTCAACAGACCGCCGGGGATCTTGATCCGCAGCATCAGGTCGTTATTGTCGTTCTGGCGGTAGATGCCATCGATGCGCAGGGTTTGTAGGTCGACGGTCATGGCAAAACTTTCTTTGTTTGTAGTTATCCAAAAGCCACCACCCCGAACCCTTTAGGCCCGCGGGTCCTCCTTG
>JACUTW010000069.1 GCA_014859605.1 Desulfuromonadales bacterium
ACAAAAACACATAAATCCTCGTAGATTGAGCAAAATCCAACCATATCGCAGGCTGGAGCCTGCTCCTACAAATACAACGGCACACTACTCCAGAACCCACACCCCGCCCGCCTTGATCGCCTCATGCATCGCATCGGGCGCCAGATCGATCCGTCTTACTTCAAAACATCTTCGACGCGCGCCACAAGAGCAGAAAGTCTTTCGAGTATTTCTTCCCGCTCTGGAAAACCACTGTCATCCCCCGCATCGTCATATCTGAAGTGAACAGCGAAGATCGTAAGATCAAGAAGTTCCGAATAGTTAGAGCAATCCGCTCCAAGATTTCCCAATGAATTCAACAACAAGCCAAGGTCATGCGTAAATCCGTACGTTCCGCCTAGTGCCGAAATCCAGGCCTTCAGGGCTTTTTCAGCTGTTTGCTGCGCATGAAAGCCGAAGATTTCATACGCGAAGGTTTCCGCATCCAGCATCCCGCCAAGCGCCTTCAAATCACGCTTGGCTATGCTCAGCATCTGCCGCGCATGCTCAAGGTCGCACATACAACTCCTTCCCCTCCCGCAAGGCATGGGCGATGACGTGATTTACTGAGTTGCGCCAGCGGCTTACCTCATCAGCTGAATAGACCAGAATATCCTTGGCCACACCAAAGCCTGCCAGAGCCCGGTTGATACGGCTTGTCTCGCGATAACGACTTCGTTCGACGCTGAATGGAGCATCTTCAATGACCAGAAAATCGAGATCCGAACCGTCATGCAACTCGCCGCGTGCGGCTGAACCAAAGAGGATAATCCGTGCCGGATCCACTTCTTTGACAATGCATTCCGTCATTTCATGAATGATTGTGTCGTCAATTACTGGCATGAATGAACTCCATTTGCTCACTTCTCGGATCTGGAGCCTTCTCCAACTACCGAAAGATGAAAAAAACCGCGCCGGCCATGCAACAGCCGGCCCAGAGATAATCCCACTTGAGCGGCACCCCCATGTACCAAACGGCAAAGGGGACAAAGACACAGAGGGTGATCACCTCCTGGGTGATCTTAAGCTGGGCCAGGGTGAAGCTGCCATTGTAACCGATGCGATTGGCCGGCACCATGACCAGATATTCGAAAAAAGCGATCCCCCACGAAAGAAGGACGGCGATAAGCCAGTGACGGTTGTGCAGGTGCTTGAGGTGCGCGTACCAGGCAAAGGTCATAAAGATATTCGATATGACCAGCAGGACGACCGTTCTCATGCCACGGAGCGTACCTTCTCCATCAACTCGACGAAACGGGCAAAGAGATACTGCGAATCATGCGGACCGGGCGAGGCCTCGGGATGATGCTGCACCGAGAAGATTGGCAGAGTTTTGTGGCGAATCCCCTCAACCGTCTGATCGTTGAGATTTTCGTGCGCCAGCTCACAAATCTCCGCGACGGAATCGAGATCGACGCAGAAGCCGTGATTCTGGGCGGTAATCTCCACCTTGCCGGTGGCATGATCGACGACCGGCAGATTGGAGCCGTGGTTGCCGAAGGGGAGCTTCATCGTCCGGCCACCGAGAGCGAGACCCATGAGCTGATGACCGAGGCAGATGCCGAAGATCGGCTTCTTGCCAACAAAGGAACGAATGATCTCCTGGGCTGCCAGCACCGGCTCAGGGTCACCGGGGCCGTTGCTGAGGAAGATGCCGTCGGGGTTCATTGCCAGCGCGTCTGCCGCCGGGAAGGTAGCGGGGACGACGGTGACATCGCAACCGGCATCGACGAGACAGCGGAGGATGTTGTACTTGATGCCGAAGTCGTAGGCGACGACCTTGTACTTGAGCTGGCTGCTATCGACCTGCGGATAGCCGCTCCCCAGCTGCCAGGTCCCTTCGTTCCACTGGTACGGTTTTTCGCAAGAGACGCCAGAGGCGAGATCGAGACCAGCCATACTCGGCTGAGCGCGGACTTTGCGCAGCAGACTGGCGGGATCGAAATCGACCGTCGAGATGATGCCGTTCTGCGCACCGTGATCGCGGAGATGACGGGTCAGGGCGCGGGTGTCGATGCCGTGAATGGCGACGATGCTGTTCTCTTTGAGGTAGGCATCGAGGCTCATCGTTGCCCGCCAGTTGGAGTAGCAATCCTGATATTCCTTGACGATAAACCCGGAGAGGAAGAGGCCACGGCTCTCGATATCCTCGGGATTGATGCCGGTGTTGCCGATCTGGGTGTAGGTCATGGTGACCATCTGCCCTTTGTAGGAAGGGTCGGTAAGGACTTCCTGATAACCGCTCATGGCGGTATTAAAGACGACTTCGCCACCGGCTTCACCCGTTGCGCCGAAGGATTTTCCGGTAAAGATGCGCCCGTCGGCCAGGGCCAGAACTGCTTTCATGTATAGAACTCCTGTTAAAACGGTCAAACGGTTAGTTGAGAGTCGCGTGATACTCTTGCAGACTCATAAGTTGAGATTGCTCTTCGCTACAGGAAGCAATCCCTTTGGCGGATGCAATCGCCGCCGCTGTCGTGGTGATATAAGGGACTTTGTGCTTGATGGCAGCCTTGCGGATATACGAATCATCATGCAGACTCAGTCGGCCGCTCGGGGTATTGATCACCAGCTGAATCTCATTATTTTTAATGGCGTCGGCGATATTGGGACGTCCTTCGTGCATCTTCTGAATCGGTTCAGCACTAATGCCGTTATCGGCAAGAAAGGCCTGAGTACCGGATGTCGCAATAATTTTGAAACCGAGAGCCGCAAAGAGTTGCGCCGCGGCCAGGGCTCCGGAGCGGTCATGTTCGGCAACAGTAATCAGGACTGCACCGCTTTTGGGAAGGACGCTCGACGCTGCTTCCTGCGCTTTGTAAAAAGCCTTGCCATAAGTCGACGCCATGCCGAGGACTTCACCGGTTGAACGCATCTCGGGGCCGAGAACAGGGTCGACTTCCGGGAACATATTGAAAGGAAAGACTGCTTCCTTGACTCCGAAATAGGGGACTGCGCGGCGTTTAAGCTGCATCTGTGCGAGCTTTTCACCAAGAACCAGCTTGACGGCAATGCGGGGCATCGGAATATTGCAAACCTTGGAGACCAGCGGGACGGTACGACTGGCGCGCGGGTTGGCTTCGAGAATATAAACTTTATCGTCGGCAATGGCATACTGGATATTCATCAGACCCACCACCCCCATTTCGATGGCAATACGCCGGGTGTAATCCTCAATGGTGTCAAGATGTTTTTGCAGGATACCAACCGGTGGAATCACGCAAGCGGAATCGCCCGAATGGACCCCGGCGAGTTCGATATGCTCCATGACCGCCGGCACAAAGGCATCGACTCCATCGCAAATAGCGTCAGCTTCTGCTTCAGTGGCGTTTTCCAGGAAGCGGTCGATCAGGATCGGTCGCTCCGGGGTAATATCAACGGCTTTGTTCATGTAGCCGCAGAGTGTCTCCTCGTCATAAACCACTTCCATGGCGCGCCCCCCGAGCACATAGGAAGGACGCACAATCACCGGATAACCGATTTGCTTGGCAATGGTCATCGCTTCCTGAGCGTCGCAGGCCATTCCCGATTCCGGTTGAGGGATAGCAAGCTTTTTCATCATTGCGTTGAAAAGCTGGCGATCTTCAGCCAGATCGATCGTCTCTGGCGAGGTACCGAGAATCTTGACCCCGGCCGCTTCAAGTTCAGCGGCAATATTCAGCGGAGTCTGGCCGCCAAACTGAACCAAGACTCCTTCCGGACGCTCCTTGTCGTAGATAGAAAGAACATCCTCAACGGTCAACGGTTCGAAATAAAGTTTGTCGGAAGTATCGTAATCGGTAGAAACGGTCTCCGGGTTACAGTTGACCATGATCGTTTCATAGCCAGCCTCACGCAGGGCGAGGACGGTATGGACACAACAGTAATCAAACTCAATCCCTTGTCCGATACGATTGGGACCGCCACCGAGAACCATAATCTTCTTCCGCGCACTGACCGGCACCGAATCAACACAGTTATAGGAAGAGAAATAATAAGCCGCATCCTCGATGCCACTAACCGGTACCGCTTCCCACGCCTCTTTCACCCCGAGGGCAAGGCGCTGCTGACGCAGAGTGGGTTCAGAAATATTGAGAATTTTAGCCAGGTACTTGTCGGAAAAACCATCCCGTTTGGCCTGAATCAGCAATGCGTCAGGAGGGAGACTCCCCTTGTGCTGCAGCAATGTCTCCTCCAGTTCGACCAACTCACGCATCTGCTCTAAAAACCAAAGCTTGATATAGGTTTTCTGGTGCAGCAATCCCAAATCAGCACCCTTGCGAATCGCTTCGTAAAGGATAAACTGACGCTCGCTTGACGGCTCGGCCAGCAGTTCGAGTAACTCGTTAAGGGATTTCTGATGAAAATCCTTCGCAAAACCGAGACCATAACGGCCAATCTCCAGAGAGCGAATCGCTTTTTGCATCGCCTCCTTGTAATTTTTACCGATACTCATGACTTCGCCGACAGCCCGCATCTGGGTGCCGAGCTTGTCTTCGATCCCTTTAAACTTTTCAAAAGCCCAGCGCGCAAATTTGACCACCACGTAATCGCCGCTCGGGGTATATTTTTCCAGTGAACCATCGCGCCAGTAAGGGATTTCATCGAGAGTCAAACCGGCAGCGAGCATCGCCGAGACCAGGGCGATCGGAAAACCCGTCGCTTTTGACGCCAGCGCCGAAGAACGGGAGGTACGCGGGTTGATCTCAATCACCACCACCCGGCCAGTTTTGGGATCGTGCGCAAACTGCACGTTCGTACCGCCGATCACCTCGATAGCATCGACGATGGCATAAGCATCGACCTGCAAGCGCTGCTGCAACTCCGGAGTGATCGTCAACATCGGCGCGGTGCAGAAGGAATCGCCGGTATGGACTCCGACGGCATCGACATTTTCGATAAAGCAGACGGTGATTTTCTGATTCTTTGCGTCGCGCACGACCTCCAGTTCCAACTCCTCCCAGCCGAGAATCGACTCCTCGACGAGAATTTGTTTCACCGGACTGACCGACAGACCGCGACTGACGATGGTGTCGAACTCTTCGAGATTGTAAGCAAAGCCACCGCCCGTCCCACCCATGGTGTAAGCCGGACGAATAACAACCGGCAAGGCGATACGCTGCAAGATAGCCCGCGCCTCTTCCGGCGTATTGGCAATCTCGCTGCGCGGCGTTTCAATGCCGAGACGAGCCATCGTCGCCTTGAAAATTTCACGATCCTCGCCGCGCTCAATCGCATCAAGATTGACGCCAATCACCCGCACCCCATACTTCTCAAGAACTCCGGCTTTCGCCAAAGCCATAGAAAGGTTGAGAGCAGTCTGCCCGCCGAGATTCGGCAGGAGGGCGTCAGGCCGCTCCTTGGCGATAATTGCGGTCAGGGAATTAACATTGAGGGGTTCAATATAGGTGGCATCGGCTAGACCGGGATCAGTCATGATTGTCGCCGGATTGGAATTGACCAGCACGATCTGGTAGCCGAGCTTGCGCAAAGCCTTACAAGCTTGCGTACCAGAGTAATCAAATTCACAGGCCTGACCGATAATGATCGGACCAGAACCTATAATAAGGATTTTCGAGATATCGGTGCGTTTGGGCATGGTTCAATACTCCAAAAGAATTTAATTATGACTAGCAGCAGTCTCAGGATCGAGAATCAACGACCTTGCCGGCAACGATGACACAACGGGCGGCGCCTTGCATCTTCCAACCGATAAAGGGGGAGTTTTTCGACTTGCTGGCCAACTTGTCAGCATCGACAACCCACTCCATTGCCGGGTCGATGACAGTGACATCGGCAACGGCGCCGACCGTCAGGATCCCGCGCTCAAGGCTGAGGATTTTCGATGGGTTAGATGACATCTTTTCAACCAGTTGCGCAAGGGTTAATACCCCGTCACTCACCAGTTTCAGGGACAACGGCAGAGAGGTTTCAAGTCCGACAATCCCGTTCATCGCCACATCGAATTCGACATCCTTCTCGTCGAGATGATGCGGTGCATGGTCGGTGGCGATACAATCGATGGTGCCATCTTTCAAGCCAGCCTTGATCGCCGCGACATCGGCCGCTTCGCGCAGGGGCGGATTCATCTTGGCATTGGTGTTGTAGCCGCGCACCGCATCGTCGGTAAGGGTGAAGTAGTGGGGCGCGGTCTCGCAGGTGACCTTGACCCCCCGCGCCTTGGCGGCACGAATAATTTCCACCGAACCGAGGGTCGAGACATGGGCAATATGAATCGGCGCGCCGGTGTACTCGGCCAGCAGAACATCGCGGGAGGTGGCGATATCTTCGGCAACGCGAGGAATCCCTTTCAGGCCAAGTTCGGTGGAGGTGAAGCCCTCGTTCATCGTCCCGGCGCCGACCAGATCGAGATCTTCGGCGTGGGTGATCAGGGGGATGCCGATCCCATTGGCATATTGCAGGGCGCGGCGCATGAGCTCCGAACTCTTCACCGGATGACCGTCATCGGAGACCGCGACGCAGCCCGACTCCTTCAATTCGCCCATCTCGGCGAGAGCCTCCCCTTTCGAACCCTGGGTAATCGCGCCGACCGGGAAGACGTTGCAGAACCCTTCGGCCTTGGCTTTGTTGATGATGTAGCTCGCCACCGCCTTGTTGTCGATAGCCGGCTTGGTGTTCGGCATGCAGCAGAGCGAAGTAAAACCGCCGGCCACCGCGGACTTGGTACCGCTGACGATATCTTCCTTGTACTCGAGGCCGGGATCGCGGAGATGGACATGCATGTCGATCAGACCGGGGGTCACATAGCAACCAGAGGCATCGATACTCTGCACCCCCGCCGAAGCGACAAGATTTTTGCCGATCTCTTTGATGGTGCCGTTTTCAATCAGCAGGTCGCAGGTCTGGTCGAGATTTTGGGTTGGATCGATGATCCGGCCGTTCTTGATCAACAGATTCATATGATTACCTCGTGAATTCGATGTCGTAGGGGCGCCCCTTGTGGGTGCCCATTTGCAGGTTCGTAATCGGGCACCCACAAGGGGCGCCCCTACATCCGTTATTCGACCGCTGTTCCGCCGCAGACGTGATACAGCATCGCCATCCGCACTGCCACGCCATTCTCCACCTGCTTGAGGATGTGCGACTGGTTGCCGTCGACCACGTAGGAAGACATCTCGACGCCGCGGTTGATCGGACCGGGATGCATGACCATGGCGTCGGGCTTGGCATACTGCAGGTTCTGCGAATTGAGTCCGAAATAGCGGGAATATTCGCGGGCATTCGGCATCAGCGTCTTACCTTGACGCTCCTGCTGGATGCGCAACATCATCACGACGTCGGCATCCTGAATCGCTTCCTTCATCGTCGCGCAGACGGTGACATTGCCGAGACGCTCGACACCGGGGGGGATCATCGTCGGCGGACCGGCGAGGAAGATTGACGAACCGAGTTTGGTCAGCCCCTGAATATTGGAACGGGCGACGCGACTGTGGGTGATATCACCGACAATCGCCACCTTGAGACCATCAAGACGGCCGAACTTATCCTTGATCGTCAGCATGTCGAGCAGACCCTGGGAAGGGTGTTCATGGGTGCCATCGCCGGCATTGATAATCGAACAATTGACCTTTTCGGCGAGGAAGTAATGGCTCCCCGAGACGGCATGGCGCATGACGATGATATCCGGCTTCATCGCCAGGAGATTGAGGGCGGTGTCGGCGAGGGTCTCCCCCTTGGTCGCCGAACTGCTCGACGAAGCGATATTGACGGTGTCAGCCGAAAGGCGCTTGCCGGCAATTTCAAAGGAGGTGCGGGTGCGGGTTGATGATTCGTAAAAAAGGTTGATGATCGTCTTGCCGCGCAGGGTCGGGACCTTCTTGATCTCTCGACTGTTGATATCACGCATGCTTTCGGCGGTATTGAGTAGTTGCTCGATATCGTCCTTACTGAGATCACGCAGGGCAATGATGTGCTTGTGCCGAAATGACATCGCTCTTCTCCTGAAAGTAAGGTTAGGATTTAACCAGGCGCACTTCAATCGGCTGCGCATGATCGAAAAAGACACAGATATCTTCATCGCGAGCGGTCGGCACATTGCGGCCGACAAAGTCCGGACGAATCGGCAACTCCCGGTGGCCGCGATCGATCAACACGGCCAGTTGGATACAATCAGGGCGACCGATATCGATCAGGGCATCGAGAGCAGCCCGAATCGTCCGACCGGTAAAGATGACTTCGTCGACAAGGATGATCTTCTTGTTATCGAGAGCAAAGAGGATCTCCGTCTTCCCGACCGGCAGGGTGCCGCGCGAACTGATGTCGTCGCGGTACATGGTGATGTCGACCGTCCCAAGGGGAATCTCCACCCCTTCGATCCCGGCAATCCGGTCACGCAACAGCCTGGCGAGATGATCGCCGCCACTGCGGATGCCGACCAGAACCAGGTCCGCGGTCCCTTTGTTCTTTTCGAGAATTTCGTGCGCAATCCGGGTCAATGCCCGCGCGATTCCAGCCTGATCAAGAATTACCGTATCTTGCGACATTTAATCACCTCTCTGATCGGGGGGATGGGACAAAAAAATACCTCTCCACCGCTTGGGCAAAAAGGTATTCTCTGAATGAATAAAGTTTTTTTATATTCATGGGTACCTTTGTCAACCTCACAGGATCGACTTAAAAGGGACGGAAACTGCTGTTTAAAATTTCGCGAATCCTACCAAGAGCAGTGGCAGGAAGTCAACGGAAGAATTTTGATGCTGTCACAAATTCTCTGTGTCATCCCCGAATGCCTTTATCGGGGATCCATGATTTCAAGATGATTCAAGCTGGATTCCCGCTCAGAATCTCTGCGGGAATGACAATTGTCGCGGGCATCAAAGTTGACTTGTTCAATCAATGAATCAGCCCGCCGATGCGACTGATCCGCGGCAAATGCCGCTCTGAATTCCAGGACCAATATTTAATAAAGGCCTTCCCCTTGATCTCCGGCTCCGTAACAAAACCCCAGAAACGACTGTCATAAGAGCGGTCGCGATTATCACCCATGACAAAGTAAGAATCTGCGGGGACAATGACCGGCTTCATGAAATCGCGCGGGCCATATTCCGCCGGAATGGTGTCGGCCTCTTTATGGATAGCCTGGGGCAATTCGTACTTCACACCATTCACGTAGACCTGTTTATCCCGAACTTCGACCACATCCCCCGGCACACCGACGACCCTTTTGATAAAATCGCGGCGGGAAAAATAACTTTTACCCCGATCCTCAGGAAATTCAAAGACGATCACATCCCCTTGCTGCGGATCTTTGAAGCGCAAAATTCGCTTCTCCGTAAAGGGAATCTGCATGCCATAAACAAATTTACTGACAAGGAGATGGTCGCCGATCAGTAAGGTATCCTCCATCGATCCGGAAGGGATCTTGAAGGCCTGAACCACAAAGGTACGGATGATCAAGGCAAGGACAAGAGCCACAATGATCGACTCGGTCCATTCCCGGGTCTTGGATTTAACCGGTTTGGATGCGGGAGCCGAAGCTGTCGGCCCAGCTTCAACTTGCTTCTCTTCTGCAGCACTCATCATCTCACTCTTTCACTTTAAGAATAGCCAGGAAAGCTTCCTGCGGCAGCTCAACATTACCGATCTGCTTCATCCGCTTCTTTCCTTCCTTCTGCTTTTCCAGCAACTTCCGTTTACGGCTGATATCGCCACCGTAACACTTGGCGGTGACATCCTTACGTAATGCCTTGACGGTTTCCCGGGCTATGATCTTGGTGCCGATCGCCGCCTGAATGGCCACCTCAAACTGCTGGCGGGGGATGAATTCCCGCATCTTGGCGACCAGATCGCGGCCGCGGAACTGCGCCTTATCCCGATGGACAATCAGGGAAAGGGCATCGACAGCATCGCCGTTGATCAGGACGTTAAGACGGACCAGTTCACTGGGGCGATAGTCAAGGTGTTCGTAATCGAGGGAGGCGTAACCGCGACTGATCGATTTGAGCCGGTCGTAAAAATCGAGAACGATTTCATTGAGGGGGAGCTCATAAATGATCATGATCCGCGTCGCGGTCAGATAACGAATTTCCCGCTGCACCCCGCGCTTCTCTTCACAAAGGGCGAGGACAGCGCCGACAAATTCATTCGGCACATGAATCGAGGCGAGAATAAAGGGCTCTTCGATATGGTCGATATACTGGAGTTCGGGAAGTTTGTTGGCACTCTCGACGGTGATAATCTCGCCCTTGGTGGTGGTGACCCGAAAAGGGACGGTCGGGGCGGTGGTGATCAGATCGACACCGAACTCCCGCTCCAGACGCTCCTGAATGATTTCGAGGTGGAGAAGGCCGAGAAAGCCGCAGCGGAAGCCGAAACCGAGAGCCATGGAGTTCTCCGGTTCAAAGGAGAAGGAGGCATCATTGAGGCGCAGCTTCTCCAACGCATCGCGCAGCAGATCGTATTCGGTGCTGTCGATCGGATAAAGGCCGGAGAAGACCATGGGATTGACCACTTTGAAGCCGGGGAAGGCTTCCGGGGTCTGTCGATGGAAGTGGGTCAAGGTGTCGCCGACTTTGGCATCGGAGACGACCTTGATGCCGGCGATCAGGAAGCCGACTTCGCCGGGGCCGAGTTCATCAACTTCGGCCATATGCGGGGTGAAGACCCCGACCTTCAGGACTTCGTGGCTTTTGCGACTCGCCATCAGGAAGATCTTATCGCCCTTACGCACGGTGCCGTGGATGACGCGGACGAGGATGATGACCCCCTGATAGGCGTCGTACCAGGAATCGAAGATCAAGACTTTCAGCGGTGCGGTCACATCCCCCTGCGGCGGCGGGACCTTCTTGACGATCGCTTCGAGAATCTCGTGGATGCCGATCCCGGCCTTGGCGCTCGCTTCCACCGCGTCGGAGGTATCGAGGCCGATAATCTCTTCGATCTCCGACTTGACCCGCGCCGGATCGGCCGCCGGCAGATCGATCTTGTTGAGGACCGGAAAGACTTCAAGATTCTGGTCGATGGCGAGATAAACGTTGGCGAGGGTCTGGGCTTCCACCCCCTGCGAAGCATCGACGACTAACAATGCCCCTTCGCAAGCCGAGAGGGAGCGACTAACCTCATAGGTAAAGTCAACATGCCCCGGCGTATCGATGAGGTTGAGAATATAGGTCTTGCCGTCGTCCGCGGTGTAGTTAAGACGAACCGCCTGAGCCTTGATGGTGATGCCGCGTTCCCGTTCCAGATCCATCTTGTCGAGAAACTGATTCGACATCTCGCGGGACTGCAGCGCACCGGTCGCCTCCAGAAGGCGGTCGGCGAGGGTCGACTTACCGTGATCAATATGAGCAATAATCGAAAAATTACGAATCAGCGTGGTATCCATGAACTCCCTTTGCGAAGCAGCGACGATGACGCTGCACAGAACAGCGCCTTGATGCGACCGCATAATTTATACGAAGCAAGGTGGATTTGTAAAGGAAAAGCTGAAGATCTCAAGGATAGACGCGGACCACCGACTCGGCAATGCAGGCCGGTTTTGCTCCCCCTTCAATCTCGATGGTCAAGAGATAGATAATTTGTACGCCCTGCGGCAAAACTTCGAAATCGAGGAGGGTCGAGCGGGCGCGGATGCGGTCTCCGGCTTTGACCGGCGCCGGGAAACGGACGCGATTGAGCCCATAGTTGACGCGATAGCGCATCCCCGGATAGTTGCTGGCAAAGAAGTCGGGGTGGTTACTCTCGGTGAGACCGGGGAGCAAAGACAGGGTGAGATAGCCATGCGCCACGGTCGTCCCATAGGGCGACTCACGGCGGGCCCTCTCCACATCGGTATGGATCCACTGCACATCACCGGTCACCTCGGCAAAAGCGTCAATCCGTTCCTGGGTGATGGTCAGCCACGGTCCGACGTGGATTTCACTGCCGCGTTGCGATTTGAGACGTTCAAGAAGTTCGGTTGTTGCAGGCATAGTTCATTCTCCTGGAGATATTTTCAGAGACAGGCCGGATTGATCTCTTGAATAAAGGGGGACGGGATGGAATAATGCCCCGTCCCACTCTGCCGACCGAATATAACAAATCTCCTTTGCAATCGCAAAAAAGTCAGGATAGCTCATGCCCCCGTTCCTCCGTCGTTGCACGCTTATCCTGCCGTTTCTGCTCCTGCTGCTATTGCCGCTGTCGGCAGCGGCGATTAATGCGGCCGAGCCCCCGGACCCGATCGGCGAACTCCTCAACGCCATTATCTCCTCGTCCCTGCCCCGTCTCGGCTATACCATCCAGGTCGGAGCCTTCGCCAATCTCGATAATGCCGTACGCCTTGATGGTGAACTCGATCGCCGCGGCATCGAATCTTTCTACTTTCGTCACGACTCCGGTCTTTACAAGGTCCGCTTCGGCAACTACAAAGAGTGGAAGGAGGCGCAAGCGCAAGCCCTCAAACTCAAAGAACAAGGGGTGATAGCCGATTTTTACATTGTCGCGCCGCAAGAGTATGCCATTGCCCGGATCGACCAGGCGCACAGCGGTGATTTGCGCAACGAACTCGTCCAAACCGCTCTGCGCTATCTCGGCATCCCTTATCGCTGGGGGGGGACGACCGACACAGAAGGTTTTGATTGCAGCGGATTGACCATGGTCAGTTATCGCCTCAACGGGCTGAATCTCCCCCGCGTTTCGCAACAGCAATACAATGCCGGTCAAGCCATCAGCAAAGAGGAGTTACGCCACGGCGATCTCGTCTTCTTTGCCACCCGCAAAAAAGGGATCGTCTCCCACGTCGGCCTTTACATCGGCGAAAACCGCTTCATCCACGCCCCGCGCACCGGCGAGAAGGTCCAGATTGAATCGCTCCTGCATCCTTACTATAGCGAGCGTTTTCTCGGGGCGCGAAGTTATTTTTAGTCCTGATTAGTTTCAATCTTCCGCAAGGTTCAATTCCTCCCCTTTCAAGGGGGAGGTTAGGAGGGGGATGGGTCTTATTGGTGCCGAAAACTTCCCATCCCCACCCCGACCCTCCCCTTGAAGGGGAGGGAGAAAATCCCAGTGCGGAAGATTAGCGCTTCAGTTTTTTAGTTGAGCAAACAACAAAAAACCCGCCAGTCGCGGGTTTTTTGTCGTCTGAAGCTAAAAGTAAGGGGGACCGGTTACTTGGCTGACTTCTTGACCGGCGCTTCCTCCTTCCAGAAGATGCCGATGACCTCTTTTTCATTCCCGGTCAGTTTTGCCCCGCGTTGTTCCATCTGCTCAACAATGGCCCCCATATCCTTCCCCGCGCTAACCGCCGCTTTGATCTGAGCATCGGTATGGCACTTGGTACATCTCTGTTCAATAATCTCGCTGGCCTGCTTTTCAAGATCCTTACCCTCTCCGGCTGCCTGGGCAACGGCGGCAACAAACAGGGCCAACATCAAAGCTGTAAAACGAATCTTCATAATGACTCCTCTCAGTAGTCGTGATGAAGAAAGTATATACAAAACTCCCCCATAAATGAACAGAGCTGTCAGCTTTTCCTGATTTGCGGATGAACACCATGCACGGCCTTGCCCATCTGCAGCAGTAGATAGAACTGCTCCAAACCGTACAGAATCAGACCGGCGACGAAGACGAGGATAAAATGGGCAGTCAGAGCATTGGCGCTCAGGTAAAAGAGATAGAAGATTGTCCGGTAACCGGTATGTGCCCAGCTTTGCCGCAGGGAAGCCTTGTTCATGCGCGCCGGCAGCAGCATCAGCGCGCAGAAGGTATAAATACCGAGGACGAGATGGATCAAAGCGGGCGGCGGGGGCGAGCCCAGCAGTGTCCAGAACTCTTCAGGAGTGGCTGCAAAGAGATCAAAATCCTGCCCGGCAAAGGCGGCCATACTGAGCAAGAGGAAGAGGAGCAGATGCCACAGGCCGCGCCGGGAAAGGACGCCGAACCCGGTTACGGGAAATTGCGCTGACTCGGCGCGGTCGCCAGGGGAGAACGGTACA
>JACUTW010000070.1 GCA_014859605.1 Desulfuromonadales bacterium
TTGAAGAGCTGACAGTTGAAGAGCTGACAGTTGAAGAGCTGACAGTTGAAGAGCTTGACCCCGTCGCGGAGATCGCAGCACCGATGGCCGTTGCGGATGCCGGTGCAGACAAGGTCGATTCCTCAGTCATTAATATTGACTTTGATTTCAGTCAATTTGAAGATGACGAGGCCGAGATCGAAGTCGATTTAATCGAAACCTTGGAGCCTGATCGTACGGTAACAGCAGCTGTCGAGCCAATTGAACTGATTTCGACCGGTGAGCCGGACACAAGTGGCGGCGTGCCGTGGCTTGATTTGTTGCCATCCGAAGAATTACCGCCCTTTGTTAGTTCCCAAGAAGAGACCGTACAGCCCGACAGTCCGGGCCATTATTACTTTCCCGATGAAATCGAGAACGAGGCCGCGAAAGAACAATACATCTTCAGCGAAGATGCCGGTGTTGAGGATTTTGATCTTGAAATTCTTGATGAAATTGTCGAGGATGAAATTCTCGAACTTGAGCCTTTAGAGGAAGCAGAAGAGGAAGCAGAAGAGGAAGACCACCTGTCTGCCGAGTTCGCTGCATTGGAAGACCTTCTTGCAACCGAGATGGAGGAGCCTGCTGAGGAGCAAATCTTCGATTTTGATTTCACTGTTGAACAAAAAAGTCTCGCTGCTGCACCTGTCGATGATGACTTCTTTGACCTTGCCGCCGAAATTCTCAACGAGGGGGCTTTGCAGGCAACTGAAGATCTCGCTAATGTTGATGACACCGACCGTTTCCGTTTTGACAGTGTCTTTTCGGAATTCAAAAAAGGGGTCGATGCCCAGATTGATCAGGAAGATACGGAGGCGCACTACGACCTCGGGATTGCTTATAAAGAGATGGGGCTGAAGGACGATGCCATCGAAGAGTTTAAAAAGTCGATGCGCAGTCCGAAGCGTCTCGCCGATTCCCTCATCCTGATCGGTATTTGTTATGCTGAAAAGGGAGCCTTTGCCGAGGCCGAGACCGTCTTCACCACGGCTATTTCCCGGCCGGAAGTACAGGCGGAGGACAAAATCGGTACGCAGTACGAACTCGCTCTCGTTTATGAAGTCTGGGGTCGCCCGGATGATGCTCTCCGTACATTTGAGGCCGTTGCTGTCAGCGATCCCTGCTTCCGCAATGTCGGCGACAAGATCGAAACGCTGCGCCTGCAGGTGTCTGCCGGGGCAGGTCAATCAACCGGGGGAACGCCGGGGGCGGCTTCGCCGGGTAAAGATCGAATTTCATTTGTTTAAGGCGAGGTATTTATGAGTTATGTCGAATTTTTCGGCATGGAGCGGGAACCCTTCTCTAATGCACCGGACGCACGTTTCTTTTTTAACAGCGATCAGCATAGTCAGGCCTTGACCCGCTTGATGTATGCTGTCGATTCGAACAAAGGGCTGGCGGTGCTGGTTGGCGGCGTCGGAGCGGGGAAGACAACCCTGGCCCGCCGCATGCTCGATCGCCTGAGCGAAGATCGCTATCAGTCATCCCTTCTGGTGATGGTGCACTCGGGAGTGACCCCCGAATGGATCCTTACCCGCATTGCCCTGCAGCTCGGCGTCGAAGCCCCGAAAGAGGACCGGCTGGAGCTGTTGCGGCAACTTTACGATCGCTTGCTGCAGATCCACGAAGCCGGCAAGACGGCGGTGGTCTTGATCGATGAAGCGCAGATGCTGCAGAGCCGGGCCTTAATGGAAGAGTTCCGCGGCCTGCTCAATCTCGAAATTCCCGGTAAGAAATTGTTGAATGTGGTCTTTTTCGGTCTGGTCGAGGTTGAGGATTGTCTGCGTCTTGACGAGCCTTTGGCGCAGCGGGTGGCCCTCAAGTACCATCTGAAGTCATTATCTTCCACCCTGACCGAGTCGTACATCCGTTACCGCCTTCATATCGCCGGAGCAAAACGGTTGATCTTTCAACCGGAAGCGATTGCCGCCATTCATGCTTGCTCCAGCGGCGTCCCCCGTTTGATCAACACGGTTTGTGACAATACCTTGCTCGAAGCGTTTTTGCGGAAACAGAATCATGTCGATCTGCGGATTGTGCAAAGTGTTGCCGGTGATCTTGGTCTGCTCCGCCCGAATCTGCCGCAGCCTGCGGCGCAGCCCCCTGCCGCCGCACCTGCCGCCACCGCTTCGCCGGCAACGGTCACCGATCTCGATGACATTGAAAGTATGCTCGATCGCCTCGAATTTAAAGGTTGAAACTTAAATATAAATCTGTTTGGCGTCCATCCTCCGCAAGGTCATGTTCCTCCCCTTTCAAGGGGGAGGCTAGGAGGGGGATGGGTATTTTACAGCGAAATTTCCCATCCCCACCCCGTCCCTCCCCTTGAAAGGGAGGGGGAATTTCTTCGTCACTAAAGTTGATCCTCCATGCCTGCATCGATTCATCTCCTTCCGGAAAATCTCTGCAATCAAATCGCTGCCGGTGAAGTCGTCGAGCGCCCGGCTTCGGTCGTCAAGGAGCTGGTCGAAAACTCTCTCGATGCTCATGCCACGCAGATTACCATTGAAATTGAGGGGGGCGGCAGCCGCCTGATCCGGGTGAGTGATGATGGTGACGGCATGGGCAAGGACGATGTCTTTCTGTGTCTGGAGCGCCATGCCACCAGCAAGATCGCCAGCAGCGCCGACCTCTTCCGCCTGCAGACTCTCGGCTTTCGCGGCGAAGCCCTGCCATCGATTGCCGCGGTCTCGCGATTGACCGTGCGCAGCCAGACCGCCGCCGCGCCCGAGGGGTGGGAACTTTATGTCGAAGCCGGGACAGTCAAAAAGGCCGGCGCTATCGGTCTGCCGACCGGGACGACCATCGAAGTCCGCGATCTTTTTTTCAATACTCCGGCCCGGCGTAAATTCCTGCGCAAAGAGGAGACGGAGTTCGGCCATATCGCTGAACTCGTCACCCGTCTTGCTCTTTGCTCCCCCGAGGTACAGTTTCAACTCGTCCACAATCAGCGAACGATCCTCAATGCGCCACGTCAGCATCGTCTCGAAGAACGTATTGCCACCCTCCTCGGTCGGCCCCTGCTGGCCGATCTGGTCAAGGTCGACAAGTCCGATCCGGGCGCAGGGCTGGAACTCAGGGGGCTGATTTCCCACCCGAACCTGCATCGTTCTTCGAGTGCGGCGATCTACACCTATATCAACGGCCGTTACGTCCGCGACCGGGTCGTGCAGCACGCTATCCTTGACGGCTTGCGTCATCTCTTCCCGCGCGGCCGCTATCCGGTGGCCGTCCTCTTTTTGTCGATTCCCGGTGCCGCCGTCGATGTCAATGTCCATCCGACCAAGCATGAAGTCCGCTTCAGTCAGCAGTCGCTGGTGCATGATTTTATTGCCGGCGGGATTAAGGAGGCTTTGCGGCCGGGGATTGAGGTTCTTGGTTGTCAACTACCGGTGCTGGATAGGAGTCATGGGACTTCTGGGAGTTATGGGGGGACGGTGACTTTGCCGGTTGCGGCGTCGGTGTCCGTCCTGGTGGCGCCGCAGGTTGCGGAGGTTCCTCAGGTCAGTGAGCCGGTGGTGACCTGGGCGGCGCCGGCGGTTGCTGCCCCCTTTGCCGGTTCCTACTTCTCTTCTTTGCGGATTATCGGCCAGTTTCGGGCCAGTTACATTGTTGCTGAGGATGATGAGCATCTCCTCCTCATCGATCAGCATGCCGCTCATGAACGGATCGGCTTTGAACGCCTGCGCCGTGAATTTCATGGCGGCGCGGTGGCCCGTCAGGGACTCCTCTTTCCGGAGATTGTCGAATTTGACTTCAAGGAGACTGCCCTGCTCAGTGAATATCTCGACCCTCTGCGCCGTCTCGGTTTTGAGCTTGAGCCCTTTGGGCCCCGCACCTTCGCCCTGAAAGCGGTGCCGCAACTCCTGGCAGGGCGGGATAATTTTGTACAGCTCCTGCATGATATCGCCAGCGACCTCGGTGAACTCGGGATTAGCCGCCGCATCGAAGACGCCATCGACTCCTTTCTCCTCCTCATCTCCTGTCACGGCATGGTGCGAGCCCGGCAGAAGCTCTCCCAGATCGAGATGACCGCCCTCCTTGCCGATCTTGATCGCATCGATTTCAATGCCCACTGTCCGCACGGTCGCCCGGTCTATTCGCGCTTGAGTGACCCGGAGATTGCCCGTCTCTTCCGGAGGAGTGCCTGAATTGGCCGCATTTGCTAAAATTCCCCTCCTCGTCATCTGTGGGCCGACCGCTTCGGGCAAGACCCGGATTGCTCTGGAGCTTGCTGCCGCGTTGCCGATCGAGATCATCTCCGCTGATTCGCGGCAGATCTATCGCGGCATGGATATCGGTACAGCCAAGGCGACACCGGAAGAACGCGCCCTGGTTCCGCACCACCTGATCGATGTCGTTGCGCCCGACCAACCTTTCAGTGCGGCCGACTTCATGACGCAGGGCCGCGCCGCGGTCACGGCCATCCACCAGGGCGGCAAGTTGGCGGTGGTGGTCGGCGGCACCGGCCTGTATATCGAGGCCCTCACCCGCGGGCTGATTGCCGCGCCGGGTGAAGATCCTGAACTGCGTCAGGAGTTGCTGGCTCTGGAAGTGCAGCAAGGGGAGGGGACGTTGCATCAGCGTTTGCAGACCATCGATCCGGTCGCGGCGCAGCGCTTGAAACCCCGCGATCAGCCGCGCATCATCCGTGCTCTTGAGGTCTTTGCCCTGACCGGCGAAACTTTGACGGCGCTGCAGAGCCGGCACGCCTTTGCCGATAGTCCTTATGAAGTGATTACGCTCGGTCTGGAGGTGGAGCGTGCGATCCTTTACCGTCGCATCGATGAGCGGGCGGCGATGATGTTTGCATCCGGCCTTCTCGAAGAAGCGCAATCCCTGCTGAATCAGGGATTCAGCCGCGAACTCAAAGCGTTACGCACCATCGGCTATCGCGAAGCGATTGCTTATCTCGCAGGGGAAAGTTCGTTGCAATCGGCCATCGAGCAGACCCAGCAGGAGAGCCGCCGTTATGCAAAAAGGCAGATGACCTGGTTCCGTAAAAATAATTCAATAATTATGGTTGATTCGCTTGCAGAGTTTGCTAAAATCAAAAGCATTGCTACACGTCTCTATGCGGAATGAAAAGGAGTGGACATGGCCAAGACACCGTTCAATATCCAGGACCAGTATTTAAATCAGGCCCGTAAAGAGCGGGTGCGTGTGGTTGTCGTTATGATGTCCAGTGAAAAGCTGGAAGGATATATCAAATCCTTCGACAGCTTCTGTATTCTGGTCGAGAGTACCGGCGATATGCTCCTTTACAAACACGCAATTTCCTCCATTACCTCGCTCGACGGCACCTTCCGCCTGCACGGCGCCAAGGAATAGTCGGCCCGCAAGCAACCGGTTTCAAAAGTTGAGCTCCCCGTTGGTGTTTTCATCCGCGGGGGGCTTTTCTTTTCAAGGCACTCTCATCAATTATGCTCACCATTCAAAGCGTCGTAGCCGGCAGTATCGCCGAAGAGCTCGATTTACAGCCGGGAGACACCCTCCTTGCTATTAACGGCGAAACCTTGCGTGATTTCCTTGATTATGTCCGGCTGACTCGTCATGCCGAAGAACTCGTCCTCGACGTGCGTCGTGTCGATGGCGAAGAGTGGGAGCTGTCCCTCGATAAAGATGCGGATGAGGAGCTGGGGCTGGAGATTGAGCATCCCCAGCCGGCGCAGTGCGGAAATAACTGCCTCTTCTGCTTTGTGCAGCAGTTGCCGCGCGGCCTGCGACCCACCTTGTATGTCAAAGACGAAGATTATCGCTTCTCTTACCTCTACGGCGCGTATGTGACCCTGTCGACCATTCGCGAAGAGGAGGTGCAGCGCATCCTCAGCGATCACCTCTCCCCCCTTTATGTCTCTGTTCATGCCAGCGATGAAGAGCTGCGCGCCCGCCTCCTCGGCCGTAAAACTCTGCCGCCGCTCTTGCCGTTGTTAGAGCGGCTGATTGCCGGCGGTATTGAGATCCATACGCAGATCGTCCTTTGTCCTGGTCTCAATGACGGCGCAGCCCTGGAAAAGACCGTCGCTGATCTCGGCGCCCTTCGCCCCGGCATCCGCTCTCTTGCCCTCGTCCCCGTCGGTCTGACCGGGCACCGCGCGCACCTGCCGGCGTTGCGCACCCATAGCCGCGACGAAGCGTGCGCCGTGTTGGCTCAGGTGGAAAAATGGCAGCACGATTTTCTGATCAACGGTGCGAGTCGTTTTGTCTTTGCTGCCGATGAGCTTTATTTGAAAGCCGGCATCGATTTCCCCCCCCTTGAAGAATATGAGACCCTGCCTCAGTATGAAAACGGCGTCGGCATGATCCCCCTCTTTCGGGTCGATGCCGCCGAAGTGCTGGCGGCAGCGCAGCCGCTCCCCCCCTTGACCGTCGATTGTCTGACCGGCGCCTCTTTTTATCCGGAGATGGAGCGGTTTGCGGCTGCCCTTGCCGCCAAAACCGGCGTCACTATCGTTGTCCACCGTATCGAAAATCACTTCTTTGGCGGTGAAGTCACGGTCACCGGTCTGTTGACCGGCGCCGATATCGTCGCCGGAATGCAGGGGAAGCTGCAGAGTCCGGTTCTTCTGGTGCCCGATGTCGTTTTTCGCGACGGTGAAGATCTCTTCCTCGATAATATGTCTCCTGACGAGCTCGGAACCACTCTGCAGGTCGAGATCTTTCCGATCGCCGCCAATCCCTGGGGTCTGAGCCAGGCTCTGGAGATGCTCGCGGCGGATCAATTGTAATTTTAGCTCCCCTCCTTTCTTAAGGAGGGGGAGTCAACTTTTAAAATAAATGAACCGGAGGTTTTATGTCTGATTTACAGGAAAGTCTGGGGCAGGCTCGCAAGTTTTTGGAGAGCGGTAATTTGGCGGCAGCAGCAAAAGCGTTGGAGTCGGCCCTGCAGATCGAGCCGCAGGAAGACGACCTGCATCGCACTCTCGGCGAAGCGTTGGCCGAGTCGGGACGGGTGGCCGAAGGGATTGAAGTTCTTGAAAAGGGACGGATCGCCCATCCCCGCAATCTCGATCTCCTCTTTGCCCTCGGTGATGCCTATTTCGAGAATCATCAGCCGGATAAAGCGTTGCAGCTTTACGAAGAGATCCTCGCCGTCGATGCCACGGAAGCTGATGCCTGGGTGAGCATGGGGCTGGTCCATTTTAACCGCGAGCGCTTCGAGGAGGCGATCCGTTGTTATCGCCAGGCGCTGGCCATCGATGCGCAATCGGTCTTTGCCCTTAATTCCCTCGGCGACGCCCTCTTTACTCAAGGGGACAATGATGCTGCTTTGGCTTGTTACCAGCAGGTCATCGAGCTCGATCCCGAGGATGCTCAGGCGCACTATAATCTGGCCGAACTTTATTATGACCTCGGCCGCCTTGTTGAAGCGGAAGCCGCTTGTCAGAAAGCGATCGAATTCGATCCTGCTCTCTCCTTTGCTTATTTGACTCTGGGGAACATCTGTCTGGATGAAGAGAAGACCAAGGAGGCGCTGCGCTACTTTGAAGATTTCCTGCGCCTGGAGCGTTCTCCGGCCGCTGCGGATATTCGCTCCGAAGTCGCCGCGGTGATCGACGGGCTGAAGCTGGAGATGTAGGAAGAAAAAGAGGCAAAAAAAGGGCAGACCGAAGTCTGCCCTTTGCTGCTTGATCAATCTTGAAGAAATTACTTCTTCTTGCCTGCGGCTGCTTTCTTCGATGCTTTCAAGGGGTTGGTCTTGGCATCGGAGATCGTCACTTCGACGCGACGATGGGTGGCAAAGTTACAAAGCTCGTTGGCCCACTTCTGCTGCGGGGAGGGAGCAACAGTGCAGACCTTGCCGATGGAGCTGTCGACGATGCGCTCACAACCTTCACACTGTTCGACGACTGGCTGACACTGGTTGCCGTCAAAGATGCAGCCCTGTTTGGACCAGAAGGTGCACTCGGCACCGGGTTGAATAGTTTGACACTGCATGGATCTTCTCCTTCTTTCCGGTTATAATTGGTCTGGCGTAACGAGTTTGGGTAACATTATTGAACGTGTGAATTTATTCTCTTTCGCTATTTCTGTCAACGAAAAATTATCCCCTGACATCAAGGAGGTTTAAAATGCGGATTTCTTTCGGTACATCCGGTTGGCGCGGTATTCTCTGTGATGATTTCACCTTTGCTAATGTCAAGGTCGTCACTCAGGCGATCGCCGACGAACTGCGCGAGGTCGATGGCGCTGCCGGCGGCGTTGTAATCGGTTATGACGCCCGTTTCATGGGGGATCGTTTTGCCCGCGAAGCCGCCAAGGTCCTTGCCGGCGCCAAGATTCCCGTCTTTCTTTGTGATCGGGACACCCCGACTCCGGTCATTGCTCACGAAATCCTGCAACGGCGGGCGGCGGGCGGTATTAACTTTACCGCCAGCCACAATCCGTCCGAGTATAACGGCCTCAAGTTCAGCCCTTCCTCCGGCGGCCCGGCTCTGCCAACTACGACCAAAGCAATAGAAGAGCGCGCCAATGCCATGCTTCTGGAGATCTGCTACCGCGAGATGCCTCTGGATCAGGCGCAAACTGTCGGACTTTTTAGTATCATCGATCCGCTCCCGGCTTATTTCTCCACCATCCGCAAGATGATCGATTTTAATGCCATTGCCGCGGCCAAGATCACCATCGCCGTCGATCCCCTGTACGGCACCGCCCGCGGTTATCTCGATCGCCTCCTGCAGGAAGCAGGTGTAAGTACAGTCGTTATCAACGCTCATCCCGACCCCTATTTTGGCGGTTTCCCCCCGGAGCCGGCGGAAGAGAATATTGCCGACTTCATCGCGTTGGTCCGTGAGCGGGACGATATCACCCTTGGCCTGGCGACAGATGGCGACGCCGATCGCTACGGCATCGTCGATGCCGATGGCACCTTTATCGAGCCGAACTATATCCTTGCCCTCCTTTACGATTACCTGCTGCGCGTCAAAGGGAAGAGTGGAAATGCTGCCCGTTCCGTCGCCACCTCGCACTTTGTCGATGCGGTTGCCCGTTATCACGGTACGGATATCCTCGAAACGCCGGTCGGCTTCAAGTTTATCGGCGAATATATCAGTCAGGACCGGATCCTCATCGGCGGCGAAGAAAGCGCCGGCTTAACGGTGCGCGGCCATGTCCCCGACAAAGACGGTATCATTGCCTGCCTCCTCGTTGCCGAGATGGTGGCGGTCACCGGCAAGAGCCTTCAGGACCTCCTCGCCGATCTGTATGCCCGGGTCGGCGAGTATTACACCTGCCGCGAAAATCTCCGCCTTTCTCCGGAATTCGAAGCGGGATTGCCGGCCAAGCTCGCCAATCCGCCGGCCCGTTTTGCCGGCCAAACGGTCAGCAGCGTCGTGCGGCTCGACGGCTGCAAGCTCATCCTCAGCGACGGCAGCTGGGTCCTTTTCCGTAAATCCGGCACTGAACCGGTGGTGCGGGTCTACGCCGAAGCCGGTTCCCAGGCGGCGCTGCAAGAGTTGATCAAGGCGGCGGTGGCTTTTGTAACAAGCGCTTGAGAATAAGGTTGAATGAAGGATTTTTTTCCTTTTACGGTAATTTCCTGAAAAAAGGGAATCCCTTGATTCCAGGACGAGAAAATGCGATAAACAGCTCTCAATTTTTCAGATGAGCTGCACCAAGGGGAGACCTCGTTACGGTGTCTCTCCTTTTTTTGTGCGGATCAGTCTCAAAGGATTCAGGGAAGAACGCAATGATCGACTGGCACTGTCACATTCTTCCCGGTCTCGACGATGGGGCCGTGGATATGGAACAATCGCTGGCGATGGCCGCGGCGCTGGCTAAGGCCGGCTTCCGTACAATCTACTGTACGCCGCACCGCATGCCCGGTTGTTATTCCGCCGATAATGATCAAGTGCGTCAGGGGGTTGCCGAACTGCAGCAGCGATTACAGGACAGTAATATCCCCCTGCGACTGCAGACCGGCTGCGAATATTCTCTCGATGAATACCTCCTCGCGTCCCTCGACGATCCCCTCCCCCTCGGGGAGAGTCGGCTGATTCTGGTGGAGATTCTCCCCCGTCTCACCGCGGCGATGGTCCGTCAAGTCCTTTATGACGTCGTGCAACGTGGTTTTACCCCGGTCATTGCCCATCCTGAGCGCTGTCTGCTCCTTGCCCCGGTGGTTCCTCGCGCCGGAAGTCATGATTTCTTTGCTTCGATCAAAAATCTGCTGGGCGGCGGTCACCGCATCAAGGATGAACTGGCGATTCCCGGTTCGTCCGGCAACCCCCTGCTCGAATATTTGCGAGAGCTCGGCTGCTCCTTTCAAGGGAACCTTGGCAGCTTCAAAGGCTGCTATGGCCGACGGGTGCAGGTTGCAGCCCAAACGCTCAAAGAGTTAGGGGTTTACGATCGCTACGGCAGTGACCTGCATGCGCCGGAGCAGGCCAAGGTGATCCTTGCGCCGCCAATCAGTCAATAACCTTACCCCGCTTCGTCATGATGCAACGCTTTACGGTACAAGCCATCGTCAGAAAAGTTAACAATCCAGGAAAAGAGCAGGTGCGCAGATGTTTCGTTTTCAACCTATGACAATGATCGTAATGATTGCCGGATTATTTTTCCTGACCGCCTGTGGCGGAAATGAAGGATTGAAGGCCGGCCTGCGCAAATCCGTCGAGACGCCCGCTTCCCCCATCGTCGAAACGATCGCAGTTGAAGCCGCGGTGATGGTCCCGGATCTGCCTCCCGCAACCCTCGATTATCAAGTCGGGGTCGGTGATCTCCTCAGCGTTATGGTCTACGGACGCCCTGATCTTTCGACCAGCAGCGTCGCTATCGGCGCCAAAGGGAGCCGGATCGATGGATCCGGCAACATCCAACTGCCGCTGATCGGAACTGTCCACGTCGCCGGTCTGACGATCAGCGCCATTCGCGACAAGGTCGAGGAGGCCCTACGCACCTATGTGCACGAACCCTCGGTGGTCGTGGAAGTCGCCACCTATCGCAGCCAACCGCTTTATCTCATGGGGCAGTTCCGCACCCCCGGCGTCTATTATATGGACCGGCCCATGACCTTTCTGCAGGGGATCACCCTCGGTAACGGCTTCGATGCTAACGCCAACTTGCGGGGCGTTCGTCTTCTGCGCGACAATAAAATCGCCCCGGTGGATATTTATTCTCTGATCCTCGACGGCCGCATCGAACAGAACGTTTGGCTGAAAGCCGGGGATACGGTCTACCTCCCGGATAATCGTTCTCAGGTGGTCTTTGTCTTTGGCGCCGTCAGTAAGCCCGGGATGATTCCGATGGTGCAGGGGCGCATGAATCTTCTGGAAGCCCTGGCCGCCGCCGATACCCGCAATGTCGGCAGCGACATCAAAAATGTCCGGATTATCCGCTCCCTCACCACCACCCGCGGTGAACTGCTGGTCGTCGATCTCGCCAGTATCCGCCGCGGTGAGACCCTGCCGATGCCGTTAATGGAAGGGGATGTTGTCTACGTACCGAAGAACGCTTTCGGTTCCTGGAACGATGCCATCGCCGAGATCCTCCCTTCTCTGCAGGCAGTCAGCGCCCTGCTGCAGCCCTTTGTCTCTTTGACCTATCTTGAGAACAATTAACGGAGTAATGATGAACACCCCGCAACTATCTCCGCAACCGAATGAGATCGAAGAGGTTCACCTCACCGACTACCTGAACGTGATCCTGCGCCGTCGGCGGATCTTTCTGCTCCTGTTTCTAACCATCTTTAGCGGTGTTGCCCTTTATACGTTCCTGATGAAACCGATCTACGGAGCGAACTCCACCCTCTACGTCAAGGATGACAAAGGCGCCAAAGGCCGGGTCCTCGGCGAACTGGCACTGCTCAACTCTTCCAATCCCCTGGATGCCGAGATTGAGATCCTCAAGTCCCGCACCAACGCCGAAGAGGTGGTCAAGCGGCTGGCTCTGGATCAAAAGATCGACAAAAAGAAGGATCAAGAGTCGAACTTTAACGCCACCGTCGATGCTCTGCGTCAAGCGATCAAAGTCAGTGAGGTCGGCAAGAAGACCAATATCATCAACGTCTCTTATACCGATATTGATCCGGTCCTGGCCCGCGATATTGTCAACACTCTGGTGCAGGTCTACCTCGATCAGTCCCTGTCTTCGAAGACTGAAGAAGCCAGTCGGACCGTAACTTTTATCGAAGAGCAGCTCAAAGGGACCGAACACGAACTCGAACAGTCAGAAAAGAACCTGCAAAGCTACAAATCAACAACCGGTGTTGTTAAGCTCGATACTGAAGCAGAAGAACTCATCAAGAAGCTCTCAGATATCGAGAAAGACCGCGCTGCCGTCATCCTGCAGCGTAAACAGGCAGAGTTTGCGCTGACCGCGCTGCAGGAAGCTGCACGCCAGGGGGAGATCTATGCCCCGGTCGGCTTCCGCGATGACCCGCAGATCAGTGCCATGGCCAACCGCCTGACCGACCTGGCAGTCCAGAAGGGGGCGATGATCTCGGGAAATACCGAGAACCATCCCCAGGTGAAAGCGCTGCAGAGTCAGATTGACGAATTACAGCGGAAGATAGAGTCGACCTACGAAACCGCTCGCCATAATCTCGGCCGGCAGGAAATTTCTATCGAGCAGCAAATAAAGCAGTACGAAGATAAATTACGCACCCTCCCCGCCGCCGAGCGCGACCTGGCCGGTCTGATGCGTTTTTCCAAGGTTAATGCCGATATCTTTACTTTTCTGCTGCAAAAGCACGAAGAGGCCCGTATTGCCAAGGCCTCGACCATCAGTAATATCAGGGTGGTCGATCCCGCCATCACCCCTGATAATCCACTTAAACCCCAGAAAAAGAAGAATCTCCTCCTCGGACTCCTCCTTGGATTGATGGCTGGCGTCGGGGCGGTCTTCTTTCTCGAATACCTCGACGACACCATCAAAAATCCGGAAGAAGCGCAGCGGCTGATCGGCGCCCCGATCCTGGCGGTGATCCCCTGCATTAGCAGCGTTGAAGAGGAAAAATCCGATCTACACACGGCGATGATCACTCATCTCCGCCCCAAGTCGGCTATTGCCGAGGCCTTCCGCTCCCTGCGCACCAGCCTGCACTTTTCGGCCATCAACCGCGAGAAACAGGTACTGATCGTCACCAGCACCTTTCCCGGCGAAGGGAAGTCGACCATTGCCGCCAACCTCGCCATCACCCTGTCGCAGACCGGGGCCCGGGTGCTGGTGATCGACGGTGATATGCGTCGTCCTTCACTGCACAGCAAGTTTGAACACAGTAAGGTCCCCGGCCTCTCCGAATTGTTGGCAGGGGATGTCGCGTCCGCCAGTGTCCTCCATAATACCGGCATCCCCAACCTCAGCCTGATTACCGCCGGGACCACTCCTCCGAACCCGGCAGAACTCCTCGGTTCAGAGAAGATGGCCGATCTCCTCACCGCTCTGCGCACGCAGTATGACCATATTATCATCGACGCTCCGCCAGTTTTGGCGGTCACCGATGCACCTCTACTCACCAATCGCTGCGATCTGGTGCTGGTTGTTCTTGAAACTGAACGGGTTCCGGTCAAGGCCGCCCGGCGTATGGTCGAGATGCTTTCTAATGTTCAGGCGCCGGTGGGGGGGATCGTGATCAACGACAAATCCAACAGCAGCATGGAGCGTTACGGCTACTATGGGCGGAATTATTCCACCTACGACTACTACGCCGAGGATGAAGAATCCCAGGCCGAGCTGTCCCGCAAGCGCAAGCAGAAGACCTGGTGGAAGCGCGTCTTCCGCGGCTAGATCACACAACCTTCAAGATCAGGTTTCTCGCAGAGCCCGCAGAGATCACAGAGAGAAAACAAAGGCCAAAGCGATTATAAAGGTTCAACCAAAAGCCCATGCTTCACCTCAAGGTTCTCTCCGCGTCCTCTGTGTTCTCTAGTGAGCAAAGCGAACGGGCGAGAGACCAAGCC
>JACUTW010000071.1 GCA_014859605.1 Desulfuromonadales bacterium
CGACGCCCCTCAATCGCCCGACTCACCGTGGCATCGTCGACATATTCAAGATCGCTCCCTAGCGGGATGCCGTAAGCCAGGCGAGTGACGCGGATCCCCAGAGGACGCAGACGTTGTGCCAGATAAAGGGCGGTCGCCTCTCCTTCCACCGAGAAATTGGTGGCGACAACGACCTCTGTCACGCCTTCGCTCTGCACCCGGGCCAGGAGTTCACGAATGCGTAACTGCTCGGGACCGATACCGTCGAGAGGGGAAAGAGCCCCGTGCAGAATATGGTAGCGACCATGGAAAGAACGTCCCCGCTCAATCGCCAGGAGATCCTGCGGTTGTTCGACAATACAAAGCAGGTGCCCGTCGCGGGACGAATCACAACAGATCGCACAAGGATCCGCTTCCGTCAGGTGGAAGCAGCGACTGCAGAGACGGACCCGCGCCTTGACATCACGAATCGCCGCGGCCAGGGCTTCCGACTGCTGCTCGGGCTGACGCAACAAATAAAAAGCCAAGCGGGTGGCAGTTTTACGGCCAATCCCGGGGAACTTGGCAAGCTCCGTGACCAGACGGGCAAAAGACGGAATGGAATCTAGCATGAGAGGCGACAAAATCCAAGTTTTTAAAATATTGTTTTAGTTTTTAAGGGTGACGAAAAATCTTGCATCTAGCTAAAAAACAAGGGGTAACTCATCCGACAAAAGCAGAATCATCACCCCCGGTCGAGAATGGAAATTAACAGCAGCGCTAATTTTTCAGTGCTGTTTTTACATGAGTCCGGGGAGATTAAAACCGCCGGTCACCTTCCCCATCTCTTCCTGCTGGATATCCTGGCTCTTCTTGATCGCTTCATTCACGGCGGTGATGATCAGGTCCTGCAGCATATCGATATCCTCGGGATCGACCACACTCTTGTCGATCGTCAGAGCGACGAGCTTCTGGCGCCCGGTGACGACCGCGCTCACCATTCCACCCCCGACTTTAGCCTCAATACGGAGATGCTCCATCTCTTCCTGCATCTTCGCCATCTTTTGCTGCATCGCCTGCGCCTGCTTGACAATACCACCAAAACCACGGGACATTTTTGTTACCTCCTTGAAATTATGACGGGACGAACTTTAGGCGTCGCCATCCTGGGTTTCCTCGATCGTACCTTCGATCGGAATTATCACGGGTCGAACTTCGACAATCTCTCCGCCCAAAAGGTCGCAGACCGAGCGGACCACCGGGTTGCCGCGCGCTTCATCGTGCAGCTCTTTCTTCAAATTCTCTTCCGCCGCCCGCCGACTCTGTTGTAACGACGGCGGCGCACTCCCCTGCACCTCTGCTTCACTCAGAGGGACGAAACGGAGATCGACTTTACTGCCAAAAAAAGCGTCGGCCAGGGCGCGCAACTCAGTAATGACAGTTTCCTCCTGAAGCATCTCCAGGGTTAACGATCCCTTGGGCAAGCCGAGACGAATGGTGGGCAAGGCCATCTCCAGGAGGCTGGCCTGCTCCAAAGCATTGACCAGGCGTGGCCGCTTGGCTTCCCGGACATGCGCGATCATCCCCGGCCAATCCCGCGTCCCCCGGGCCGATGGCGAAACAACGACTGCCGGAGGAATCTCCGCGGTAATGCCCGTCTCTGCAGGGGCGGGACGGGAAGCGGCAAGCGGAGCCGAAGGGGTTGGCGGCTTGAGCGGTACAGAGGGCGCCGGCTGTGGCGGACGCGGCGGCGCCACCCCCTTGCCACTGCCGAGACGGCGTTCCAACTCGTCAATCTTCCCGAGCAGCGCCGCAATCTCGCGGGTCGGGGGCAGATAACAGAGGCGGATCAGGGTCATCTCCAGCAGCAAACGCGGAAAGGTGGAATGGGCAAGTTCACTCTCGGTCCGCAGGAGCAGGGTCATGGCCCGCTGCAGATCCTCCACTGTCGCCCGCTCGGCCAGGGATTGCAACTTCTGCCGCTCTTCCGTCGTCACATCAAGGAGATCGCCGGGGTCGCTGGTCACCTTGAGCAGAATCAATCCACGCAGCGCCTCGACCAACTCCTGGGCAAACTGGCGAAAGGCGTAGCCCTGCTCGTCGATGCGGCGCAAGGTTTCAAGGGCGAGATGGCTTTCGCGGTTAACAATCGCTTCGACGCTATCGTGAATCAGGCGGCGGTCAACGAGACCAAGGAGCCCCTGCACATCTTCATCCGCCACAATCTCTCCGCAAAAAGCGAGCATCTGATCGAGGGCAGAGAGGGCGTCACGCATACTCCCTTCACCGCGGCGGGCGATCAGGGTCAGGGCGAGATCAGAGATGGAGATTTTCTCGGCATCGACAATCAGCCGCAAGCGCGCCACCAACGGATTGAGGCTGATCTTGCGGAAGTCAAAGCGCTGGCAGCGCGAGAGGATAGTGATCGGGATTTTATGGGGTTCGGTGGTGGCGAAGATAAATTTGACGTGCGGCGGCGGCTCTTCGAGGGTCTTGAGCAGGGCATTGAAGGCACTGGTCGAGAGCATGTGCACTTCGTCGATGATGATGATCCGGAAGCGGCCGCGCGACGGGAGGTAACGGATACTTTCGCGCAGCTCGCGAATTTCATCGACGCCATTGTTCGAGGCGCCGTCAATCTCAAGGACGTCGATCCCCTGGCCGTTGGTGATCTCGACGCAGGAAGGGCAGAGGTTGCAGGGGGTGGGGGAGAGGCCGACTTCGCAATTGAGGGCTTTGGCAAGAATGCGGGCCGCCGAGGTCTTACCGACACCGCGGGCGCCGGTAAAGAGGAAGGCATGGTGAATGCGGCCGCTGGCCATGGCATTCGCCAGGGTCCGGCTGACATGTTCCTGACCGACCAGGTCGTCAAAGTTCTGCGGTCGCCATTTACGCGCCAGCACCTGGTAAGACATGGATACAAAAACTCCGTCGCCGGGGGTTGACTATCGAAGGAACCGGATGCAAACCAGCAGTGGAACCAGAGGCCAAGGCCGGGAAAAAGAATGTTGCCGACACAAGTGACAGCCAGGCACCCCCGCGGCACACGACTAAGACCGTTACCGCTGCTCCCTTCCGGGCCTGACGGGGTTGGCGGTCCGCCGTTGCGCGGGACCCGGCTGTCACTTCTAACGGCAACCGTGCAAAGCAGAACCTGCACCGGAACCCGGAGAATCGCCGACAAAATACAACATGAGCGCAGGGGTGTAAAGGGATTTTTGTCGGGGAAGAAAAGCCGATTGACAACGCGGCCAACTCCCCCTAAAATCCCCGCCATCCTATTCATTATTTGATGGTCTCTGGAGCGCAACGCATGGAACAGAGTCAAGCGAAGATTCTGCTGGTCGATGAATCCAGATTCTTTTTAACGATAGAGAAACAGTTTCTTCGCAACATCCCCGTGACCCTCCTCGAAGCTCAAAGTGCTGCCCAGGCCATGGCCTTCTGCCGCGCTGAAAAGCCGCAATTGATCTATCTCGCTCAGGAGATCACCGGTATGCCGGGGTCGCAATGCTGCCTGCAGATCAAAGCCGACCCAACCCTCCGCCAGATTCCAATCATCATGATCTGCGAGCCCGGCGAAGAGAATGTCTGTCACCTCGCCGGCTGTGACGCGGTTCTCCTCAAACCCCTTGACCGCCACCGTTTCCTGGAAGTTGGACGGAGCTTTCTCGCCGGCATCCGCGAACGACGGCGCTCCTGCATGGTCAGGGCCACCGTCAAGAGCGAGATTATCAGCTTTGCCGCGCGCGGCCTCGATATCAGCAGCGGCGGCATCTTCCTCGACACCACGGCCAAGCCCCCGGTTGGAACAGTCGTCCACCTCGACATTCACCTCGCCCGTCCCCATGAAACCGGCCCCCATATCAATTGCTCCGGGGTGGTCGCCTGGCACAATACCAGAGAAAATCCGCAGAAACCGAACCATCCGGTCGGCCTCGGCATCAAATTTCATACCCTCTCGACGCAATCCGCCGCCGTCCTCAACGGTTTCCTCCACTCTTTTGACTAGGGATTACAACTTAAAAGACAAAAAAAGCGCGTCGGCCAGGAGGGAATGCACGACGCGCAAAGGATATCTCTTGCTATAAGTTTAATTCTGGAAAGTTTTTTGTCAACACGGCGTAGATGATTAAATGGAGAGGCCGGAACAATTCCTGTTCCGGCCTCTTGTTCATTTCTCCCCAGGGGATCTGACAAGATGAAATCCTTGCGCAAAGCGCTTGAGGGCTATAAAATGCCAGCGTTTTTTAAGAATAATCCGAAAATATCAGCTAGGAGTGTTTGTGGATAAAGTCTATTTCGTCGGTGCCGGACCGGGCGATGCTGAATTGATCACGGTCAAGGGGGCACGCCTTCTCGCCGCAGCGCAAGTGGTTGTTTATGCCGGGAGTCTGGTCGATCGCGCCCTGGTCAACACTTACGCGCCGCAGGCGGAGATCATCGATTCGGCCGCTTTGACTCTCGCCGAGACGACGCAAATCCTCGTGACCAGCAGCCGCGCCGGCAAAAAGACGATCCGCCTCCATACCGGTGACCCTGCCATCTTCGGCGCCATCCAGGAGCAGATGGCCGAACTCGACGCCAACAACATCGATTACACAGTCGTCCCCGGCGTCACCAGCGCCTTTGCCGCGGCTGCTGCCCTGCGCCAGGAACTGACCCTGCCGGAAGTGTCGCAAACGGTCATCTTCACCCGCATCGCCGGCCGCACCCCGGTCCCGGAAAAAGAAGCCCTGGAAAAACTCGCCGCCATTGGCGCTACCCTCGTCATCTACCTCTCCGTCGGCATGATCGAGCAGGTTGTCAGCGCCCTTCTGGCCGGAGCCTACACGCCAGAGAGTCCGGTCGCCGTCGTCGCCCGCGCTTCCTGGCCTGACGAACAGATCCTCGAAGGGACCCTGGCCGGGATAAGTGAGCTCGTTCACAGCGCCGGGATCAATCGTCAGGCCCTGATCATCGTCGGCGATGTCCTGGCCGCCCGCAAAAAGGGACTGAGCGCGAAATCCCTTCTTTACGACGCTGATTTCAGCCACGGTTATCGATCATCATGACCCTGGCGATCTGCGCTATCACCGCGCGGGGCGCCGCCCTCGCCCGGCGCCTCGGCGACCTCCTGCCAAAGGCGGAGGTCTGGCTCCCTGAAAAGTTGCGCGCGGACGATCAATGTCGCTACAGCCCGGCCGGAATGACGGAGCTGCTACCGCAACTCTTTAGCCGCGACCACAGCCTGATCTGTATCATGGCGACCGGCATTGTTGTGCGCAGCCTTGCCCCGCAGTTGCAGAGCAAGGCGAGCGATCCGGCGGTCGTTGTCCTCGATGAAGCCGGGCACTTTGCCATCAGCCTCCTGTCCGGCCATCTCGGCGGCGCCAATGCCCTGACCCGCCAGGTCGCGGCCCTGTTGGGCGCCACGCCGGTGATTACTACGGCCACCGATGTCAACAACCTGTGTGCCTGGGATGAAGCCGCCCGCCTCGCCAACCTCGCCGTCGAACCGCTGGAGCGCATCCGCACCCTTAACAGCCTCCTGTTACAGGGGGAGAAGATCGCGCTGGTCGATCACGAGCGCCTCATCGCTGCCCAGTTTACGACGACACCGGGGGTCGAGCTGGTTGCTAACTTCAGCGCCGCCAGCCAGGTCGACGCGGCGGGGCGGGTCTTTGTCACCGAGCGGCTGATCCCCGAGCTTGCGACGCAAAAAGATCTTCTCCTGTTACGGCCACGGCGGCTCGTCCTCGGCATCGGTTGCAACCGCCACACCAGCAAAAAAGAGATCGCTCAAGCCGTCGAAGACGTCCTCAAGCGCGCCTGGCTGGCGCGCAAGGCGGTCGGGCGGATCGCCACCATTGTCGAAAAGGGGGATGAAGCTGGCCTCCTCGCCTTTGCGGCCGAATCCGATCTTCCCCTCCTCACCTACAGTCGCGAAGAGCTCAACCGTATCCCTTGTCCCTCCCCCCCTTCCGCGCCTGCTCTCGCTGCGGTCGGAGCCTTTGGCGTCTGCGAACCGGCGGCGCTGTTGGCGGCGGGTGGCGGCCCCCTCCTCATCCCGAAACAGAAGTGTGGTCAGGTCACAATCGCCGTGGCCCGACTCCGTCCCCCCACCCCTTGCGAAGACGGCCAAGCATGAACGGAAAACTTTACATCGTCGGCATCGGTCCCGGCGGCGCCGAACACATCACCCCGGCCGCCGTTCACGCGATTGCCGCTTCAACATTAATCGCCGGCTATCAGACCTACCTCGACTTTATCCCGCAACTTCTCGGGGGGAAAAAACTCCTTTCCACCGGGATGATGCAGGAAGTTGAGCGCTGCCGCGCCGCCCTTGAAGCGGCGAGCGCCGGCGAGATTGTCGCCCTGGTCTCCTCCGGCGATGCCGGCATTTACGGCATGGCCGGCCTGGCCCTGGAGATGCGCGAAGCCTTGGAACTCGATCTTGAGATCGAAGTCGTCCCCGGTGTCTCGGCGGTGCAGGCGGCAGCGAGTCGCCTTGGGGCGCCGCTCATGCACGACTTTGCGGTCATCTCCCTCTCCGATCTCCTCACCCCCTGGCCGCTGATCCGCACCCGCCTCAAGGCCGCCGCTGAAGCTGACTTTGTCGTCGCCCTTTACAACCCCAAGAGTCGCGGCCGTACCACCCAGCTCGGCGAAGCCGGTGCCATCTTCCGCGCCTGTCGCCCCGCCACTACCCCGGTCGGGATTGTCCGCAATGCCTGCCGGGGCGATGAATCACTGGTTATCACCGACCTCGCCGGCCTCGCCGCTGCTGAAGTCGACATGCTGTCACTGGTGATTATCGGCAATGCCTCGACCTTTATCGACGGCTTCGGCAAGATGGTGACGCCGCGCGGCTACGAAGTGCGCACCGGGACTACTCCCCCCTTAGAAAAAGGGGGGCCGGGGGGGATTTCGCTGCCTTCAAATCCCCCTCAATCCCCCTTTGCCAAAGGGGGAAGTGAAAACCAGACCAAGGCCCGCGCCCTCTTTATCGGCGGCACCGGTTCTGACGTCGGCAAGAGCGTGGTCACCGCCGGCCTTTGCCGCCTGCTTAAACGGCGCGGCTACAAGGTCGCCCCCTTCAAGGCCCAGAATATGGCCCTTAATTCGGCAGTGACGCCGGAAGGGGGGGAGATCGGCCGGGCGCAGGCGCTGCAGGCGACGGCCTGCGGCATCGATCCCCATACCGACATGAATCCGATCCTGCTCAAACCGAATTCCGCCACCGGTTCACAAGTGATCGTCGCCGGCAAGGCCCTGGGGAATATGTCGGTCAGTGAATATCATCGCTTTAAACCCCAGGCTTTCGCCGCCGTCGAAGCTGCTTTTGCCCGTTTGCAGACGCAGTATGAGCTTGTCATCCTCGAAGGGGCGGGGAGCATTGCCGAGATCAACCTCAAAACGCACGACATCGTCAACCTCCGCGCCGCGCAGATGGCGGCCGCGCCGGTCCTTCTTGTCGCCGATATCGACCGCGGCGGCGTCTTTGCCGCGATCATCGGGACGATTGAGCTCCTCACCCCGGACGAGCGCGCCAGCATCGCCGGGATCATCATCAATCGCTTTCGCGGCGACGCCAGCCTCCTGACGCCGGGGATCACGGCGATTGAGGAACGCACCGGCATCCCTGTTCTCGGCGTCATCCCCTGGATTAAGCTACAGCTGCCGGAAGAGGATTCGGTCGCTCTCGGGCGCAAACCGGTCGCCGCCCAGTCGCAGCAAAGCCTGCGCATCGGCGTGATCCGCTTGCCGCACATCTCCAATTACACCGACTTTGACCCCCTCGAAGCCAGCGCCGGGGTCGAACTCCTTTATATCAGCGAAGCAAGTCAGCTGGCCGGCCTCGACCTCCTTATCCTCCCCGGCAGCAAGAGCACCATCCCCGATCTTTTCTGGCTGCGGCAAAGCGGTATCGCCCGGACGATCCACAATTATCGCCAGGCCGGCGGCGAGATCATCGGCATCTGCGGCGGCTACCAAATGCTCGGAAAAATGGTTATTGATCCGGACAGCGTCGAATCGGATCTTGACCTCTGCGAAGGGCTCGGTTTCCTCGATGTCACGACCATCCTCACCGGTGAGAAGCAAACCCATCAAGTCGCCGGCAGCGCCCTCGCCGGCGCAGCACAGCTCGGCCTCGGGCAGGATGACGTCGTCAGCGGCTACGAAATTCACATGGGGGAGACGACGATCGGTCCCCTGGCGCAGCCACTTTTGCGCTTGACCATGCGCTCCGGCTGCACGGTTGTCGTTAACGACGGTGCCATCAGCGCCGATGGTCGCGTCTGGGGTAGCTACCTGCACGGCCTCTTCGACAACGATGCAATCCGCCAACCCCTGCTGTCCCGGCTGCGGCAAAAGCGCGGTCTGGAAACGGTGGAGGACAAAGTTGCGTCCAATCTGGAGAGTGAACTCGATCGCCTCGCCGACCATTTACAAACCCACCTCGACGTCGAGCGCATCCTCACCCTCCTCGTCCCCCCCGGCGGTCCGGGATGACCACAGCTCTCCTCGTTGCCGCCTGGGGACTCGACCTCCTCCTTGGCGACCCCCGCTCCGTCCCTCATCCGGTCGTTGCCATCGGCCGGCTGATCCGGCGCGCCGAAGCGTTCTGGCCCAAGGTGCTCAAGAACCGTCGCCAGGCCGGGATCGCTCTGACTCTTTCGGTGCTGGCGTTGACAGCGGCCACAACCTGGGGCATCCTTTTTGTAACCGCGACACTGGCGCCATGGCTGACCTTGCTGGCAACGATCTGGCTGAGCTATACCTGCCTGGCGACCCGCTCCCTGCATCGGGAAAGTGCCAAGGTGATCTGTGCCCTCGAAGCCGGTGATCTGGCCGGCGCGCGGCTGGCCCTGTCATGGATCGTCAGTCGCAACACGCAGGAACTAGGGGAGGAAGCGATCCTCCGCGCCACCTGCGAAACAGTGGCGGAGAATACTTCCGACGGCATCATTGCCCCCCTGCTTTACCTCGCCCTTGGCGGGCCGATTCTGGGGATGACCTACAAAGCTGCCAGCACCCTCGATTCGATGGTCGGCTACAAAAACGAACAATACCTCCAACTCGGCTGGGCTTCGGCGCGCCTCGATGATCTCCTCAACCTCATCCCGGCGCGCCTGACCGTCCTGCTGATTGCCCTGTGTGCACCGCTAGTCGGTCTCAGCTCCGGCCAGGCTCTGCAGTCCGCCCGTCACGATGGCAACAAGAGCAGCAGTCCCAATGCCGGCTATCCGATGGCGGCCATGGCCGGGGCGCTCGGAGTGAGCTTCGGCGGCGCCGCTACCTACTTTGGCGAGCGCGTCGAAAAACCGATCCTTGGCCGCGCCCACCACCCCTTGACCCTGACGGATTACCATCGAACGATCCGCCTGATGTATGCCGTCTCCCTGAGCGCCCTCCTCCTGTGCGGCGGGCTTCTACTCCTTTTGTCGAAAGGGTGATCATGTCCCGTTATCAGCACGGTGGCGGTATCCATCAGGCCGCCGCAGAACTGCAGCGCCCCGTTGCCGAACTCCTCGACTTTTCAGCAAGTATCAATCCACTGGGGATGCCGGAAACCGTACGCGCCGCCGCCGCCGCCGCCCTGGACGAGGCCATCCACTATCCGGAGATTCACGCCGAATCGTTACTTTCCGCCCTTGCCGCTCATCATCACCTCGATCCCTGCCACTTTCTGGCCGGCAACGGTTCCACCCCGCTCTTCACCCTCTTTGCCCGGACCCTGCGCCCGCGGCGCGCTTTGGTCGTCCGCCCGGCTTTCAGTGAATACCAGCGAGCTCTGGAGATTGCCGGGACCGAGATTGAGGTCTTCGATCTCGATCCGGACAAGGACTTCAACCTTGATCCCTGCCAACTCCTGCACCAGGTCACGCCGGCGACCGACCTCCTGTTGATTGCCAACCCCGGCAACCCGAGCGGCGCCAGAATCGAAGCAACGACCATCCTGACCCTGGCCCATGCTCTGCGCGAACAAGCCGTGGTTGCTGTCGATGAAGCCTTTATCGACTTCTGCCCCGACGCCTCTGTCCTCCAGGCGGTTGCCAACACGCCTAACCTTTACGTCTTTCGCTCCATGACCAAATTTTACGCCATCCCCGGTCTGCGCGTCGGTTATCTTGCCGGCCCGATCAATGGTATTTGCCGCTTGCGGGAAGCCGCCGAACCCTGGGCCCTCTCGACCGTCGCCATTGCCGCCGCCAAGGCCGCGCTGCAAGCAACGACTTACAGCGAAGAGACCTTGCAGTGCATCCCGCAACTGCGCAGCGAGCTCGCCGATGGTCTCCGCGCCCTCGGACTGCACGTCTACCCTTCGGCTGCCAATTATCTCCTGCTGCGCCTCGCCGCCGCTCACGCTGACGAGATTGTTACCGCCCTGCGTGCCGCGGGGATCCTGCTGCGCTCCTGCAGCAATTTTTTACCGCTCGACGCCCATTACCTGCGGGTGGCGGTGCGGACAAGGGACGAGAACCAGCGACTGCTCAGCGCCTTAGCCCGGTTCTTTTCACCAGGGTGAACGAATGAACCTTTGGCCCCGCGACTATTCTCCCGAAGAACTGAACCACCTCAATGCCGGCAACCTCCTTGGTCACCTCGGCATTGAATTCATCGCCATCGACAGCGACTCCCTGACCGCGCGCATGCCGGTCGATCACCGCACCACCCAGCCCTTTGGTCTGTTGCACGGCGGCGCTTCCGTTGCCCTCGCCGAGTCGGTCGGAAGCGTTGCTTCCTTCCTCGCCTTACGCGACAGCAGCAAGACGACCGTCGGCCTGGAGATCAACGCCAATCACCTGCGCTCGGTCACGACCGGTTTCGTTTATGGCGTCGCCCGCCCCCTCCATCTCGGTCGCAACACCCAGGTCTGGGATATCCGCATCAGCGATGACGACGCCCGCCTGGTCTGCGTTGCCCGGCTCACCGTCGCCGTCGTCCCCCGCCACAAAACCCGCCCTGACACCCCGAAGCACTTACCCGGCGACTGATTCCCCCTCTTCTCCAACCCTGTTTTACCATAAAACTTATTCATATGAATTTCTGAATTATCCGCCTCGCCAATAATCACATTAGAAGCATCAAATGTTAACAAAGTTAAATAGTTGCATTCTTTGTTTGCCTTGCTGTATTTTTATGTAACAACGTTATTTAAGCACTTAACAACAAGAGCCAAGAGAGGAGAAAGACCATGCTATTCTTCGTCGCATTATTTGTCGTACCCGCCCTCGCCGCATTTTCCTTCCAGCTTGTCTGCTACATGAACTACAAGAGCACAGCTTCGCGTGCTCCCTCTCTGAGACTGCAAAACGCATAGCCTACTTTCTCGCCATAGACGCCAAACGGGGCCGCACTGCTGTGCGACCCCGTTTTTTTTGGAAGAAAACTACTTGCCAGAGAGTTAAATCCGGTTGCGGCGCAGCTGCTCAAGGGGATAAAAGGTCCCGCGCCAGATAATTCCCCCCTGATAAAGATTGCGGATCATCGTTCGCAGCATAATCCAGCTGAAGAGACAGAGCCCGAGCGGAAAGCCCCAGGCGAAACGCTTCTTTTCGCCGTGCAGACCCGCCCCCCGCATCAATAAGCCGGTGAAGATCAGGACAATGAGCAGATTCACTCCCCAAATAACTCCCCCGGTCAGCAGCAGGGCAAAATAAGGCCAGAGACCGAAGAGCAACTGCACGGCAACGCCCCCGATCACCATCCCCACCCGATAATCACAGCCGGCAAAAGTATTCTTCTCCAGTCCCCGAATCGCTTCGCCGAGACTCGCGTACCACTCAACCGCGAGAAATTCCGGTGCATAAGCAATATTCTGGCGAAAACCGGCTCTTTTGATGATCTTGCCGAGTTTGAGGTCGTCATCCGGACGGAGCGCAATCGTTTGGTGACCGCCAACCGCGAAATAGCTGCGGCGCCGCAGGAGATTAAAGGCGCCGATGCCGATATGACAGGGACTTTGCGGATCCGCGGCGCGCCAGGGCCGGGTAAAAATGCCGAAGGAGAAGATAAAAGCCAGGCCGAGAATCGGCAGGACAGTGCCGGGGAGAGTCATGCGCGGCGTCAGCGCCAGATGATCGAGCCCTTCGCTTTGCAGACGGTTGACGGCACGGGCGAGGACTGTGTCCTCCATGATGATATCGCCGTCGGTGAAGAGGAGAAGCTCCCCGGCGGCCCGACAACTCCCCTGCCAGAGGGCGTGATTCTTCCCCAGCCAACCCGCCGGCAGCGTCTCGACCCGCAGCACTTTGAGTTGCGGGAAGTGGCCGGCCAACTCCGCCAGGATCGCCGGCGTCCGATCATCGGAGCGATCATCGACGACAATGAGCTCATAAGCGGGATAAGAGAGATTGAGGAGAGAAGTGACGGCGGTGTGCAGATGGCGCTCTTCGTTGCGCACCGCAACAACAATCGAGACCAGCGGCCAGGGACCGGGCCCGCCGCTGGGCGTAGCACGTAACGGTTGCAGGCGGCGTTCGCCGCAAAGGAGTTCAACGGCAATGAGCAGGGTGCCGAGCAGAGTCACAAGGGCCAGGATCAAGAGGATAGTCACGCCGAGTCTCCTTCCGTTGACAGGATAAGCGGGAATGACCACATTGCCAAGGTCGGCAGATTGCCAGGGCTGATTAGCACCAATTTTTCCGCCGGTTCAAGTTCCTCCCCTTTCAAGGGGGAGGTTAGGAGGGGGGGTCAAGCCCGAGAGACGCTGCGGGTCATAGTTCAGTTGCAGATCGAGAGCCTGCACATTCTTCAACTCGCTGGCGCTGACCTGCCACTGACCGTTGCCGACTTGAGAAAGGAGGATCTCCCCGGCGCTGGCAGTCACTTCGGAAAGCAACAGACAGAAGGTGAGAAAAACTGCAAGTTGCGGCAGACGGTGTCTTCTTGTCTGTTTTTTCGTCTGCATCTGGTTATATCCGTCAAGTTTGAGGTGGTCAGCGCTGTTCTCTGTTGTCGCTGTTGTAAATCTTTTCCCAAAAAAGAACACGGGAAAAATTGACAGCATATTTACCATGCAGCTACAATAGCTACACCTAAAGATGGAGGTAAACAGATGCAAACTGTTGGCGTCCGTGAATTAAAGAATCGACTGACCTATTATCTGGGCGAGATAAAAAAAGGTGAACATGTCGTGGTGACCGATCGAGGCAATCCCGTGGCCATTATGCACCGGCTCGACAAGATCGAAAAAGATGCCGGACTCGATGAACGCCTGGCGGTGCTGGCGGCGCAAGGACATCTTCATTTGCCATCCACTAAAGGATCAGATGCAGCGGCCTTCACTCCAGTCGTGCTGGAAGGTGAACCTTTGTCGGAACGCCTGATCCGAGACCGCCGATGATCTACTACCTTGACAGCAGTGCATTGGTGAAGCGCTATGTGGCGGAATCCGGCTCGGCGCGAATCACGGAACTTGTCGCGAGCGATGAAAATATCGCCGTTTCTTGGCTGGCTATGCCGGAAACGCTTGCCGCCGTCGTCAGGCGCGCCAAGGGGGGATCGATCAGCGTTGAAGATCTTGCCTCCATCAAGGCTCAACTGCATCGCGATCTGCAGCGCTTCACGATCGTCGAGGTCAGCGGTGCCCCGGTTGAGAGGATTGAAACGCTGATAGACCGCCATGCCCTGCGCGGAGCGGACAGCATCCACCTGGCAACAGCGCTCTGGCTAAAGAAGGTGACCAAAACTCCGGTCATCTTTGTGGCCTCTGACCATGAGCTCCTCACCGCTGCTCACGCCGAACGACTTAAAACGCTTGATCCATCGGAAGGCGGGAAAAAGGATGGAAGGAAATAAGTGGTGACGTCCATCTATCTGTCCGAAAATCAAACCCACATTATTTTCCCGGATTCAGGAAGTAAATCATCACATGCAAAGCCTGAAACCAAAGATTTCCACACCGAAGAAGGGTAGTCGGAAATATTCCCATT
>JACUTW010000006.1 GCA_014859605.1 Desulfuromonadales bacterium
TGCGATTGCATGACCATTCAACCGGTGCTATTATCAGGTCATTCAAAAGTACTATTTGGAGGTTGACAATGAAATCGAACCCGGTCTTTTCTGAAGATGTTGTCCCGATAACCGATTTAAAAATCAATCCCGGCCGGGTGATCACCCAGGTCGACAAGACCCACCGTCCGGTCCTGCTGACCAGTCGTGGACGGGGCGTGGCGGTCGTCCAATCGGTGAAGGATTACGAAGCTGACACCGAAGAGCGGTCCTTTCTCAGGGCGGTTGTGCAAGGGTTGATGGATGTCGAGGAGGGTCGGACCATCAACCTCGCCGACGCCAAGACCCGTCTCGGTCTGGCCTGAGACTATGGCGGGGACAAAGTGTATTGAATTTGCCGAATCGGCGCTGCTTGATCTCGAAGAGATACGCGCCTGGTATTTTGAGCAAGGGGTTGCCGCCATCGGCGAGCGGTTGGTCGGAGAGATTGTAAGTCTGGTTGAGCAGTTGACTGACTACCCCGAGAGCGGCCGAATCGTCCCGGAGTTTGGCCTTCCGGCGGTGCGCGAACTCATTTATCCGCCCTTTCGGATTGTCTACCGCGTCGGTGCGACCCAACTTTGGATTGTGCGGGTGTGGAGGAGCGAGAGACTGCTGAAGATTCCATGATTGCGACATTTAAACCGTCGCGTTAAAGAGTGACTACATTGCCTCGAATCTGCAGATCGGCAGCGAGGATTTCGAGTATGCGCCCTTTGCCCAGGAGGGCGGGATCGGCAAAGTGTGGCAGTTATTGAATGGGGCTTTGGTGGCGTGACGCTATGGATTGTCTTTTGAATCTGTTGCTGTTATAATTTTGGTACTTGATCTGGTACCGAAAGGAGTATGGATATGAACGTCATCCCAGCACAGGAACTCAAGCGGCGGGGGATTGCCGCCGTCGATGAAGTCATCGCCAAGGGCGATGTCCATGTCATCCGCAACAACCAGCCCCAGTACGTGGTGATCTCGGAAGCGCGCTATCAGGAACTGGTGGCTGAAGCGCACGAGGGCTATCTGGCGCGGGTGCGGTCGTCGCTGGAGGACGTCAAGGCGGGACGGGTACAGAAGTTCGCCTCGGCGGAAGATCTGTTACAGGCGCTTGATAGCGACGAGCCGGCCTGATGTTTACGATCACCACTCCGCAGCAGTTTCTGCGGCAGGCACGTAAGTTTTTCAAAAAGCATCCGGAGTTGAAGCCGCGTTTTGCCAAACTCCTCGACGATTTGCAGCATGACCCGCTTGCGTCCCACCTCGAACTGCATCCCTTGACCGGCAAGCTCAGCGGTTGTCATAGCGTCAGCCTCACCTACAGCTATCGCATCACTCTGACTCTCTTCATTACTGCCGAGGAGATCGTGCTGCTCGATATCGGCAGTCATGATGAGGTTTACCGGTGAGAAGTGGCGGGGCGTAGGGGCGAGGCATGCCTCGCCCGGATTATCACTCCATCCGTTCCCGCACCAGCGTCGCCGTATGCTCAACACGAACCTTGCTGCCGCTCGCTTCCAATCCCCCTTCGATCTGCAACTTGCAACCGGGGCAATCGACCGCAAGAATACCGACCCCGGTCTCGTTAATATTCGCCAGCTTATTCTTCAACACTTCCTGTGAAATCTCCGGATATTTGATGCTGTAAGAGCCGCCAAAACCACAGCACTTGTCACAATCGCTCATCTCCTGAATTTCGGCGTTCGCCAACTCTCGCAACACCTGCCTCGGCTCCTCAAAAACTCCGCAACCCCGCTTTAGATGACAGGCATCGTGGTAGGTCACGACCTGCTTTGCTGTCTCTCCCCCCTTTGACAAAGGGGGGCTGGGGGGGATTTTCCGCGCCGCCAGCTCCGAATAGTTCAAGGTCTTCGCCGCCAAACGCTTCGATCTTTCAGCATAAAGCGGATCGTCGGCGAGGAGTTTGACGAAGTCGTGGGTGATCGACATGGTGCAGGTCGGGCAGATGGTGACGACAAAGTCGGCCTCTTCCTTGAGGAGGACATCGATGTTGAGCTTGGCCATCTCCCGAGCCACATCCATCTCGCCGGAGTAACGGGCGGGGATGCCGCAGCAACTCTGCTCTTGCGGGAAGGCAACGCTGTAACCGAGCTTCTCCAACGATTCGACCGTGTCGCTGCACATCTCCGGGTAGACAAAGTCGGCGAGACAGCCGGAATAGAAGAGGACCTTTTCCGCTTTCGCCGGGGCCGGCAGCACTTTGCGTTTGAGGATGAGATCGCGGAAGGGGATCTCGGCAATTGGCGGCAACGAGCGGTTGGCGGTTTCGCGGTTAAGGATCAGCGGCAGGTGACGGATGCGGCCGCAGGCGCTCTGGAACGGCTTCTGGGCGAGATAAGCGGCGCGCAGGGCGGTATGGAAGAGCTTGCGGTTCTTCATCATCGTCCCGAACATGAACTTCTGGCCAAAGGGCTTGCGGATCTTGTCGCGGAGATCGACGATCAGCCCTTCGATATCGATCTCGGCGGCGCAGACTTCGTTGCATTTGCGGCAGCCGATACAGAGCTTGAGGATCTCCTCGGCCTTGTCGAAGCCGTGGAAGAAGGGGGTGAGGACCAGGCCGATGCCGCCGACGTAGATGTGACCGAAGACATGGCCGCCGACGATCTCGTAGATCGGGCAGACGTTGGCGCAGGCGCCGCACTTGACGCATTGCAGGGCGGCCTGAAAGTCGGGGTTGGCAGCGAGATCGGTGCGGCCGTTGTCGAGAAGGACGATGTGCAGTTCGCGGTCATCGCCAACCGTCGGTCCCTTGATAAAGGAGAGGTAGGAGGTGAGCTTCTGGCCGGTGGCGTTCTTGGGGAGGACGTCGATGATATCGAGAGCTTCATCGAGGGAGGGGACGATCTTCTCCACCCCGATCAGGGCAATGTGGGTCTTCGGCAGGGTGGTGACGAGGCGGGCATTCCCTTCGTTGGTAAGGATCGCCATGGCACCGCTATCGGCCATGGCAACATTGGCGCCGGACATGCCGACCTGACCGCTGAGGAAGCCTCTGCGCAGCGCATTACGCGCCGCTTCGACGAGGAAGGGGATCTCCGCCGGGCACTCCTGACCAATCTCGGCCGAAAAGAGTTCCGCTACCTCTTCCTTGTTCTTGTGGATCGCCGGCATGACCATGTGCGACGGCCGCTCGCCGGCGAGCTGGATGATCCATTCGCCGAGATCGGTCTCCAGGCAGCGCACACCGCGGGCTTCGAGATAGTGATTGAGTTCGATCTCTTCCGAGGTCATCGCTTTCGACTTGACGAGAAAATCGGCGTTCTTCGATTGGATTATCGCATGGATGGTGCGGTTGGCATCTTCCGGAGTGCGGCAGAAATGGACGATGGCGCCGCTCTTTTCGGCGCTGGCGGTGAACTGAGCGATCAGCTCGGGCAAACGCTGGAGTCCCGCCAGCTTGCTGACGGCAATGCGATGGCGCAGGGCTGCGAAATCGATCCCCTCAAAGGCTTTGGCCCGGGCGATCGGGTAAGCGGTGGCGAAATTCTTCAATGCTTTGCGCAGGAAGGTGTTGTTGATATTAGTGTTGATCCGTTTGTCAGCCATGACTATTCCCCTTCCAGCAGCAGGATGTGCAGTTCTTTGGGGCCGTGCACGCCGATGGTTAGCACTCGTTCAATATCAGCGGTGCGGGAAGGGCCGGTGGTGATCGAGAAATAGGTCGGGCCGGCTCCAAGAAGTTGCGCTTTGAGGGAGGCGCTCAAGTCACGCAGGGTCGGAACAATCGATGAAGTGCGGAGAAAGACCGCATGCTTGGTCGCCAGGGCGGTGGCGGCGCGCTCGGCGGGATCGGTGAGTTGCACCAGGATGCTGCCGGTCGCGGCAATCCCCGCATCCGCAAAACTGATACAGAGGGTGGCATCCGCCGCTGTGCTCAGGTCGCTCACAACCAGTCCTGAGAGATGCGCTTGTAGTTCTTCAGGGAGCGTTGAAGCGCAGATACTCCTGCCGGCGGCTAGCTCCTGCAAAAAAAAACTCAGTTCGTTCGATGTAGAGAAGTGCCGCCCGGTTGCGTTTGCAGTCCCCAGGCCTGAACCGCAGCTGTGGACCTCTGCTCCGATCATCTGTGCTGCGACCCTGAATTTTTCGACCGTGGTTTCATTCATGAATTCTTCTCCGGCGCTGTTGCTGAAATCTGCTAGTTAAGTAGAGGTCTTACCACTTGCGCGTATCTGATACTAGGTGAAAAAAAGAGAAGAAGTCAATTGCGAAAATAACAATGTTTCTCCTTCCTTTGCTTTAATAAGGTTTGTATTCCCATCTATTCTCGAAATTATTATCGTTTTCGACTTTTTTCTGGTTCTATTTTTGTGAACACAGAACATCTTTCTATTTTCCCCTTGACAGCAGAAAAGCACTTCCTTAATCTGACGGAAAATAAATGGTAAGGCCAATTATCGGGGATGCCATTTCCCCACGGGCTGCCAGGCTTACGTTGAGGAATTCAGAACTGACCCGCACCGAGGAAAGGAACCTGTCATGCCCGTTCTGTTGTCGTTGTTCCCCATTGTCTTTTTGATCTACCTGATGACCAAAAAGAAGAGTGTCCCTTCCTTTCGGGCCCTGCCGATCGTCGCGGTCATCCTTTACCTTCTCAAACTCGGCTACTTTGGCGCCGACGTCAATCTGGTCAACGCCAGTGTGATCAGCGGCCTCTTGACCGCCCTTATCCCGATTTCCATCGTCTGGGGCGCTATCTTCTTCTTTAAGACGATGGAGTATACCGGAGCGATGGATATCATCCGCACCTGGCTGAACGGGGTGACGACCAACAAGGTCGCGCAGGCGATGATCGTTGGCTGGGCCTTTGCTTTCCTCATCGAGGGGGCGAGCGGCTTCGGCACACCGGCTGCGATTGCCGCCCCGATCCTCGTCGGCCTCGGTTTCCCGGCGGTGCGCGTGGCGATGCTCTGTCTGATCATGAACAGCGTGCCGGTCCATTTTGGCGCTGTCGGCACCCCGGGATGGTTCGGCCTTGGCCAGCTCCCCGGCATCGGTCACGAACAGCTCCTCGACATCGGTTTCCGTGCCGCCATTATTCATTCGGTTGCGGCTCTGGTCATTCCGGTTATTGCTTTAACCTTTGCCCTGTCCTTTAAAGAGGTCAAGAAGAATATCCTCTTTGTTTATCTGAGTATCCTCTCCACCATGATTCCTTATCTGATTGCCGCCCGCTTCGATTATGAATTCCCCTCGGTCGTTGCCGGCACTGTCGGCCTTATCTGCTCGGTCGTCATTGCCAAGCAGGGGATCGGTCTGGTCCGGGAAGAGGGGGGCAAGGGGCCTAACTCGATTTCGATGCCGGCTTTGGTCAAGGCCTCGTTCCCCCTCTGGGGAACTGTTATCATCTTGTTGCTGACCCGAATCAAGCAGATCGGCATCAAGCCTCTCCTCACCGGCAGCAACACCTGGATTGAAGCGTCCCTTGGCACGCTCGGCGACTTTTCCCTGAGTTCTTCGCTCGTCATCACCCTGAAAAATATCTTCGGCACGGACACCGATTGGAAATACCAGCTTCTCTACGTCCCCTCCCTGGTCCCCTTTATTCTCATCTCCATCATCACCTTCTTCATGTTCAAGGCGAAGAAAGAGGCGGTCAGCCGCACGGTCAGTGAATCGTTCCTGCAGATGCAAAAACCGGTCATCGCCCTTTTGGCCGCTCTGGTCTTTGTCAAACTTTTGATGCTCAAAACCCCCGGCGTCGAGGCCAACACCATTCTTATCGGCAAGGCTCTCGCTGACACCATGGGCGCACAGTGGCAGTTCTTTGCCAGTTATCTCGGCGCCCTCGGTGCCTTCTTCTCCGGCTCCAACACCGTCTCTAATCTGACTTTCGGCGGCATCCAGCTCGCCATCGCCAAGGACCTCGGGCTGCACACCAACACCATCCTTGCCATGCAGTCGGTCGGTGGCGGTATGGGGAATATGGTCTGCATCAACAATATTGTTGCGGTCTGCTCGGTTCTTGGTCTTTCGGCCCAGGAGGGCTTCATCATGAAGCGCACGGTTGTGCCGATGCTGATCTACGGCGTCATCGCCGGAATTGTCGGCTATATCCTTTCGCAAGCACTCTAACCATTATTTGATTCATCGAGACGGGGTGATTTATGGACAGTTCATTACTCAAGGAATTGCAGAAGATCGTCGGGACGGAGTATGCCCTCAGCGATCGGGAGTCGCTGGCGGTTTACGGTTACGACTCGACACCGGAGCTGGAGAGTTGCCCTGCTGCGGTCCTTCTGCCGGCGCACGGTGAGGAAGTTGCCACGATCGTGAGCCGCTGCGCCGCCGCCGGCGTCAGTGTCACAGTGCGCGGCTCCGGTACCAACCTTTCCGGCGGGTCGATTTCCCACGATGGCGGTGTCGTTGTCCAGACCAGCCGGATGAACCGGATTATCGAGATCGACGAGGAGAACCTCACCGCCACCGTTGAGCCGGGAGTGATCACCAGTGCCCTGCATCGGCAGGTCGAGGCGCGCGGTCTCTTTTATCCGCCCGACCCCGGCAGCATGCATATCTCCACCATGGGCGGCAATGTCGCCGAAAACTCCGGCGGCCTGCGCGGGCTCAAGTACGGAGTCACTGCCGATTACGTCATGGGATTGGAGACGATCCTGGCGAACGGTGACCTCCTCCGCACCGGCGGCAAGGTGGTCAAGGATGTCGCCGGCTATAATCTCAACCCGCTCCTGGTCTCTTCGGAAGGGACCCTTGGGATCTTCACCGGCATTACCGTCAAGCTTATTCCCAAACCGCAGGCGAAGATCACCATGCTTGCCCACTTTCCGGCGATGAGCGATGCCGCCCTGGCGGTCTCGGCAATTATCGCCGCCAAAGTCATCCCCGCGACCCTGGAATTTCTCGACAAGGTGACGATCAAGTGCGTCGAGGATTACGCCCATGTCGGCCTTCCCCTTGATGTCGATGCTGTCCTCCTCATCGAAGTCGACGGCCATCCGGTGGTGATTGCCGAGGAAGCTGCCGCTGTCACTGAAATTTGCAAAAAGCACCGCTGTTCCTTCTTCCAGACTGCCAAGGATGACGGTGAAGCCCTCAAACTGGCGACCGCCCGGCGCACCGCCCTTTCGGCGCTGGCGCGACTGCGGCCGACGACGATTCTTGAGGATGCGACGGTGCCGCGCAGCTGTATTGCCGCCATGTTGCAGGTCATCCAGGAGGCAGCGAAGAAATACGACGTGACCATCGGCACCTTCGGCCATGCCGGCGACGGCAACCTTCATCCCACCTGCCTGACTGACGAGCGCGACCCGGACGAAATCAAGCGGGCGCATCAGGCCTTTGAAGTCATCTTTGATGCCGCCATTGCCATGGGTGGGACGATTACCGGTGAGCACGGCGTTGGTCTGGCGAAGAAGAAGTATCTGCCGCGTCTGGTCGGGGAGTCAGGGGTGCGGGTGATGCGCGGCATCAAGCAGGCCTTTGATCCGCAGGGGATTCTTAATCCCGGGAAGGTCATTTGATATGGATGAAGTTAAACTGATCAACTGCATGCGCTGCGGCATGTGTCTGCCGCACTGCCCGACCTATCGCGAGACCTTTCTGGAGACCGCTTCACCGCGCGGGCGGGTGGCGCTGATTCGCAAAGTAACAGAAGGGGAGCTCGATCAATCGGAGCGACTCCTGGAATATCTCGCTCTCTGTCTCGACTGTCAGGCCTGCGCCTCGGCCTGCCCCTGCGGCGTCAATGCCGGCGAACTGGTGGCGGAATTCAGCTGCGAAGGCAAAGCCGGGCAGGGGGGGCTGAATTTCATGGAGGATCTTATCCTCCGCAAACTGGTGCCGCATCCCGACCGGCTTGAGACCTCGATGGCGCCGCTGCGTCTTTATCAGCGCACCGGCCTGCAAAAATTGGTGCGCCATCTCGGTATCCTCAAGATGTTCCCGAAGCCGCTGGCGCGGATGGAAGGTCTTCTCCCGGCACTCCCGGCCCGGCCGCTGCGCCAGGAGATTTCGGAGGTCACCGAAGCGATTGGCCCGGAGCGCGGCAGCATCGGCTTCTTCCTCGGCTGCGTCATGAGCCTGATCTTCTCCGATGCCAGTCGCGCCACGATCCAGCTCCTCTCGGCCCTCGGTTACAAGGTCATTACTCCGAAAAATCAGGTCTGTTGCGGCGCCCCGAATATGCTCGGCGGCGATTTGGCCGGTCTGCAAGAAGCCGCCCGCACCAACGTCGAGATCTTCGCCGGCTATGAGGTCGATTTTATCGTCACCGATTGCGGCGGCTGCGGTGCGGAGTTGAAGAAGTATGGTCATCATGGTGCAGGAGAGGCGGCGGCAGAATTCAGCGCCAGAGTGCGGGACATCTCAGAAGTTCTGGCTCTGCATGCCGACGAACTGGCTTTACTCCTCCAGCCGTTAGCGCTGAAAGTCACTTATCACGATCCCTGCCATATTGCCCATTGCCAGGGGATTCGCCGGGAACCGCGCCAGCTGCTCAAGCTTATTCCGGAACTGTCCTATCAGGAGCTGGAAGCAGCCGATGCCTGTTGTGGCAGTGCCGGGACTTACAATATCGCCAGGCCGGAGATGTCCGACCGCATCCTGCAGCGCAAACTCGATACGATTGCCTCCAGTGGCGCTGCAGTGCTGGTTACCAGCAATCCCGGCTGTCTCCTGCAGCTGAAGAAGGGGCTGGCGGAGCAGTTGCCCAACGTCAGGATTCTTCATCTCACCGAGCTACTTCTCCAATCACTCCGGGCGCCAGTGGCGTTGAAGCCTTCCTGATGAGACCTTGACACTTCTATTTTATTGATGATAATTATATTTACTGAAAATAAAATTATTGTCTAATATCCTGATTTAAAACAGTAAAAATAAGCCTTGCCGATTGTTCCGCATTTGTTAAAATGCGGTTTTCTTTTAACCTGGTCAAGAGCTTGTCCTCCGCCAGTCCACCGATTACAGTTTCTTTTCTTTGCCTCCTCCCGGAACGGTCTTTCCTTCCATGGAAATAATCGAAATGCAAGGAGTTGAGTTTGCGCATGCTCCGGGCAAGGCTGCCGGGGAAGCTGCGAAAGCTCTCGATAATATCTCCCTGCGGATGAATGGGGGGGATTTTGTCGCCATCCTCGGCGGTAAGGGTTCGGGCAAATCGACTCTGGTGCGACTGCTCAACGCTCTGTATCTTCCGACGGCCGGGCGGGTGCGCATTCACGGGATCGACAGCTGTGATGCCAGCCGCCTTTGGGAGATCCGGCGATTAACCGGGATGGTCTTTGCGGATACGGCCAACCAGATTGTCGGCACCACAGTTGAGGAGGATGTCGCCTTTGGTCCGGAAAATCTTGGTTTGCCCGCGGCGGCGATTCTGCATCGCGTGGAAAGCGCTCTTCGTGCCGTCGATCTGGCGGACTTTGCCGGGCGCGCTCCCCATACCCTGAGCGCTGAAGAGCAGCAGCGTCTGGCGCTGGCCGGAATTCTCGCCATGCAATCAGAGCTGATCATTCTCGATGAAGCGACAAGCCGGCTCGATCCGGCCGGGCGGTTGGCGATCATGCGTTTGCTGCGCCGCCTTAACCGGGAGTTGGGGCTGACCATTCTGCACATTACCCGTCACCGGGACGAAGCTTTTCTGGCAGATCGGGTCCTGGTTCTGGAAGCGGGGAAGATCGTTCTTGATGGGACACCTGGGGAAGTCTTCGCTGATGCTGCGCGTCTTGCGGCGCTTGGCCTCGCAGAGCCGCTGTCGCCCTATCCCCTGAAAGAGGATGGCGCTGCTATCGATCGTCAAAAGGCCTGGAGCTTTCCGCTGGTCATGATGGGGACCTATTCCTCGGGGGACTCGCTCCTGCACCGGACCGATGCGCGCAGCAAGATCCTCCTGACGCTCCTCTTTATGGTAACCCTGTATGGAGTGGAGAGCTATCCGGCTTTCCTCCTGCTTGGCGCCTTCATACTGCTGACGACATTGGCGATCGGGCGTTCGCTCAGCGATTCCTGGCGCGGTCTGCGGCCGATCTTGTGGTTGGCGGCCTGTGCCGCTTTTTTCAACATTTTCTTTGTGTCGGGGGCACCGCTCGCGACTTCCGGGATCTTGAGTTATCTTTCGTATGAAGGGTTGCACCGCTCGGCGAAAATGATCTTGCGCTTGATTCTGCTGGTGAGCAGTGCCACGCTGCTGACGGCAACGACGTCGCCACTTGCCCTCACTGCCGGGTTGGAGAGTCTTTTGCAACCGTTGAAACGCGTCAGGGTGCCGATCCAGCAGTTAGCCATGCTGTTGGCCCTGTCCTTGCGTTTTATTCCGGTGATCGTCGAAGAAGCGGCAAAGAGTCTCCAGGCCCGGGCCGCCCGCTCCCCGGCCTTTCATACCGGCGGATTACGGCAAAGAGTGCAAGGTTGTATCCCCTTGCTCTTTCCTCTCTTTGTGGCAATTTTTCGTCGCGGCGAGGCCCTGGCAACGGCGATGGAGGCACGCTGTTACCGGGGCGATCTGGAGCGGACGCGGATGCGCCCGTTGCAATTTTCCTCAGCGGATCTGTTCAGCAGTGCGGTACTGCTGGTTTTGTTAACCCTGCTCTTTTTTGTTGAAGTTAAAGCTGTCTAGAAATGACCTTCTCCCGGAGTCAATAGAGATGAAGAGAGCCACTTTTAAAGGCGGGATCCACCTGGACGGGCACAAGGAGCTGACCAGTAATCTGCCGACGGTTGTCGCCCCGGTCCCGGATCGGGTCTATATCCCCCTCTCACAACATATCGGCGCGCCCTGTGTCCCTTTGGTTGTTGCCGGTGACGAGGTCAAAAAGGGGCAGAAGATTGGCATGGCCAAAGCCTTTGTTTCCGCCCCCATCCATGCCAGTGTCAGCGGTAAAGTTATCGGCATCGAAGTCATGGAGCACCCCGGCGGCAGTTTTGTCCCCTGCATCATCATTGAGAACGATCATCAGGAAACATGGGCGGAAACAGTGCAGCCGGCCGCGGATCCGGCAGCCTTGACCCCGGAAGAGCTGTGCGCAATTCTTCTTGAAGCCGGTATCGTCGGCCAGGGGGGGGCGACCTTCCCGACCCACGTCAAGTATGCCCCGGTCGAAGGGAAGAAGATCGACACGGTGATCCTCAACGGCGTCGAATGCGAGCCTTACCTGACCGCGGACCACCGTCTGATGCTGGAAAGAGCCGAGCGAATCGTTGCCGGGCTCGGTTATATGCTCCGCAGTATTAGTTGCACGCAAGGTGTCATCGCCATCGAAGAGAACAAGATGGATGCGGTTGCGGTGATGAAGAAGGCGGTTGCCGGCCAGCCGAACCTCCGGGTTGTCGTCCTCAAGGATAAGTATCCGCAAGGCTCGGAGAAGCAGCTCATTTACGCCTGCACCGGCAAAGAGCTCCCGGTCGGTGAGCTGCCCTTGTCGGTTGGGGTGATTGTCAATAATGTCGGGACCGCCGCGGCTTTCGCCGATGCGGTTGAGTTGGGAATCCCTCTGATCGAACGTTACGTTACCGTCAGCGGTCCCGGGATCTGTCATCCTGCCAACTATCTGGTGCGCATCGGTACCCTTTTTAGTGAATTGATCAAAGCGAGTGGCGGTTGTTGCGGCGAAGTCGAGAAGATCATTGCCGGCGGCCCGATGATGGGGAATACGGTCTTTTCCGATGAGCTCCCGGTGGTCAAAGGGACCTCCGGCATTGTCCTCCTCCATAAAGAGCCGCATCGCGCCCAGAAAGAATATCCCTGCGTACGCTGCGCCAAATGTATCGACGCCTGCCCTGCTTTTCTCGAACCGACCTCTCTGGCGCGCCTGGCCAAGCGCAGTGCCTGGGAAGAAGCTGAAAAGTCCGATGTCATGAGCTGTATTGAGTGCAGCTCCTGTGTTTATGCCTGCCCCGCCCAGATTCCGTTGATTCAGTATATCCGCCGGGCCAAGCAGGCGATTCTCGCTGCCAAGGCGCGTTAAGGGAAGGAAGCCGGATGATTCCGCAGAAAGACCTCATCGTTGTCACCTCCGCACCGCATCTGCACAGTCCGGATAACGTCCCGACTGCCATGCGCGATGTCCTCATCGCCCTGACGCCGGCGCTGCTGGCCGCCCTCTACTTCTTTCGATTGCCGGCCTTGCTGGTAATTCTGGTCTGCGTGATCAGTGCTTATGCGGCCGAGATCGTCTGTCTGAAGATCATGAAGCGGGAATCGCCGACCCGGGAGAGCAGCGCCATTATCACCGGCCTCCTCCTCGCCTTCTGTCTGCCGCCGTCCTTACCGCTGTGGATGGCAGTCCTCGGCACCCTCTTCGCCATTGTTGTTGCCAAGCATCTCTTTGGCGGCCTCGGTCAGAACATCTTCAATCCTGCCCTGATCGGCCGGGCTTTCCTCCTCGCGTCATTTCCGGTGGCGATGACCAACTGGACCAACCCCCTTGACGGCCTCACCACCGCGTCCCCCCTCGGAATCATGAAAGAGGCGGGCGGGGAGGTCCTCCCCCCCCTCGGAGAGATCTTTCTCGGCTCGGTGAGCGGCAGTATCGGCGAGACCAGTGCTCTGGCTCTGCTCCTTGGCGGTGCCTATCTCCTGTACCGCCGGCAGATCGACTGGCGCATCCCCGGCACCTTCCTCGGCACCGTCTTTCTCCTCACGGCCGTTATCGGCGGGATCAAAGGCGAGGGATTGTGGTATCCCGTTTATCACCTGTGTGCCGGCGGCCTCCTCCTCGGCGCCTTTTTCATGGCGACCGACTGGGTCACCTCACCGGTGACCAAGCTGGGTCGCATCCTCTTCGGTATCGGCTGCGGTCTTTTGGTCGTGCTGATCCGTACCAAGGGTGGCTATCCGGAAGGGGTGGCCTACTCGATCCTGTTGATGAACGTCGTCACCCCGTTGCTCGATCGCTACACCAAGGCGCGGGTCTTCGGGAGGGTGAAGAGCCATGCGTGATATTTTAAAGCTCGGTCTTTTTCTGCTACTGGTCGCTGGTGTCGCCGGTGCCGGCCTCAGTTATGTCAACAGCCTCGCCAGTCCGCTCATTGCCCAGCAGATTTTGCAGAACAAGCTTGACAGTTTCAAGGAAGTTTATCCCCAGTCCGACCGGGTTGTCGACGAAACCGCCACCTATCTCACCTCTCCCTACGATCCGGTAATCAAAGAGGTGAATGTCGCTTATCGCGGCGAGGAGCTTGTCGGTGTCATTTATGCGGTCGAGACCAAGGGCTACAGCGGGCCGATCGCGCTTCTTGCCGGTTTTGATATCGCGACAGCCAGAATCACCACGATCAAGGTCCTCAGCCAGCGGGAAACGCCGGGACTTGGCGCCAAAGCGACCGAGAACAAATTTTATGATCGTTACAAGGATAAAGAGATCGCTCTTGCCCTGGAAGTGACCAAGACCCCGCCGCTCAAGGAGAATCAGGTGCAGGCGATTACCGCCTCGACCATCACCACCAAGGCGGTGACCAAGGGGGTCAATGCTGCCCGCGAACACTTTATTGCCCACTTCGCCGCGGCGAAATAGCCATGAAAAATTTGTCGTGGAGGTCTAACGCATGAATTTGAAGAATGAATTTACCAAGGGCATTGTTCGCGAGAATCCCCTTTTCCGCCTGCTGCTCGGCATGTGTCCGGCCCTGGCTGTGACCACCTCAGTCAATAACGGTCTGGGCATGGGGGTGGCTGTGACCGGCGTCCTGTTGGCTTCCAATATTGTCGTTTCGTCAATGCGCAAGATTATCCCCCCCGGAGTCAGGATTCCGGCTTTCATTGTTATTATCGCCACCTTCGTCACCATCACCGACATGCTGATGCATGCCTTTACCCCGGCGCTTTACACCTCCCTGGGGATCTTCATCCCGCTGATCGTCGTCAACTGTATCATCCTTGGCCGGGCGGAATCCTTTGCCAGTCGCAACACCCTGCTCCCTTCCGTCATCGATGCCCTTGGCATGGGGATCGGATTCACTCTGGCGCTGGTCGTGGTCAGTGCGGTGCGGGAAGTCCTCGGTGCCGGAACCTTTTTCGGCCTGCAGCTTTTGCCGGAGAATATTCCTGCTCTGATCATGATTCTCCCGCCGGGCGGATTTATTGCCCTTGGCTGTCTCTTGGGTCTGATGAACAAGTTTCAGAAAAAAACTGCGTAGGGAAGGGGAATCAGACAGATGCAAGAATATGTCATCATCATTATCAGTGCGGTTTTGGTCAACAACATCGTCCTGTCCCAGTTTCTCGGGATCTGCCCCTTTCTCGGTGTCTCGAAAAAACTCAGCGCCTCGCTGGGGATGAGCGGGGCGGTCTCCTTCGTCCTGATTATCGCCAGCTTTATCACTTGGGTGCTCCAGACCTACCTGCTGACTCCGCTCAATATCACTTATTTACAGACGATTGCCTTTATTCTCGTCATCGCTTCGCTGGTACAGTTTGTCGAAATTGTCATCAAAAAGTTCAGCCCCCCCATGTACAAAGCGTTGGGGATCTTTCTGCCGCTGATCACCACTAACTGTGCGGTCCTCGGGGTGGCGATTATCAATATTCAGAACGAATATTCCCTCGGCAAGGTCATGGTGCACAGCCTCAGTCATGCGGCCGGCTTCACCATTGCCCTCCTCCTCATGTCGGGGATTCGTGAGCGGCTCGAGGATGCCGATATCCCCGAGAGCATGCGGGGGACCCCGATCGCCCTCATCGTCGCGGCATTAATGTCCATCTCATTTCTCGGTTTTTCCGGTTTGACCTAGTGGAGGCGTATTGATGCTCGTTGCAATTTTAAGTCTCGGGGCCATTGGCGCCGTCTTCGGAATCATTCTCGGTTTTGCCGGCAAGAAGTTTGCCGTCGCCGTCGATCCCCGGGTTGAAGCCCTGTTGCAGATCATGCCCGGCGCCAATTGCGGCGCCTGCGGGCTGCCGGGTTGTGCGGCCTTTGCTGAGGCGATCGTCGCCGGTAGCGTCAAACCGAGTGACTGTGCGCCCGGCGGAGCGACTCTGTACGAACAGATTGCCGCGATCATGGGGACAGAAGTCTCGGCCTATGAAGAGCGCAAAGTCGCGCAACTGTTGTGTCAGGGGGGCTACGGCCGAACCCGGATGCTTTATCGCTACGAAGGGATCAAGGATTGTCGGGCTGCCCTCGCCAACTTCAAAGGACCGAAAGCCTGCGACTTTGGCTGCGTCATGCAGGGCTCCTGTTTCAAGGTCTGCCCCTTCGGTGCCATCGAGATGGGAGCGGACGGTCTGCCGGTCATCGATTACTACCGCTGCACCGCCTGCAACAAATGTGTCGTCGAATGTCCGCAGCAGATCCTGAAGTTGATCGGCGTGTCGCATCTGGTCACGGTCCGTTGCCTTAATACCGAAAAGGGCAAAGACGCCAAGGCGAACTGCTCTGTTGCCTGCATCAAGTGCAAAATCTGTGAAAAGAACTGTCCGGAAGATGCTGTGCACGTTGTGGCTGCCGGGGAGGGGAGCGTTGCTGTCATCGACGTCGAGAAATGCACTAACTGCGGTATCTGTGCCGCTAAATGTCCGACCAAGTCGATCGACATGATTTCACCCCTGTCGGAAGAGGTTGTACTCGAAATCGGCACGACCCCGGATGCCGGTTGTCAGGCCTGCGGCGTTTGCAAGACGGAATGACCAGACGCGGTCACCTTCTGCTGATCCTTTGCCTCGGTTTGCTGGTCGCCGGGGTGAGTGTGTATCTGTCGGAACGGCGGATAAAGGAGTATCGCAGCGAGCAGTTTCTTATGGATACGCTGGTTAGTATCAAGGTCTATGGTGACGATGCCGCGGCTTTGCCGGTGGCGGTTGCTGCGGCATATGGCGAAATGCATCGCATCGCGGCTCTCGTCGATCGTTTCCCGCTGACCGGGACGGAGGAGTGTCGGCGCAGCGATGTCTGCCGCATCAACGCAATGGCCGGAATTGCCCCGGTACGCGTTGACGCTGACACCCTGGCGATGCTGTTGCTGGCGAAAAAATATCAGGAGTTGAGTGCCGGCGCCTTTGACGTGACGATCGGTCCTGTGATGGACCTTTGGGACTTTGCGGGGGAAAACCCAAAAATCCCCGCATCCTCGTCGATTGTCGCGACCCTGCCGTTGGTCGATAGCGAAAGTTTAGAGATTAATGAAATCGAATCGACGGCTTATCTGCGCAAAGCCGGAATGAAACTCGATCTCGGCGCTCTGGCCAAAGGATATGCGACCGAAAAAGCGCTGCAGGCTCTGGTCAGGCAGGGAATCCAGAAAGCCCTGATCGATGCCGGCGGGAATATTCGCGTCCTTGGCAGTAATACACGCAATGCTCCCTGGCGCATCGGCATCAAGGACCCTCGCCAAGGCGACGCTCTAGTTGCTATTGTCACCCTTGAGGACGCGGCGGCCGTGACTTCAGGCGATTATTACCGTTATTTTGAAGCGGATGGCCAGCGTTACCATCACATCCTTCATCCGCGCAGCGGTTATCCCGCCCATGAAAATATGAGTGTGACGGTGGTAAGCCAGGACGCCGGTCTTGCCGATCTCCTGTCGACAGCCTTTTTTGTCATGAAGGGGGAGGAGGCATTGGCTCTGGCGGATAAACTCGGCGTCAACCTGGTTTTGGTGAGCGCGGCCGGTCGCATTGTTCATACGTCCGGTCTTGCTGCTCACCTTGAAGTCCTGCCCGGAGGCGCGTATCGTTATGACCCGCGGTGATAAGTTACTGATCGCTGCGGTCCTGCTCTGTGCATTTTTGGGACTACTGACGATCTATCGGCACTTCGTGATTTCTTCAGACCAGCGCTTTCCGGCGCAGGCGACGATCACAGTTGAAGGAAAAGTCCTTTGTACGATCGATCTTGACCCTGCTGCTGGTCAGGAATTGATGCAAATTGCCGGTCGGCTTGGTCCGGCGACGGTCGAGGTCGCTGATGGAAAAATTCGCATGCGGGAAGCGAATTGTCCTGAGCAGATCTGTGTCAAGCAGAGCTGGATTGCGTCGCCGGGTTCGACGATTGTCTGTCTCCCCGGCGAAATCATCATTCATGTCGACGGACCCGCCCCGGTGGATGCCGTCACCCGTTAAACTAAGGCGAGCCCCTAACGATGTTCAGCACCCGCCGCCTCGTCTACCTCTCTTTATTGCTCGCCATGGCCACGGCCCTTCATCTTCTCGAAGGGTTATTCCCTATCCCCCTGCCGTTACCCGGTGTCAAACTCGGTTTAGCCAATATCATCACCCTGCTGGCTCTGTATCTCTACGATCTGCGCGCTGGCCTGACCGTGGCAATTGCACGGGTTTTTCTCGGATCGTTGCTGGGTGGGACCTTCCTGGCCCCTGGTTTCTTCCTGGCTCTGACCGGTGCCGTAATCAGCACCCTGTTTATGGCTCTGTTAATCAAGAAAACAAGCTGTTTCAGCCCTGTCGGCATCAGTCTTGCCGGCGCCGTCGGCCATAATCTCGGACAGTTGCTGATGGCTTCTCTACTGCTGCAAAACCAGGCGATTTTCTACTATCTGCCCTTTCTTCTGCTGAGTTCGATCCCCACCGGTCTGGTCACCGGCACTCTTTTACAGGGATTACTTACACGTCTCAAGGAGGCAGGAGTTTTTGCGGAATTGACCAGAAATTGAAGCGAACTTCGATTGCACCATCCCGGAAAATAGTGTATTGAACGCCAATATTAACTCCTTTGACTGGCGGATGCCGACTATGACTTTTACGCCGATCAGGCCGAAAAAAATTTCTGCACAGATTGCCGAACAGATCCGTCATTCGATCATGTCCGGGGAATTTGTCCCCGGTGATCGCCTCCCTCCGGAACGGGAACTCGCCGAGATGTTTGGCGTTTCCCGGCCGTCGGTCCGCGAGGCCTTGAATATCCTTGGTGCGTCAGGGCTGGTCGAAGCCCTGCAAGGGGGGGGGACGACGGTTTTGTCCCTCATGGAACAAGGGAGTGGCAATGCCCTGAGCGAGATGATTCGTATTGAGCAGGAAAGGGCTCTGGACGTCATCGAGGTACGCAAATGTATGGAGAGCTGGACCGCTTACTTTGCCGCGCAGCGCGCTTTGCCGGAAGATTTGCGGCGCCTCGAGGAAATTGTCGACGGCATGCGGCAAAATCTGGAGACGTTAAAGCCCTCGGAAGATCTAGATGCCAACTTTCACATTGTCATTGCCAAGGCGACTCACAACATCGTCTGGCTCCATCTTATGCAGAATATTTTTGATGCGATGAAAGAGTTTCAGCGCGGGGTGTGGCGGGCGGTTTACCTGACGGAAGACGATCAAAGACAGCTCTTCAATCATCACCAGGGGGTTTATCAGGCCATCAAAAATAGCGATGCCGAGCGTGCCAGGGTTTTGATGCTTGAGCATCTTGGTTTTGCCGAAGAACGGAGCAACCTTTACCTGAAGAAGATCAGAGAAGGCCTTTGATATATGGTTATCCCTATATTCGTCAATGATTGCTTGCACTTCTCCCGGTTTTTTATTAAAATCAATACGTATTTAATCTCTTTTCGGAGGTGATGCTATGACTGACATTTGGAAAGAACGCGAAAAAGCGCTGGAGAACGAGTACATCTATAAAAAAGAACAATTGCAGATTACCAAGATGAAAGAGGCGGCTGATAAGGAGAAGATGGCTGTCTGCCGGAACCATTGTCCGAAGTGTGGTGAAAAACTGGTTGAGATGAATTTTCGTGGCGTGCCGCTCGATCAATGTCCGGGTTGCAAGGGGATCTGGCTGGGACCCAATGATCTGGCGATTCTCGCGGAAAAAGATCACCGCACCTGGTTCGACAAGTGGTTTAAAGGTGAAGCGTAACAGTTTGAAATAAAACAAAAAAAGGCCGGACAAAATGTCCGGCCTTTTTTTGTGGTTGAAAGTTTAGGCCTGCTTGCGCAGGTTGTAAAAGACATCCTTGCCCCGGAAGACGGCAACCGAGTCGAGCTCGTCTTCGATGCGCAGAAGCTGGTTATATTTGGCCACCCGGTCGGTGCGGCAAAGGGAGCCGGTCTTGAGTTGACCGGAGTTGACGGCGACAGCGAGGTCAGCGAGGGAGGTATCCTCGGTTTCGCCGGAGCGGTGCGAGATGACGGTGGTGTAGCCGGCCCGCTTCGCCATCTCGATGGCGTCGAGGGTCTCGGTAAGAGTGCCGATCTGGTTGAGCTTGATCAGGATCGAATTGGCAATTCCTTTGTCAATCCCTTCTTTAAGGATCTTCGGATTGGTAACGAAGAGGTCGTCGCCAACGATCTGGATGCGTTTACCGAGCCTCTCGGTCATCTGCTTCCAGCCGTCCCAGTCATTTTCGGCCATGCCGTCTTCGATGGAGATGATCGGGTATTTGTTGACGAGATTTTCGTAGAAATCGATCAGTTCGGTCGGGGTCTTCTTCGGCTGTGCTTCATTTTCCAGTGTATAAACCCCGTCTTTGAAGAGTTCGGAAGAAGCCACATCAAGAGCAAGGAGAACTTCCTCCCCCGGCTTGAAGCCGGCCTTGACGATTGCTTCCATGATCACTTCCAGGGCTTCCTCATTCGATTTAAGGTTGGGGGCGAAGCCGCCCTCATCGCCGACGGCGGTATTGTAACCTTTGGCTTTCAGGACTCCTTTCAGGGCATGAAAGATCTCGGCGCCCATGCGCAACGCTTCCTTGAAGTTAACCGCCCCGGCGGGCATGATCATGAATTCCTGAATGTCCACGTTGTTGTCGGCATGAGCACCGCCGTTGATGATGTTCATCATCGGCAGCGGCAGTTCTTTGGCGTTAGTGCCGCCGATATACTGATAAAGCGGGAGGCCGGCTTCTTCGGCGGCGGCTTTGGCGCAGGCGAGGGAGACACCGAGGGTGGCGTTGGCGCCGAGTTTCGATTTGAATTCCGTGCCGTCGAGTTCGATCAGTTTATGGTCGATACCGGCCTGATCACCGACTTCCCAGCCGATAAGGGAATCGGCGATGATCTCGTTGACATTTTCTACCGCCTTCAATACCCCTTTTCCGAGATAGCGAGCCTTGTCGCCGTCGCGCAGTTCAAGCGCTTCACGTTCACCGGTTGAAGCACCACTGGGGACAGAGGCGCGCCCCATGGTGCCGGCTTCAGTGTAGACTTCGACTTCGATAGTCGGGTTACCGCGTGAATCGAGAATTTCACGGGCATAGATGTCGGTAATTTCACTCATGGTTTGACTCCCGTACAATGGAATATGTCGAAAACACGGCTTCATTGTCGTGCACGACCGTTTGTTTATAACAAATCCCGCCGGTAAATAGAAAACTTTTTTTTATTATCTTGCTTGCCCTTCGAAATAAGAAATCAAGCGATTCTCCTTGTCAAATTGTTGGCTTAACGGTTATTCTTTCAAGCTAATTTCTCGATAGAAGCAGGGAGTTAAAGTCATGAGTGCCAGAATTTTAATTGTCGATGATGATCGGGTTATCCTTGAATTGGCATCGATTATTTTGCGCACTGATGGCTATAGTGTGCGAACAGCCGGGGATGGAATCCTTGCCCTCAATCTCCTTGCCGAGGAATCTTTTGATCTGGTACTTCTCGATTTTATGATGCCGGGGAAGGATGGACTGGAGGTTTTACAGGAGATCAAGCATAACTTTCCTGACATTGCCGTGATTATCTTTACTGGCATGGGGAGTGAAAATATTGCGGTGAACGCCATGAAGGCCGGGGCCGCCGATTATATTATCAAACCTTTTCGCAATCACGATCTTCTTGAACGCACCGCCACGGTATTACGCTCACGGCGTCTGGAGATGCAAAACCGTGAACTTCTTGCTGAACGTGAACATCATTTGCAGGAAATTCAACAGTGGAATCTGAAGTTGGAAAGACGTGTTGCCGAAAAGAGTCAGGAATTGGATGCAGCGCAGGATGAAATCATCCAGGCCGAAAAGCTGGCGACCCTTGGTCATCTGGCAGTTGGATTGACTCACGAAATCCGCAACCCGCTCAATTCGATCAACCTTTTTGCCCAGATTCTCAAAAATGATCATGCCGCCGCCCCGCAGAGTGTTGAATTTCTAGATCGGATTCAATCGGAAATTGACCGCATCGACAATCTTCTTATTAAGTTACTGGCGGTGAGTCGGGCACAGAACCGTGTCGACTCGGTTGTTCAGGTTGATATTGTTGCCAAGGATGTGCTCAAGAGTTTTCAGCCGCAACTCGAGGCGCAAAGGATCCGATTACAAGAACAGATTGTTGCCACTCCTCTTTTTCACGGGGATCAAGAAGAAGTGCGGCAGATCTTTACCAATCTTATCTCGAATGCCTTGCATTCCATGCCTGAAGGGGGGGAATTATCTGTCAGTGTCGTCCCCATACTGAATTCGATTCAGGTCAAGGTCAGTGATACGGGCTGCGGTATTCCCCTTGAGGATCAGGCGCGTGTGTTCGATCCCTTCTTTACGACCCGGAAAAAAGGGACCGGGTTCGGTCTTTCCAGTGTTCTTCGCATTATCAAAACCTATAAAGGCAAGATTTCTCTGAGCAGTCAGCCCGGTCAGGGGACGACCTTTAACGTCCTGCTGCCGTTGCAAATGCCGGTGCCGGTCTCTGTGCAGGAGACTCCTTCGTGACTTTGCGCCTGCGTGAAGTGCCCCTGACTCTTGAAGAGTCCGAGGAATTGATTCCGCGCCGGGTGGCGGAAGAGTTGGCGATTCCGGTCGCAAGCATCGGCGATTTGCGTTTGGTGCGGCGGGGGATTGATGCCCGACGCAAATCCCGCATTCTCCTCGTGCATACCGTGGAGTTTTCGCTAGAGAACGAAGAGGAAGTCCTCAAGCGGTGCGCTGGACACCCCCGGTTGGAAAAGGTTGTTGAGCTTTTTCCGGAACAAGTGACCAGGATAGCACCGGAACATCGTGTGCTAGTGGTCGGCATGGGACCGGCGGGCCTTTTTGCTGCTTTGGCGCTGGTGCAGCGCGGGGCCAGAGTTACTTTGATTGACCGGGGCGGCCCGGTGGAAGAGCGGGTTCCGGCGGTTGAGCGCTTTTGGCGCGACGGTACACTTGATCCTGAAAATAATGTCCAGTTCGGCGAGGGCGGGGCCGGCACCTTCTCTGATGGCAAGTTGACCACGCGCCTCAATCATCCCCTGACCAGTGAGGTCCTTCGCACCCTTGTCGCCTGCGGGGCGCCGGCCGAGATTCTGATTCAGGCCAAGCCCCATATCGGTACCGACCGTCTGCGTCTGGTTCTCATCCGTTTACGCCAAAAGTTGTTGGCGCTTGGCGTTGAATTTCGCTACAAAGAGCGCTTGATCGGTTTGGAAATGCGCTCCACGACCATTCAGGGCGGACTTTGCAGCAGCGGCACGCACCTCCCGTGTGACAGCTTGGTCCTAGCTCTCGGTCACAGCGCCCGGGATACCTATGAACTCTTGGCCCGTGAAGGGGTACGGCTCGAAGCTAAACCCTTCGCCATCGGCCTGCGCATCGAACATCCGCGCACGCTGATCAATACCATTCAATACGGCCTCTCCGATCATCCCCGTCTCCCTGCTGCCGATTATGCTCTGGCCTGGAACGATCCCGACAGTCGGCGCGGTATTTACTCTTTCTGTATGTGTCCGGGGGGGGAGGTCATTCTCAGCTCTTCGGCGGAAGGTGAGGTGGTGGTGAACGGGATGAGTCGTTTGCGGCGGGATAGTTCCTACTCCAACAGCGCTTTGGTTGTCACCGTCCGTCCGGAAGATTTCAGTGGCAGCGATCCCCTCGCCGGAGTTCGTTTTCAGCGGCATTGGGAGGAAGCCGCCTTTCGGTGCGGCGGCAGCGATTATTACGCACCGGCCCAGAATCTCATGAGTTTTCTCGGAGGTAAAGGCTCGCTTCGCCGGGTCAGTACCCGGCCGGGCGTGCGTGAAGCGGATTTGACGACGATTCTTCCGGCTTTTGTCAGCGAGGGTCTGCGTCGGGCGCTGCCGCATTTTGAGCGCAAAATGCGGGGCTTTATCAGCAACGAGGCGACCCTGATCGGCATCGAGTCCCGCACTTCGGCCCCTTTGCGGATTTTGCGCAACGCAGCAGGGGAATCCTTGAGCCACCCTGGACTTTATCCGGTCGGCGAAGGAGCCGGTTATGCCGGCGGAATCATGAGCGCAGCGATTGACGGACTGCGCGTTGCACAGTTTATCGGGGAAAAGTACATCCAATCAAAACAGCAGGAGTCTTTGTGAAAAAAGTATTTGTGGAACAGATTCGTGAGCGCGACGTCATCGAAAGTCCTTTTCTGGTTCGGGATAAGACCCTGGCTATGGCGAAGAACGGCAAACCTTACATGACGGTGAAGCTCATCGATCGCAGTGGCGAGATTGAAGGGCGGATCTGGGATCGGGTCGATGAATTCGACGCAGTTTTCGATCGTGACGATTTTATCGTTGTTCATGGTAAGGCGAGCACCTACCTCAACAAAAAACAGTTGATCATCAGCCAGCTGCGCAAGATCAGCGAAGAAGAGATCGAGCTCGCTGATTTCCTGCCGGTCTCACCGCGCGACAGTGACGAGATGTGCAACGAACTGAAAACTTTGGTCGCCTCCCTGCGCGATCCGTCTTTGCGCGTTCTGGCCGAGTCATTCTTCAATGATGCCGGGTTGCTGCGCGCTTTTGCCTCCGCCCCGGCGGCCAAGAGTATGCACCATGCCTATATCGGCGGCCTGCTTGAGCATTCCCTGGCGATCGCTGCCCTTGTCGACTTGATGGCGCCGCGTTATCCAACCCTCAACCGTGATCTGATGATTCTCGGGGCCCTGCTCCACGATATCGGTAAAATCGGCGAGCTCAGTTATGTGCGCAGCTTTGATTATACCGATGAAGGGAAGTTGATCGGCCATATTGTCATGGGGGTGGAGATGATTGACGAGCGTATCCGCACCCTCCCGGACTTCCCGCGCGGCACGGCGATGCTGGTCAAGCATCTGATCCTGTCCCATCACGGTCAGTATGATTACGGTTCGCCCAAGCGCCCCAAGACCCTCGAAGCCATCGTCCTTAATTTCCTTGATGACCTTGATTCGAAGATCAACGGCGTCTCGGCGCATATCGACCGGGAAGCCGAGAGTACTTCCGACTGGACCAGTCATCACCGTCTTTACGACCGTTACTTTTACAAAGGGGAGAAACCCGCCGCGGCAATGCCAACACCGGTTCCTCTGCCTCTTCCCGTTACGATCCCTGTCGCCCCTCCAGCAGAGAAGAAAGAGCCGAAATCCTTCGGTCACAACCTCGGGGAGCAGCTGCGCAGCGTCAATCTCGATCTCTTTAACAAGGAGTCTTAAGGCATGATTTTAGAAGCACATGTTGTCGGCCCGTTACAGGTGAATAGTTTTATTGTCGGCTGCGAAGAAAGTAAAGAGGCGGTGGTCATCGATCCAGGGGAAGAGGGGGAGCGCATTCTCGAACGCCTTGCCGCCCTTGGTCTGCAGCTCAAGATGATTATCAATACGCACGGCCACTTCGATCATATTGGCGCCAATCAACTTTTGCTGGAGAGTGCCAATGGGGTCGAACTCCTGATCCACAGCGCTGATGCGGCACTCCTCCCGAAAGCTCAAGAGCACGGCCGCAAATATGGCCTCGATGTGCGCGTCTCGCCGCCGCCGACCCGATTGCTGCAAGGGGGAGAAACGATCACTGTCGGCACCCTGAAAATTCAGGTGATTGCCACTCCCGGCCATACGCTGGGCGGGGTCAGCCTTCTGATTGGCGATCACCTCTTCTCCGGTGATACCCTCTTTGCCGACTCTGTCGGCCGCACCGATCTCCCCGGCGGTGACCACGACACCTTGGTTGCGTCGATCCGCAAAGGGCTCTTCATCCTCCCGGATGCAACGATTGTGCACCCCGGTCATGGTCCGGATACGACCATCGGCCGCGAGAAAAGACTCAACCCCTATGTCGGCGTCGGGGCGTAACTTCCGGTAGGAGCGGGCTCCAGCCCGCGATAGATTTAAAAGATTTAGTCAAAATCAGAATGGGTCCGGAGTTATCGATGCAACTCGACTTCTTTAGCGACAACCGCCGAAACATTCTGCTTAACGATGCCGGCGAATGGCTTCGTCATCTGCGACTCGAAAAGGCACTGACGATCTACGCAGAATTAATATCAGAGGCGCCCGACGACGCCGAACTCCTGGCGTTGCAGCAACAGGTTGTTTCTTGGCAAGATCGGCTTGCACGTTTTTGTGCCGCCTCCATCGAAACAGCAGGTCTTCACCACCTCTGGCAGTCGATAATGCCGGAGACGCCACCCCCGCTAGCCGCCGCCGTACGGGAACTCCTGATCAAAAAATTGCTGGAATTACCTTCACCGGAACTGATCTATCTGCCACCACGATTTCATTTAGGTGTCATCCTCCTGGCGGATGGACAAGTTGAAGCTGCCGAAGACTGGTTTGCCCGAGCTCTCCACAAAGGAATCAGTGAGCGGGTCAGGTTCGAAGTCTGGCGCGGCAAGGCTTTGGAACGCCTGAACGATATTCAGTCAGCAAAGAAGGCTTACCTTCTCGCCTTTCTTGAGAAACCGCACGAAGTCGATGCGGATTTATTGCAATCCCCCTTACTCTACGAATTATTTCATTCTCTGGAGTGTGAAGATCACGAACTCAACGAGGCAGAGCTGCCGGCCTGGCTACCAGTTTGGGGTTGGATTCAGGGTGAGTGGCAGCTAACACCGCACGACATCACCACCGCCACCAATCTTTTCGCACAATTGGAAGAGGCCGAACAATCAGGAATCTTGTCACCCCCGCGCCTCTGGTTCGAATATCTTCGCTATGCGGAATATCTGCGGACCGTCGCACGTAATGACCGCGAATTGGTAAGGGTCCGGCGCCTCATGCGGCAACGAAGCAAGTTTATGTTCGATCGCTACATGGAGAAGATCAGCAAGACACCATCTGTCTGACTGACATTGCCAAATATAAAAACCCAGATCACCCTGATGATGTTATCCGTAACTGGCTGCGCAACCGCAATACGGTAGAGTTTCTTGGACTTGACCGCGGCTCAACAACCCAGGTTTCAATCCCGTCGAATTCGACGGGGTTAAAATCCAAACCGGCCTGGACAGCTTTAGTAGGAGCGCACATTAAACTCAACCCAAAAGAGAATCAGGAGGTGGGAGATGACGGACAAGGGATTACCGGTACGCGGCAACATTTCATTCGAGGGGATGAAGCAGGTCAATGAACATGGTGCGGAATACTGGAGCGCCCGCGACCTGCAACCGCTCCTCGGTTACAGTCAGTGGCGGCGCTTCGAAGAGGCGATCAAACGGGCAAAGGTTTCCTGCCAACAGTCGGGAAATCCACCGGATTATCATTTTGCCGGCGCCGGCAAAATGATCGGAATCGGCAAGGGTGGAGAGCGTTCGGTCGACGACTACCATCTCTCCCGGTTTGCTTGCTATCTCATTGCCCAGAACGGTGACCCGCGTAAGACGGAAATCGCCAACGCTCAGAAATATTTCGCCATTCAGGCGCGGCGACAGGAAGTTTCGGATGCACTGTCCGCTGACCGTGAGCGGTTGGAGATTCGCAAACAAACATCGGAGGAGTTTAAGGCTCTTTCCGGTGCGGCGCGTGCCGCTGGAGTGCAGGACCGCATGTTCGGCGTCTTTCACGATGCCGGTTACAAGGGGCTGTACAACGGCCTGGGCAACGAGGCGATCAAGCAACGCAAGGGGATTGCGAAGAAAGAGAATCTGCTTGACCGCATGGATACCACCGAACTTGCCGCCAACCAGTTTCGCATGACCCAGACACGGGACAAGTTGGCTCGCGAGGGGATCAACCATCAGCAGCAAGCGATTCACGCCCACGAAGTGGTCGGTCGCGAGGTGCGCGAGGCGATCAAGCGGATCGGCGGGACGATGCCGGAGAATATTCCGGTTGCTGAACCGATCAGCGCAGTGGAGAAGCGGCTCAAGAGCGCGCCGCCGGTGTTGGCGTTGGGTGAGAAGGACGCCAAGGGGCTGGTGGGGGAGGGAGAGAATTGAAAGGGAAAACGAGGCTGTTCTGAGGAAGGAACACAGAGGGCATCCCTGTTTTGTTGTTCCGACAGTGCGTACAATGGCGACCAATCAGTCGGCTCTTGTAGCATTGAGATTGCAATTGTTCCATCGATTTTTTTGAGGGTCAGTTATGAGCAATGCAATAAATCTTGTCGATTACCTGCTAAAGCTGTCCGATATTGGCAGAGAGCTAATACGCAGTGTTGACAATTTTGAGCGCGTCCTTTGGCTTCATGAGGTACCCACAGACCTTGAGAACTTTTGTTTCACCGTGGCTCGTGGAATCGAGGAGCCCCTGCGCCAGCGTGTTTTATTGTAAATAACGTTAAACAGGAACAAACCACCATGGCCTCCCGTCAACTCACCTTCGACCTCTTCAGCGAACCGACCAGCGCCTATTCGCCGGCTATCGCTGCCGCCTTGGCGACGATCTCCGCCCATGGTGACGGTGAGGCGCGCGGCGCGGTCTTCACGCGGGTGGAGGCGGTCGAGTTCATCCTTGATCTGGTCGGTTACACCGTCGATCAGCCCTTGCATCGTCAGCGCTTACTCGAACCTTCCTGTGGCGGCGGCGACTTTCTGCTGCCGGCGGTCGAGCGTTTGCTGGCGGCGTGGCGGGCTTCGGGGGGCACGGTGGAGGCGAGCGAAGCGCTCGGCAACGCCATCTGTGCTGTGGAACTGCATCACGAAACGTACGCGGCTACCAGACTGAAGCTCAGCGACAAACTTATTGCAGAGGGACTGGCACGGCACAGCGTCGACGCCTTGATCGAGCGCTGGCTGGTGCAGGGGGATTTCCTGCTGGAGTCGATCAGCGGAGAATTCGATTATGTGGTCGGCAACCCGCCCTATGTGCGGCAAGAACTCATTCCCGCGCCGCTGCTGGCAGTTTACCGCGAGCGTTACCGGACCCTCTACGACCGCGCCGATCTCTATATCCCCTTTATCGAACGCTCGCTCCACCTCTTGGCCCCCGGCGGCTGCCTCGGTTTCATCTGTGCTGATCGCTGGATGAAGAACCGCTACGGCGGGCCGTTGCGCCAATTGGTGGCCGAGGAGTTCCATCTGAAAATTTACGTCGATATGGTCGATACTCCAGCCTTCCATAGCGAGGTCAGTGCCTATCCGGCGATTACCGTCATCGCTCGTGAAACGCCGGGACCAACGCGTATAGCGCATCGCCCGCAACTGGAACGCGCGACTTTGGTCACTCTGGCCCAGCAGTTACGCAGTGGCGAGTGCTCCGATAGGGAAGGCGCGGTGCGCGAAGTCTCCTGTATTCCCCTGCGGGACGAACCATGGTTGTTCGCCGCTACCGAGCAGACGGCTTTATTTCGCCGGTTGGAGACTGCCTTTCCGACCCTGGAGGAAGCAGGTTGCAAGGTCGGGATCGGTGTGGCAACCGGAGCGGATCAGGCCTTTATCGGCGATTACGACACTCTCGATGTCGAGGAGGATCGCAAGTTGCCGCTGGCGATGACCCGCGATATTCAATCCAGCGCTGTGCAGTGGCAAGGTCTGGGGGTGATCAATCCCTTTAATGATGACGGCGGACTGGTCGATCTGCGTGACTACCCACGGCTTAACCGCTATCTCGAAGCGCGCCGGGAGGTGATCGCCAACCGGCACTGTGCGCGCAAAAATCCGGGCAACTGGTATCGCACCATTGACCGTATCATCCCAGCGCTGGCGGCGACTCCGAAGCTGTTGATTCCGGATATCAAGGGGGCGGCGCATATTGTCTTTGAGCCCGGCCAACTCTACCCGCACCACAACCTTTACCATGTCACCTCAACGCACTGGGATCTGCACGCCTTGCAGGTGGTCTTGCTCTCGGATGTCACCCGCTTGCTGGTGGCGGCCTATTCAACCCGCATGCGTGGCGGTTACCTGCGCTTTCAGGCGCAATACCTGCGTCGCATCCGGATTCCGTTCTGGACAGACGTGCCCGACCCTCTCCGACAAAAGTTGCGGGAGGCTGCCTTGGGGCGTGATTTCTTGGCTTGCAACCGCGCTGCGCACAAACTCTTCGGGTTGAGTCACGAAGAATTATCGTTATTGGAAGGGATGGAAATATAATGGCTCTCGATCTGATTCTTGATCTCGTTCATGCTAATGGCCTCGCCCACGCACAAATCCATCAACAACGGGCGATGCTGACTCTGCCAAAAGCTCGTGCAGGAGCAGTTGTACTCAACCGCTACGTTGATCGCCTCCCCACGCACTGCTGCGACAAGCGGTGAATATACAGAACTTTCGGCAATGACCGAATTAAAGACTTTTGTGACCTCACTCGCGGGACATGTCGCCGCAACTGCCGCTCGACTTTTATAACAAAAATGGGAGTGCATCATGTTAAAAAATAAGACGATCATCCTCGGTGTCTGTGGCGGAATTGCCGTTTATAAATCCGTCGAACTGTTGCGCCTGCTGGTAAAAGCCGGGGCTTCTGTGCATGTGATCATGACCCAAAGTGCCTGTCAATTTGTCACTCCTTTGACCTTCCAGACCCTTTCCGGCCATCCGGTTCATACCGAACTCTTTAATCTGCTGCAGGAGATGGAGATAGGCCACATTACTTTGGCGGATCGGGCTGATCTTTTTATCGTCGCGCCGGCGACGGCGAATCTTGTCGGTAAACTAGCGGGGGGGATTGCTGATGATCTGCTGACGACGACGTTGATGGCGACCAAAGCGCCGGTGCTGCTGGTACCGGCGATGAACGTTAATATGTATGACAATCGGATTTATCAGCGCAACGAAGGGATTCTGCGCGAGGCGGGCTACCACATCCTTGAACCGGATTGCGGTTATCTCGCCTGCGGCTGGGAAGGGAAGGGGAAGATGCCGGCGCCGGCAACGATCGTCGAACACGCGACCGCCCTCCTGGCAGAAAAAGATCTGGTCGGAGAAACGATTCTGGTCACCGCCGGACCGACCCGCGAAGCGATCGATCCAGTGCGCTACATTTCCAATCATTCTTCCGGGAAGATGGGCTATGCCATTGCCCGGGCGGCGCAGCAACGCGGTGCGCGGGTTATTCTCATCAGCGGTCCGGTGGCGATTCCTGTCCCGGTCGGAGTTAAGTTAGTCAGTGTCGTAACCGCTGAGGAGATGCGGCAAGCTGTTCTGGCATACCTGGATGTGGCGACGGTCGTGATCAAGGCCGCCGCGGTCGCGGATTATCGAGCGGCAGAGGTCAGCGGAACAAAGATCAAGAAGGGTAGCGATGATTTGATGACGCTGTCTTTAATCAAAAACGCCGATATTCTGGCGGAGATCGGCGCGCACAAAGAAGGGAGAGTGGTGGTTGGCTTTGCTGCGGAGACGACTGACCTGCTGGAGAATGCCCGAAAAAAACTCCTCAGTAAAAATCTCGATATGATTGTCGCCAACGATATCACTGAGGCCGGGGCCGGCTTTGATGTCGAGACCAACCGGGTGCGTTTTCTGCTTCCGGATGGTGAGGTGGAGAATCTCCCTCTGCTCGACAAGAGCGAAGTGGCGCAGCGACTTCTGGACCGCATCGCCCGTATGCGTGGGCATTAGCGATCCGAGAGTAACTCCAAAAGTCTTTCCGGTTGTGTTATCCCGGCACGGAAAAGGTTTTTGACCTCCGCCATCTGTTTTTCAATGGCACTTTCCGATAATTTCCCTTCCAGCCAGAGGTGATTAAGGTTACAGCGCAGGGCGCTGGCGGCCCGCAGGGCCCGTTCTCCGGTGGGATCAGCTTTCAGATAGGGGCTGGTATCACCTTCGATTAAGAGGCTGTAGGCGGCCTGATAAGCCATCTCCAGATAATCGGCCAGGTCATCGCCTTCCAGAACCCAGCGGGAACGGTTGTCGACCAGTTGCAGCCCCTTTTGCCAGCGTTCGATCTGGCTGAGGAGGATAATCGAATTGAAGATGCGCTTGTTGGTGCCAAAGGAGAAGAGGGTGCGGGCAAGGATAGCGCGCAGCATCCGGTCGTTGTCACGATTGTCGCCGGCGGCAACTTCGCGCGCCAGTGTCCAGATTTGCGGCGGGAGACGGGATTCGATGCGCATCTCCCAGTAGGCATGATTGTGCAGGGTGGTGTTAAAGGTCCGCACGGTCTTAAAAGGAATAAAGTAGGAGTGGGCGACGCAGTCGGCGGCAAGATGGACGAGATAGCCCCAGGCACAGGCTTTTTCCCGGTCAGTTTTGGCGCTGGCCAGCACCTTTTTCCCCATATTCCAGGAATGACAGTTACGCAGATAGTGGGTGAATTTCTTGCCAACGGTAATGTCGGCGCTTAAGCAGCCGTAAAGAAAATCATTGGGATGGGCTGCCATAAGGGCCCGCAAGGCTGGATTGAACTCCTCGGCGTGGGCAAGGAGGCGGGAGCCGATCTCCAGATGAACTCCCATCCCCCAGGCAAACGCTTCTGTGGGGAGAAGAACAATCAGGGATAATAGAATAACGGTTAATATCATGGTGGTGGTCTGCTCCGCTGCGTGGTATGAATTCTGTGCTCAAGAACTTTTAAATTTAGTCCTTAATCACCATGGTGTAAAGAGCGATGCCCGATCAACTGCAAAAATCATTAACCGCAACTCTGGATGAAGTTCGTGCCTGGCTGGAAGATCTGCGCGCGCTCGGTCTGCATGACTTGCAGGTTGCCGATCTGCGGGAATTGCAACCTTGTCCCCCGGGAATCGTCGGAGTCGATCGTGGCGGCGACTTTGGTTGCCGGCAAGAGACGCTGGAGGAGATCCGGGCCGATCTCGGGGAATGTCAGCGCTGTCCCCTTTGCCGTAATCGGACGCATATCGTCTTTGGCGCGGGGATTGCCAGTTCACGGATCGTCTTTGTCGGCGGTGCACCCGGTAAAGCTGCCGATACGACGGGAGAACCTTTGGCCGGGGAGCTCTTTGATCGTATCCTCTTTGCCATGGGGCTGGATCGTTCTTCCGTCTACACCTGCGAAGTGGTGATGTGCCGTTCTGAGCATCGTCCCCCGCATCAGGATGAAATCGCGGCTTGCCTGCCGTTTTTGCAACGTCAACTTGCAGTCATTGCACCACAGGTTATTGTCGCGATGGGGGAGATTCCGTCCCGTGTCTTGATGGGAGAGAAGGAGGAGTTCAGCAGGGTCCGCGGTCGCTGGTTCAAGTATCAGGGCGTGGATGTTATGCCGACTTTCGATCCTGCCTACCTGTTACTCCATCCGCACGAAAAGCGGGAAGCCTGGAGCGATCTGAAAGAGGTCTTGCAGCGCCTGCGCCGGGAGGATTAATCGTCGCGACGGAGGCCTTTGCGGGAGCTTTTGGCCGCAGGAAGAGGAGGGAGGAGACCGATAAGTACGCTGAGCAGGAGGACAGAGGTAAACAGCACGACCCGCGACTCAAGATGCATGAGTGTTGCCGGGTCAAGGGAGATGTTGTTGGCCTTGGCCCATCGGTAGTCGCTATAACGATAATAAAGGTGGAGCAGGAAGTAGCTGCTGCCGAGAGTCGCCATCAGTACAAACCCCGGTCGCTTGCCGCGGCGACGAATCCCGTGACAGCCCCAGATAATGAGGCCGGCCGCTATTAAGATCAAGCCGGTCAGAGTGGTGTTGATCTGGCTGTGAAAGTTGCCATAGATGGCGATAACGATGCCGGAAAGAAGCGCCAGGGGACCGATAAAGATAGAGAAGTGAAAGAAGCGGTTAAGGCTTGACGCGACGGGCAGCTTCATCGTATGACCGGAGTCCTTTATTTGGAAAGATGCCAAACTATAAGGGAAAGAAGCGAAAAATTCAATCAGCGTACAAACAGCAAGAGGGTGAAACTTGTCGGTTTCACCCTCTTGCTGTTTGTTAATCAGAGAAAGGAAAGATCAGATTTCACTCTTCCACTGTCCGTGCAGGTTACAATATTCCCGCGCCGTGACTTTTTTGGCAATCAACGGGAAGGTTGCTTCCGGAGCATCACCGGGTTTGAGGAAATGCAGGTAGGATTTGTCATCGGCGATCAGTTCAATCCATTCAATATAGTGTTTTTCTTCCATGGGGTGAGGAACACTGCCGATTTTGACGGTGATCGATGCAGCTGCGACCTCGATGACCGGCACATGTTTTTCTTTGGCGGCATCGACACTGTTTTCCGTCATTAAATTCATCTCCTGGCCGCAACAGACCAAGGCGCTTGCTCCGGCATGCAGAACTTCAACGATATTGCCGCAGAGTGAACATTTGTAGACTTCGAGTTTTTGCGTCATTTTTCTCTCCTCAGGTTGATGATTTTAGTCGTTTTCACCGAGCAGTTCAACGTGTGCCCGGAGGTGGTTGCAGGCAGCACAGCAGTCCGGAGCGCTTGTTCTCTTTATGCCGGCCACCGCTCAAATCGCAATTACGATCCTTTCGATATTTTTTAATATTACCAGTTGAGATAGAAGTTGCAAGAAATAGATTAGCGCTGAACTCTGTAAGATTTTCTTGCTTTAAAGGTTGTATTTATAGGATTATAGCAGACTTTAATGGTATAGAGGTCCCCTGATTTTTTTTGGGAAAAGAGCCTGAACGATAATGTCTCGTTCCAGAAGAACACATTTTGAACGTTTACGGATCAGTCTGACTTGGTGTTTCGGTCTATTTATCGCCATTCTTACTATCTTTGGCGAGAGTCGTCTGCAGACGCCATTGCTCGGCACAGTACTCTTTACTCTCGGCGGCATCTTCGCAACTGTCGGCGCTTTTGGCCGTTTGTGGTGTTCACTTTATATTGCCGGCTATAAAAACAAGACCCTCGTCACTGTCGGACCATATTCTCTTTGTCGTAATCCCCTCTATTTTTTCAGTTTTCTCGGTGCCCTCGGCATCGGACTCTCCACCGGAAGTTTGACCATCCCGGTGATTATTGTTTGCGGATTCGCCGTCTATTATCCTTTGGTTGTCAGTGACGAAGAAGCGCGTCTGGCGTTACTGCACGGAGAATACTTTCACCGTTATCGACAAAGAACCCCGGCCTTTTTCCCACGTTTTTCCGCTTTTTCTGAACCGGCGGAATATACAGTGCAACCGATGATTTTTCGTAAGGATATTGGTGATTCGGTCTGGTTTGTCTGGATCGTCTGTCTGGTACAACTTATTTCCGCCCTGCGCGACTTTGCCTATATCCCGACCCTTTTTACCCTTTATTGACGGATAAGCTCATCACCCCGAAAAGAGAGAAGAGATCATGTCTGAGTTTGTTGAAGAAGAAGATTTTGCTACCCTGCTGGAAGCTAACCTGGGTGGCGCCGAGAAGTTGAACAAAGGGCAGAGCATTGATGCGACGGTTGTCAAAATCAGTGGTGACTGGGTCTTTATCGACACCGGTCGCAAGGGCGAAGGGGTTCTTTCCCGTGAAGAGTTTCTGAAAGAGGACGGAACTATCTCGATCAGTGAAGGGGATAGCATTCGCGCCATCTACCTCGGACAGGCCGATGGGGAGACCCGTTTTACCACGCGGATCGGTGCCAAAGGCGGGCAGGGGAGTGCGCAGATTGAAGAAGCCTGGCGCAGTGCTATTCCTGTCGAGGGATCGGTCGAAAAAGAAATCAAGGGCGGGTTTGAAATTCGTCTCCCTGGCGCTGTCCGGGCCTTTTGCCCTTTTTCCCAGATTGACCTTTATCGCGGTGAAGCGGCTGGATATATCGGTCGGCGCTGTGATTTCCGGGTGATCCAGTACAGTGAAGACGGCCGTAATGTTGTCGTCTCCCGCCGGATTATTCTCGAAGAGGAAGCGCAGCGCCAGAAAGAGTTGCTGCGGGAAAGTTTGAGTGTGGGGATGGTCGTTTCTGGCACGATTCGTTCTCTCCTCCCTTTCGGGGCCTTTATCAACGTCGACGGCCTTGACGGCCTGATTCCAATTTCGGAGCTTGCTTGGGGGCGGGTCAACGATCCGGCCGAAATCCTTTCTGTCGGCCAGGTCGTTCAGGTGACAGTGAAGAAGCTCGATTGGGAGAATAACAAGTTCTCCTTCAGCCTCCGTGATGCTGGCATTGATCCCTGGCAAAGTATCGGTGAGCGATACAGCGAAGGGAGTTTCCACGTCGGGACCGTTGCGCGCCTCGTCCCTTTTGGCGCCTTTGTGACCCTGGAACCCGGTATTGACGGGTTGATCCATATCTCCAAGCTCGGCGCCGGCAAACGGATTGTTCACCCGAAAGAGGTGGTCCGTGAAGGAGAGAAAATCGAAGTCAAGATTGAATCGATCGACCTTGCGACCCGCAAAATCTCCCTGGCTCTGGGGTCTGTCAGTCGTGCTGCGGAAGAAGCGACACAGGACGCCGATGAATTCCGTAAACTCGCGGCCAAGACCGAAAAAACCTCTTTTGGCTCCTTTGGCGATCTGCTGAAAAAGGCCGGCAAGAAGAAGTAGCCGTGTCCCTGAAGAAGGAGCGGATCGACAAACTTCTCGTTGATCGTGGTCTGGTAACTTCCCGCGAGCGGGCGCGGGCGCTGATTCTGGCCGGAGCAGTCCTGGTCGATGAGCAGGTGGTCGACAAGGCCGGAGCTCAGGTGACCCGCGAGGCGACGATTCGTTTAAAGGGGGAGGATATCCCCTATGTCTCACGGGGCGGGCTCAAGTTGGCAAAGGGGCTGGATGCTTTTGCCCTTGATGTCCGTGACCGGATCGCCATCGATGTCGGGGCGTCGACCGGCGGCTTTACCGACTGTCTTTTGCAGCGCGGCGCAAAAAGAGTATATGCTGTCGATGTGGGCTATGGTCAGCTGGCCTGGTCGCTGCGCACCGACCCCCGCGTTGTCAATCTCGAGCGGACCAATATTCGCAGCTTAAGGCGAGAAGATCTCCCTGAGACCCCGGATTTGGCCGTCATCGATGCCTCTTTTATCTCTTTGTCGATCGTGCTGCCGGCGACGCTGACGCTCCTGACCGCCGACGCCATAATAGTTGCCTTGATCAAGCCGCAGTTCGAAGTCGGCAAGGGCGCGGTCGGCAAGGGCGGAGTTGTTCGTGATGCGGAGCAGCATAGCCAGGTTGTGATCAAGATTCGCTCCCTCGCCGAGCAGTCGGGTTGCCGCGTTGTCGGCGTGACCGAGAGCCCCATCCTCGGTCCAAAGGGGAACAAGGAATTCTTGATCTGCCTGCAAAAGCTGACCGGGTCTGCTCCTCACAGTGAGAATTTTCATCCGTTGTAAAATGTAAACTGCCTTTCGGACACGGACATGAATCTGCACAAGGCTTATTTTATCGGCGCCGGTCCTGGCGCCGCTGACCATCTTACCCTCCTTGGCGCTCGCGCCTTGCAGGAGTGTGCCACAGTCTTTGCCCCGGTCCCCTACGAAACGACCTTTGCCAGCCTTTTGGTCGGCAAGGAGATCCTTGTCCCCTTCCTTTTCAGCTTTGAAGATTTGCTCGCCACCCTGCATGACCGCCTGGCAACAACCCCGGTTGCTTTCCTTATCCCTGGCGATTTAACCTTTTATTCCCCCTTTCAAGCCTTTATCGACCTCCTTGGGTCTCAGGCTGTCGTTATTCCCGGGGTCGGAACCGTTAATGTTGCTTCGTCACGATTGAAAAAGACTCTTGATCTCCCGGGTGTTTGCAACCGGACCATTCTCACCTCGCCACGCACCCTCGGTAACGCACCGGATTCGCCGACGCTGGCGCAGTTGGCTGCGCCGGGGGTGACGCTGATCATCTACATGAACAACCTGCCTTTGCCGCAACTGGTTGATGAACTTAAAAGCGGCTATGGTGGTGATGTGCCGATCACTCTGTGCCATCGTTTGGATCTTCCCGGTGAGACGATTATTACCGCGACCCTGGACAGCCTGGTTGAACAGGTTGGCGATCGCGACTTTTTTAATTTCACCGGTCCAGGAAATCGGCCGGCTTTAACGCTTTTGATCGTCGGAGAAACGCTGACCGCCACCGTCGACGGCAGTTGGTGGAATTTTCGGCATGAAACTTTATGGCGCCATTCTGCGGGGCAGGAATGAGAATTATCTCGCCGGTGGATAATCTCGCCGAAGCGCTCCCCCTCCTTGCCGCTGGTGCCGATGAACTTTACGGCGGTTATGTGCCGAGCGGATGGAACGAGCGTTTCTCTCCTTTGGCTTCAATCAACCAGCGGACTTTTGCCGGTGCCCAGTTAGAGAGTTCCGAGGAGTTAACGGCGATCGTTGCCCTCTGCCAAAGGGAGGGGAAGCGCTTTTCCTTGACCCTCAATTCTCCTTATTACACCGATGCCCAGTTGCCGCTGATTCTCGAGGTCGTCGAACAAGCTGTGGCTGCCGGCGTTAATGCCATTATTCTGGCCGACCCCGGAATGTTGCGATTGCTGAAACGAAGTTATCCCCAGGTTGAATATCATGCCAGCACCCTGGCTCACCTTTTGAACTCTTCTGCGCTCGACTTTTACCATCAACTCGGCATCAGTCGGGCAATTCTGCCGCGTCATCTCACTATTGCCGAGATGGCGGCGATCGTTACGGCCTCCCCGCATGTCGCCTGCGATGCTTTTCTCCTCGTCGGCAAATGCCCAAACACGGAGGGGCTGTGTACCTTTCATCACAGTAATGCCGACAAGATCTGGCCCTGTGAAATTCCTTACGAGATTGCGCCGCTGCAGGGCGCGCCTTCAGATGTGCTGCAAGAAGCCATGGCCCGGCAGGGGAGTTGGTCGCAAAGTGACCGGCGGCATGGCTGTGGCCTCTGTGCCCTTCCTGCCCTGGCCCGTATCGGTATCGACGGGCTCAAACTCGTCGGGCGCGGGGCACCGGCACAACGCAAGATCGCTCATGTCCGCCTGGTTCGGCAGATGCTCGACCTTGCCGGCACAGAACACGATTTTTCGCGTTTTCAACAACAAGCTATGGCCGCGCACAAGCGAAATTTCGCCGCTGACTGTTCACGAAATGTCTGCTATTATCCGGAATTCTTTCCCGACGACTTTTGATCTCTGAGCCAGGACATCATGACTATCCGCTGCCTGCACACTGCCGATCTCCATCTCGATGCTCCTTTCCCGAACTGGGGTGAAAAAGAAGGGGTGCGGCGCGCTGACCTGTTGAAAACTTTTGAACGCATTGTCACCCTTGCTATCAAAAAAGAGGTTCAACTTCTGCTGATCAGCGGCGACCTCTTCGATTCTCCCCATCCTGAAGCCGCGACGGTGACCAGAGTGCAGACCGAACTCCGGCGCCTGGTCGATCGCGGCATCACCCCCGTCCTCCTCCCCGGGACCCACGATCCCTTTGCCCCGAAGAATTCGATCTACCGCCGTGAAACCTTTCCCGGCATTCTTCTGAGTGAAGCCCAGTTAAGCGAACCCGTCCATCTTTCCCTGAAAGGGGGGGATTGTTATCTCTACGGATTTGCTTATCAAAGTGGTAAAACCGAGGAACTTCTCCCCTCGATGCAGCGCCGCGACCTGCCGGGCTATCATATCGGTTTACTGCACGGTTCCCGCCGCGGCAGTCCGGAATGGAATTACCGGCATAAGGACCTTCCCTTTGACCTCGCTGACCTCGCAGCTCTGCGTCTCGACTATGTGGCCCTCGGCCATTACCACACCTTCGCCGTTTTGCAGGATGAAAGCGGCCGGAACATCGCCGCCTACCCCGGTTCACCGGAAGGCAAACGTTTTGGTGAAGACGGTCCGCGTTATTGTGCTTTGGTGACCCTCAGTGCTGACGGTGTCGAGGTCGAAGCTCTTGAAGTCAATAGCCGCACCCTGGCTGAAGCAGAGATCGATCTGAGCGGGATTGTGACTCTGGAGGGGGCGATTGCCGAGATCCGGCGCTTTGCCAACCCCGATTTAATCCTGCGTTTGCGCCTGACCGGCACGGTTGAGATCCCCTTGTCCTTGCCGTCGCTCCTTGCTGCTTGTCGCAATGATTTTTTCTGGCTGGAAATTCACGACTGCACGCGTTTGTATGACAGTGCATATGCCCGCCGGATTGAACATGAAGAGACCGTGCGCGGTCTCTTTGTGCGCCGGATGCGCCGCCTCATCGAAGAATCACCGCCCGAGCGGCGACCGGTAGTCGAAGAAGCGTTTCGGGAAGTTTTGGCTCGCTTTGCAGCCACGGGGGGTGAGCGATGATCATTTCCCGCATTGAGTTACGTCACTTTGGCCGCTTTGTCGATGCTGCTTTTGATTTTACTGCCGGGATCAATCTCGTCACCGGTCCCAATGAAACCGGAAAATCGACGATTATGGCCGCGATTCCAGCGGTCCTCTACGGTCTTCGTGATAAGGAGCGTTATCGTCCCTGGGGGCGGGAAGGGGGGTGCTCGGCAACCCTGGTTCTGCAAACTGCAAAGGGGACCATCGTTCGCATCGAGCGCGAAATTATCAGCGATCGTGTCACCTTGACGGAAACCGATCCACAGGGGGCCGTCCTCCTCTCCTTTGAAGGTAAGATCGCTCCCCTGGGACGTTCCAGCGAGCGCGCCCTTTATCTCGAACATCTCGAACGCATTACCGGTCATGCTGATGAAGAGATCTTTCGGGCTTCCCTTTTCTTTGCTCAGGGGAGTCTCGAGATCGATGCACCGGGAGAGATTGCCAGTCGGATCAAGACCCTCCTTTCCGGCTGCGCTGAAGTCGATTACGATCAAGTCCTCGAATCGTTGCATGAGGACTATTTTGCCATCACCCGCGAAAATCCCTGGGGGAAGGATAAAGCCAAAGATCGCGAACTCGAAGAAGTTCGTAACCGGCTTAAAGAACTAGAGTCGCTCTGGAATTCCGGCCGGGGCCATTTCGCCGAAGAAGAGCGGTTGCAGCAAAAAATAGTCGCAGTCAGAGAGGAGTTGACTGGCAAAAGAGCGCAACTCGCCGAAGGGAAGCGCTACCTCGAATGGGTCCGTCGGCAATGGCAATTTGAAGAGAAAGAAGTAAGCCTGCAAAAGGACTATTTCCGGGTGCAAAAAGTTGCCGGCAAGGTCGAAGACCTGCAGGAAGAACTCCTGGAACTGCAGAAAAATCTGACCTATACCGGTTTACCCGTCGAGATTCCTGACGCTCTGCCACAGTTATTAACCGGTGCTGAAGTTATCCGTAAGGATCTGATCACGCTGCAAGAAGAGATGACCCGTTTAAGGCGGGAGCGTTCTCTGCTCGGTGAGGCCCCCTGGCTTCCGGCCGTGATCCTTTCGGCTCTGGTCCTGATCGGTTTTGTTTTGTTCGGAAAGGGATCGACGAGTTATCTGGCTCTTGGCGGGTTAATTTCAGTTTTTATCTGGGGTTTCTTTATCTTCCGGTTGATGCGTTTGAACGCGACGCGCGCCGCGCTGGGCGGACAACTCGATCAGGTGACACAGCGGCGCAGTGAAGTTCTGGCGTCGCTGACAGAAATTGAAGAGGCCGTGCGCCGTCTCGGTTTTCCTGCCTCGGCTGTCGAGATGGTCAAGATGGAAAAGAGTCTTGACCGGCATCGTTCGCTGGTTTTGCGGATCAAAGAGATCGAAAGTGCCCTGCAGGTTCTCGATCACCCGGAAGCAATCTCCGGTGAAGAGAAGACCTTGAGCCGCAAGATGGCTGTCCTGGCAGAGCGCAAGGAGATGGGGCGGCCGCCCCGGGCGGAGATTCTCCGGCCGGAAGATCTTCCGGAGGCAGAGCGTAAGCTCTCCAACCTGGAAACAGAGGTTGCCGCTCATGAGGAGATTTTTCTTGAATTAACCCGCCAACAGGCTGAGGTGCGTGGTGCCGGGGGGATCGATCCCTGCCGCATTGATGAAGAGCGGGCTGTCCTGTGCGAGCGAGAAATCTCTTTGCTGCGGCGGAAGGAATCACTCGCCCTTGCCTATGAACTGTTGCGTGGTGCGGTCGACGATTTCCGTCACACCTACATCGATCGTTTTTCCGGGGAGATCGGTCATTCTCTGGCATTTATTACCCGTAACCGTTATCAGGCGGTACGGCTCGATGAAAACTTCAATCCCCTGGTGCAGGTCCGGGATGAGCTTTGGCAAAGTGTCGATCGCTTGAGTCGCGGCGCTCAGGACGCGGTCTTTTTTGCCGTGCGCCTCGCTTTGACCCGGCACTTGACGCGCAGTCGCCATCTGCCGCTGTTACTCGACGATCCCTTTGTTCATCTCGACAAAGGCCGCCTGAGTGAGATGCTTAAGCTCCTTGAGAGGGTTTCGCAAGAGCACCAGCTCCTGCTCTTTTCGCACAGTGAAACCCTGTTGCACCGGGCGGAAAAGAACGGTTGGTCTATTCTGTCGCTGATGGAACTCCCTGTGAACCGCTCGCTTGCAGCTTCGACAAATAAAACCAAAGAGAAGGAGAAGAGTGCCGATGACACCAACCAACTGTCTCTTTTGTAAGATTACCCGTGGTGAAATACCTGCCGACACTGTTTATCAAGATGAATTTTTGCTGGTTTTTCGTGACCTCAATCCCCAAGCGCCGCAGCATTTCTTGATAGTTCCTCGCAAACATATTGCGACAACTCTTGACATTGCCGACACTGATATGGAATTGATTGGCCATATCCATCGTGTTGCCAGCAAGGTTGCCTTTGAACTCGGTTTTGCCGAATCCGGTTTCCGGATTGTCAATAACTGCAAGGGTGATGGCGGCCAAACTGTTTGGCATCTCCATTTTCACCTTCTGGCTGGCCGTCAATTGAATTGGCCGCCGGGGTAATTTGTGCTCTTCTGGCATCGTTTTGAGAAATGAGCGCTTATGTCTAGTAAGAAAAATATGATAAAAAAAGATGATTACGACCGCCACGAAAAGCGCCTGATCAATGAAATTTATGAGTTACTCGTAACCCATTACGGGGGCGCACTCAGCGAGGACGAGCTTGATAACGCTCTGGATCAATTGCAAAAGGCCATTTCTTTAGCGCGAGCCTCCCATTTTGGGCAACTCCGCAAATCAGGCGAACCGTATTTTATCCATCCGATTCGGGTTGCTCATCTTGCGGCCCGCCACTGGATGGATTTCTCTTCGATTATGGCGGCGATTCTGCATGATGTTGTCGAAGACACCCCCGTCTCGATCAAAGAGATTGAAGATCAATTCGGCTGTGATGTGGCGTTGCTTGTCGACGGTTTGACCAAGGCGGAAAATCCGGATTTGAGTCGTGAAGACCTCAAGGCCGAGACCTATCGTAAACAGTTACTGACAGCGATCCGGGATGTGCGGGTCTTGTGTCTCAAGGTTTGGGATCGCACCGATAACCTGCAAACGATTGGCGCGCTGCGTCCGGAAAAACAGTCGCTGATTGCCGAAGAGACCCGCATGATCTATGTCCCTCTCGCCCGGCATCTCGGCATGGGACGGGCGGCCTCAGAACTCGAAGCCCTCTCCTTATCGGTCCTTTATCCCCGTCGGGCGCGGCGCTACCGCGAAACTGTCCGCACCCTGCAAGCGAATGTCGACCCTTATCTGCGCAAAATCAGAGGAGAAATTCAACACTCCTTCGATCATTCCAAACTTCCTGTCATTGTGCGAGATCGTTGGCGCCCTTTTTCAATTGTCGCCGCGCATGACGCACAACGTGGGCTTTCATCACTTTATACCCTTGAAATACAAGTCGACCGGACCCGCGATGCCTATATTGCTTTAGGCTTGCTGCACGGAATTTTTTCACCAATTCCCGGTAAATTACGCGATCATCTGCGCACCCCCTCCCAGTTTGGCTATCAGGCGTTAAAAACGACAGTGCAGGCCGGGGAAAATCGCATTCGCGTTGAAATTTCGACCCGCAAGCTAGCGCGTTTTAATCTCGCCGGGGTTCTGGCGCCCGGTTTTGAGTTTCACAAGGAGAACTTCTCTTCCTTAATGCAATCGCTGCTGGACGGGGAATCGGCGATCGATACCGATAGCCTGCGCCTGGCCTCGGCGGCCATTCAGGTCTACACGCCGCGCGGTGAACGCCGGACCTTGCCGGAAGGGAGCAGTGCACTCGATTTTGCTTTTGAGATTCACGAAGAACTCGGACTGCACGCTCTGCGCGCCAAGGTTAATGGTCAAACCCGACTGCTGAAATCACGCTTGATGGACGGGGATCAGGTCGCGATTGAACAGGCGGCAACTCCGCAGATTCTGCCAAAATGTCTGGAGTGGGCGGTGACACCGAAATCGCGCAACGCGATCCGTAAATACCTTCGCTCTGTGCTTCGTGAGAGTTCGGTTGCTGAATGAAGAAAGTATCTGTAGCTCTCCGGATTTCGTTAACAATATTCTTCACCCTCCTGCTCTTTGTCCCGCCGGTTCTTGCTGCCGATCATTTTCACGTCTTCATCTATCATCGCTTCGGTGACGCTCGTTACCCCAGCACCAATATTTCCTTAGCAGCTTTTGCGGCACAAATGCGTTATCTGCATGATCACGGCTATCAGGTGATGCGGGCCGGCGAGGCCATTGCCCTTTGGCGCGCGAAGAAATCACTCCCGCCGAAAGCGGTCGTCCTGACCGTCGATGATGCTTACACGAGCTTCAAGACCGGGGCGATGCCGATTTTGCGCCAGTATAATTTCCCGGTCACGCTCTTTGTCAATACGGATAGTGTCGGTCGTAAAGATAGTCTGGACTGGAACGAGTTGCGGGAATTGGCAAAAGAGGGGGTTGAGATCGGTAACCACACGGCGACCCATGATTCCCTGACCGCACAACGGACAAATGAAAGTATTGCCAGTTACCGGCAGCGGCTGCATCGGGATATTGATCGGGCGCAGCAGGCCATAATTCGCGAGCTCGGTTTGACCCCACAGCTTTTTGCCTACCCCTATGGCGAATATTCAAGCCTGACCCGGGAGGTTGTTGAAGAGTACGGGTTTGTCGCCGCTTTTGCGCAGCATTCCGGAGTCATTGGCAAGGATGATCCGCCCTTTGCTTTAGCGCGGACCCCTTTGACCGGATCTTATGCGACCCTGAATCAGATGCAGCAAAAGCTGGCGTTGCGCCCTCTGCCGGTCGAGATCATCGCTCCCGCCGATACGCTGCTTGGCCGGGAGAATCCGCCGACCCTGATCCTGGAAGTCCTCGATCCACAACTCGATCTCAATACTCTGCGTCTCTTTGTCAATGGTCAACCGGGAGGGATGGTGCAGCGTGACGCGCAACATGCACGGCGAATTATCGTACGCGGCAGCAAGCCCTTAGGGGAAGGGCGGAGTCGCTACATTCTGACTGCACCCGGTCGGGAAGCAGGGACTTTTTATGCTTACACTCAGTTTTGGCTAAGCAGATCGTCGCGGCCATAAAATTGTCTGGACGCTTTTGTCATGGGATTTTCAACAGGCTGGGAAGGGGGTATTACTTCACGGCGCAGACTGAGATTGGCGGTATGTTTCGGTAAATTATTGGCGCGAATAATCGTGCGGATGTCATCGACATACGCTTCTTTGCGAGTCGAATATAACTCCAATCCTCTTGCTAGCTCCATTCCCCGGACAACTTCACCGCGCAATTGCAGTTCCCGTCGAATTTGCCGTAACTCCTGATAAGCTGGATGCGTATTGAGATTGTTGATATAGGCGCGCAGTGAATCGAGCAGCGTCGGGAAGACACGGGCCCGGTGCCTGGCGCCCTGCTCACGGTTCAGGGGCATAATCCCGTCGGTGTCGTTAAAGGTCATTTCGCCAAAGAGGTTGTTTCCGAGGCGTGCAAAACGTGAAGTCCCATAGGCAGATTCACTGGCGGCCTGTGCCAGGGCCAGGGAAGGGGGGATCTTGTCGAGTCGATTCAGGAGTAAGAGGCGGGCCTGGCGATCGGTTAAGGGGTCGTTTTTTACTTTATAATGATGTGCAGCAGCAGCAATCTGATCTAATTCTGCACGGTTGAGGGTTTCATTGCGATCATGGCGGGAAAAGAGTTCAAGCAATGCGTTGCGTTCGACGGTAATCTCTTCATTGACGAGAAGGATCATCGGCAACAGGGTGAGAAAGAAAATCTTTTTACGCTCTGAACCGGCTGCTAACCCATAAAAGTCGTCTGGGAATTTTTCGACAATCAGCGGCGGGACGCCTTGCTTGAGGGTGTTCCAACTGTAATTCTTCTCAAGAAAATAGTCGTAGAGGTCATGGCGGGATTGTGGAGAAATTACTTCAAAGTGAAGCTGCGAATCGAACGCTGTATAGGTCGCGTTATCGGCAGACGAGGATTGTTTTTGATAGTTCTGGCACCCGGCTAAGCCCATAAGGAAAGGGAGCAAGGCGAATATGACAACGGCTCTATAGAATAGCATCATAAAAAAAATAAAATCCGCTTTCATGCGGATATTTAATTGTATATCATGGTTTCCCTCGAAAAGCAAGAAATGTACATATTTTTACGGTAACAGTTAGATATTGTGGTATTTTTTTACAAGGATGCAGCTTCGAATGGACGTTGAAAGTCTCTTGATTATTTTTAGCTGGATCTATAATTTATACAGCGCGTTTTAATATGGGTGCTACGGAGTTGTAGCTGGATTTTAAGTTGGCAGCGTTTGATCTCTTTCCTGGAAAGATACGAATATGAAAAAAATTCTCGTCACCGGCGCGGCCGGGTTCATCGGTTATCACACCTGCGTCAAGTTGCTTGCATCCGGCTATGAGGTCGTTGGCATTGATAACCTGAATGACTATTATGATGTGAGTCTGAAGGAAGCACGCCTTGCCCGACTGCAAGGGACGCGGAACTTTTCATTTGTCCGTCTTGATCTTGCCGATCGAGCCGGGATCGAAGGGCTCTTCTTGTCACAGAAATTCGACACTGTCATTCATCTCGCGGCCCAGGCCGGGGTTCGCTACTCCATTCAGAATCCGCACGCTTATATTGACTCAAATCTGGTCGGTTTTATCAATATCCTCGAAGGCTGTCGACATCATCAGGTGCAGCACTTGACCTATGCGTCCTCCAGCTCGGTCTATGGCGCCAACACAAACCTCCCTTTTTCCATCCATGACAATGTCGATCATCCTCTCTCCCTCTATGCGGCAACGAAAAAAGCCAATGAGTTGATGGCTCATACTTATTCGAATCTGTATGGATTGCCGACGACTGGTTTACGCTTTTTTACGGTTTACGGTCCCTGGGGCCGGCCGGATATGGCCCTCTTCCTCTTTACCGATGCCATTATCAAGGGGCGTCCCATCGATGTCTTTAACCATGGCCAGATGCAGCGCGATTTCACTTATATCGATGACATCGTAGAAGGGGTCGTCCGGGTTGCCGCTCGTCCGGCGCAGTCTAATCCTCACTGGAGCGGAGCAACTCCCGACTCCGGGTCGAGTTTTGCGCCCTGGCGAGTCTACAATATCGGCAATCACTCGCCGGTTGAGCTTCTCCACTTTATCCGGACGATTGAGGAAAAACTGGGGCGTAAGGCGCAGCTCAATCTCCTGCCGCTGCAACCAGGCGATGTGCCGGCGACCTGTGCCGATGTCGCCGATTTGATGCGGGATGTCGATTTTAAGCCGGCGACTCCAATCGAAGTTGGCATCAGCCGCTTTATCGATTGGTATCGCGAATATTATCACTGCTAAGTACGCCAGCCAGGGAGATTTTATGGCAAAATTATTGGTGACCGGCGGCGCCGGCTATATTGGCAGTCATGTTCTCAAGCAGTTAAGGGCAGCCGGACATGAGGTGTTGGTCTATGACAACCTCTCAACCGGACACCGCCACGCCCTGCTCGGAGCACCGTTGATTGTCGGCGACCTTGCCGACCGGGCGTTATTGTCGCAGGTTCTGGCGCAGGGGGATTTTGCCGCCGTTCTGCACTTTGCCGCGCATATTATCGTGCCGGAGTCGGTGAGCCATCCCTTGAAGTATTATGGCAACAACACCCGAAATACCCTGCAACTCCTTGAACTCTGTCATGAGTTTGGCATCGAGCGATTCATCTTCAGTTCCACTGCCGCGGTCTATGGCATCCCTGAGACCGGTCAGGTGAATGAGGAATCGCCGCTGCTGCCGATTAATCCTTATGGCGCCTCCAAAATGATGAGTGAGCGGATGTTGATCGATCTCAGTTCTGTATCGGCATTGCGGCATGTCATTCTGCGCTATTTCAATGTCGCCGGCGCTGATCTGCAAGGGGAAATCGGCCAGGAAACCCCCGAAGCCACCCATCTGATCAAGGTCGCTTGTCAGGCGGCGATCGGCATGCGGCCGGGGATGAAGGTCTTTGGCGATGATTATGCCACTGCGGATGGCACCTGCATTCGCGATTATATTCATATCGATGATCTTGCCCGGGCGCATGTCGCAGCCCTGAATTACCTTTTAGCAGGGGGCCCGTCAGAGATCTTTAATTGTGGTTATGGTCACGGTTCCAGTGTCACCGAGGTCGTCAAGGCAGTAAAATCCCTTTCCGGCGTTGATTTCCCGGTCGAAATGAGCGGACGACGCGCCGGTGATCCGCCGATGCTGATCGCGGCTAATGATAAAATCAAAAAAGTTCTTGGTTGGCAGCCGAAAAATGACGATCTTGAGTTGATTGTCTCCAGCGCATTACACTGGGAAAAGGTCTGCGCCGCCAGGGAGATTAATTTAAAATAATCCGCCGATTCATTGACGAGACTTAAATCCCTGTTACTTTTTATCCGAATGATTTTATTGTCTGGACATGAAAGCAGGGGCTATTGTGACGAATGAGCGCAAGACTGTTTTGATTGTTGATGATGAAGAGAATGCCCGGATCGGCCTCTCTTATTTTCTTTCTCAGGAAGGATACGATGTCGAGACGGCCTGTGATGGCGCAGAGGCTTTAGAGGTTTTGCGGGAGCATCCCCATACCTCTTTGATTATCAGTGATATCAATATGCCGGGGATGAACGGGATGAGTCTGCTACGGGAAGTCAATCGCCACCACCCCGAAACAGCGATTATCATGGTGACGGCTTACGGTGAAGTTGAGTCCTATATTGATGCCATGAATCTCGGTGCCTTTGAGTATCTGCATAAACCGGTTCGCACCGAAGAGCTCAAGCTTGCCATGCGAAAAGTCCTTGCGAAAAACGCTAGTCAAAAAAACCATTAAACAATGAGAGGTAAAGCTATGAAAGCGATTAAAACGATTCTCTTTGCCACCGACTTTTCCGAGTCTTCAAACGAAGCATTCTCTTATGCTCTCTCCTTCGCCCGAAGTTTTAATGCTCGCCTTTTTTTATTGCATGTCATCAGTGAGCCCGTCGATATGCGAGGGTTTTATGTGCCGCATATCTCTTTTGATTCCCTTGAAACTGAAATTATTGCCAGTGCCAAAAAAATGTTGAGTGATTTTTGCGCAGCGCATTTAAAGGCGACGGACAATTTTGCTAGTGACGTTGTCTCGGGTGTTCCCTTTGAAAAAATTATCGCGGCTGCAGAGCAAGAACACGCTGATCTGATTGTTGTCGGGACGCATGGCCGCGGTGGCCTTGATCATCTGCTCTTTGGCAGCAATGCTGAAAAGATCGTCAGAAAGTCACCGGTGCCGGTCTTGACAGTCAGAAAAAACGACTGACCTAAAACAGGGAAGCTGAAAAACGTCTTGACGAAGGGACCCGCTGTGTTTATTATCACCGCGGCTAAATCACTCCAGATGATTTAACGATTAGACCGGGCGGGTTCTCCCCGCCCGTATATTTTCCAGCGTGTGAGGATTTTTAATTTCATGTCCCATTCCATCCCTATGACCCCTGGTGGTTATCAAATCCTTCAAGAAGAATTAAAACGTTTGGTACGTTTTGAAAGACAGGCCGTCGTTCAGGCAATCGCTGAAGCCCGTAGTCATGGCGACCTGTCCGAGAATGCTGAATATGAAGCAGCAAAAGACCGTCAGGCCTTTATCGAGGGGCGCATCAAAGAACTCAATGATAAAATTGCCCGGGCTCAGGTCATCAATCCCGCGGATCTGGCTGGCAATAAAGTCGTCTTCGGTGCAACTGTCACCCTCTTTGATCCGGACACCGGTGCTGAAGTCACCTACCAGATCGTCGGTGAAGATGAGGCGGATATCAAAAACGGCAAGATTTCCGTAACCTCACCGGTGGGCAAGGCTCTGATCGGTCATCTTCTGGACGAGGAAGTTCGCATCAAGGTTCCCTCCGGGATCAAGATTTTCGAAATTACCAATATCCGTTTTGAATAAGTGAGGTCATGCTCGTGCCGATTCTTGATAAAAAGACCAATGTCGCGAAAATGTTGCAGGAATATCCGCAGACGGCTGCGGTTTTAAAGAAATACCGACTCGGTTGTATCGGTTGTTACGGCATAAAACATGAAACCATCGAGCGTGGCGCCCTTGCTCACGGCATCGATCTTAACGCGTTGCTGCATGATTTGAACGCTGCACTTTAAGTGGGGGGCAGGATGTCCCCGGCACAAGCGAATTCACAAACATTGGGCCGACCTCTCGAATCACTTCGCGGGGTCGGCCCAACCCTTTTGCAGCGACTGCAGCGTCTCGGCCTGCGGACTGTCGACGACCTCCTCTTTACCCTCCCCAGCCGTTATGAAGATCGCCGCACCCTGCGCAGCATCAGTCAACTTCAGGTCGGGGCGCAAGAGATCTTTCGTGCCCTGATTGTGAGCTGTGGCGAAACGCAGACCGGCAAGGGGCGGCGCTTGTACGAAGTGCTGGTCGGGGATGGCAGCGGTCAACAGGTGGCGCTGCGCTGGTTTCATTACCGCCTGGCGGCTATGCGCCAGCAGTATCAGGTCGGGCGCCAACTCTATGTGATTGGCGAGGTGAAACGCTTTGGACATCTGCGTGAAATCCATCATCCCGAGATCGAGTTTATTGATGATCCGCAGCAAAAAAGTGATCTTGTCGGTCATATCCTGCCGGTCTATCCCCTCACTGAAGGGCTGACACAACGCAGCGCCCGCAAACTCTGGCACAATGCCTGTACTCTTTATGCCCGCGAAGTTAAAAGTGCCATCCCTCCGGAGATTATCGAAAAACACGCTTTACTGCCCTTGGGGCAGGCTTTGCTAGAGGTTCACGCGCCGGACGATAACAGCAATTTTATCGCCCTGAATGAAGGGCGCTCCCCGGCCCGGCGGACATTGGCCTTTGATGAATTCTTTTTTCTCGAACTCGGCCTTGCCCTCAAACGCCAGGGTCTGGCCCTCGAAACCGGCATCCCCTTTTCCATAACCCATCGTTACACAAAACCATTGGCGCAGCTCCTCCCTTACAAACTTACCGCGGCGCAACGCCGGGTTCTCGGGGAAATTCGCGACGATTTGCTCCGCCCGCAACCGATGAACCGATTGCTGCAAGGGGATGTCGGCAGTGGCAAGACTATCGTCGCCCTGATGACGGCGCTTTTAGCCATTGAAAACGATTGTCAGGTGGCGTTGCTGGCGCCGACGGAGATCCTTGCGGATCAGCATTATCGGAACTTTTCCCTATGGATGCAACAACTTGGCCTCATCTGTGCGCTCTTGACCGGCTCAACCGGGGCGAAGGAGCGGCGGGAAATTATCGCTGCGACGCAAAGTGGTGCGATTCATCTTTTGGTGGGGACACACGCTGTTCTGCAAGAAGGGATCGAGTTTCAGCGGCTTGGTCTCGGTATTGTCGACGAACAGCATCGTTTTGGCGTCCGGCAACGCAGTCAGTTGCGCCGCAAGGGGCTCTCCCCGCACATTCTGGTGATGACCGCTACGCCGATTCCCCGCACCCTTTCTCTGACCCTTTATGGTGACCTGGCTCTTTCTGTTATCGATGAACTGCCGCCGGGACGGACGCCGATTGTGACCCAGGTCTTTTCTGAGGCGGGGCGGGGGCGGGTCTACGAAATGATCCGCCGTGAATTAAGCCGGGGGCGACAGGCCTATATTGTCTACCCTCTGGTCGAAGAGTCGGAAAAGGTCGATCTCCTTGATGCCGAGAGCGGGGCAGGGCGTTTGCAGGGTGCCATTTTCCCGGATTTCAAAGTCGGCCTGCTGCACGGGCGGTTGCGCAGTGAGGAGAAAGACGCAGTCATGACCGCCTTTGCTGCCGGAGAGATTGATCTTTTGGTCGCCACGACGGTGATTGAAGTCGGCATCGATGTCCCGAATGCGACGATCATGGTCATTGAGCATGCTGAACGCTTCGGATTGGCGCAGCTCCATCAATTGCGCGGTCGGGTCGGCCGCGGCGCCGCCGAGAGTCACTGTTTTTTGTTGAAGGGGAGCCAATGCGGCCAGGAAGGCGAGGAGCGCCTGGCGGTCCTCGCCCGCACCAACGACGGGTTTCAAGTTGCCGAAGCGGATCTGCAGATCCGCGGCCCCGGAGAATTCCTCGGAACCAGACAATCCGGTATCCCTGATCTGCGGGTGGCCGACCTCCTCCGCGATGGTCACATCCTTGAGGAGGCTCGCTCGGCAGCGTTTGCCCTGGCCGCGCGCCCGGATTTTTTGAGCAGTGGCGCCTATGCGTTAACCCGGCAGGAATTACGAGCGCGCTGGGGAAGTCGGCTGGAATTGGCCAATATCGGTTAAGGGGATGCAAACGCAAGGGGGTCAAGAGCGGAGTTTATGAGCAAAGTAGATGTCATCATTATCGGCGCCGGCGCTTCCGGACTTTTCTGTGCGATCGAAGCCGCCCGGCGGGGACGGCAGGTTGTCGTCCTCGATCATGCTGCCAGTCCCGGCCGGAAGATTCTCGCTTCAGGCGGGGGACGGTGCAACTTCAGTAATTATGAGGTTGCTCCCGGACATTTCCTCAGTGCCAATCCTCACTTCTGCAAATCCGCCCTGAGTCGTTACAATCAATGGAATTTCCTTGAACTGATCAAAGAATACAAGATCCGCTTTACCGAGCGGGAGCACGGGCAGCTCTTTTGCGAGCAGAGCGCCAGCGAGATCCTGGCAATGCTCCTCGATCAGTGCCAAAAAAGTGGCGTCCGGATCTTCACCCGCCAAACTATTACAGATGTCAAAAGGAGCGAGGAGGGGGAGTTTGTGGTCACTGCCAACCAGAGTTGCTATGTCGCGACCTCACTGGTGATTGCCAGTGGCGGTCTCGCCATGAGCAACCTCGGCGCTACCGATCTCGGTTACACCTTGGCTAAGAAGTTCGGGCACACGATCATCTCGACTCGCCCCGGTCTGGTCCCTCTGACCTTCAGCGCGTCAGACAAAGAAATCCTGACTCCGCTCACCGGCATCGCCATCAAGGCGACAGTGACCTGTCGCAAAGAATCTTTCACCGAAAATCTGCTCTTTACCCACCGCGGTCTGAGCGGACCGGTGATTCTGCAGATCTCCAACTACTGGCAACCGGGCGACCCGATCACCATCGACCTCCTGCCGGGCTGCGATCTCCTCGAAGGACTCAAGGTCGCGCAGAAAGCTCATCCGCAGCGGCAGCTGAAGTCTGTCTTGAATGAGCACTTACCCAAAAGACTGGTGCTGGCGCTGCTCAGCGACGAACTTATCAGCCGTCCGTTGCAGAGTCTCTCCTATGCGGATTTTGCCGTTGTGCAGCGCCACTTGCAGCAGTGGACCCTTCGCCCGGCCGGAAACGAGGGGTACAAAAGTGCGGAAGTGACAATGGGAGGGGTCAATACTGGTGAAGTTTCATCGAAAACGATGGAGAGCCGGAAAGTGGCCGGCCTCTATTTTGTCGGGGAGGTTCTTGATGTCACCGGCTGGCTGGGGGGGTATAATTTACAGTGGGCCTGGTCTTCCGGTTGGTGCGCCGGCCAGTACGTTTAGTTTTTGCAGGATACTCGATAGAATCGTGACAAAAAAGGGCCGGCGTCGGAAACGTCAGGCCTTTTTTTGTCAGAGGGGGAGGGTAAAGGTGACGCTGGTGCCGGCCTGCGGACGGCTCTGCAGCTCAATTGTGCCGCCATGCTCCACGACGATCTGGCGGACAATGCAGAGACCGAGACCGAGACCGCGGGGGACGGTGCTGGAGGAGTTTGCGCGATAGTATTTATCAAAGGCATGCTGCTGCTCGCTTTCACTCATGCCGATCCCCTGGTCGCTGACACAAAAGCTCAGGGCCGCGGCGATGAGTTTGATCTCTAGTACAACACTTCCGCCTTGCGGGGAATACTTGATGGCGTTACTGAGCAGATTTTCCAGCACCTGGCTGATGCGCCCGGCATCGCAGGAGATAAGAGCCGGGAGATCCGGGGCACAGCGCAGTTCGAGTTGATGCAATGCCGTGCTCTGGCGGAAGTGCTTGAGTACGCGCTCCAGCAGGGGCAATAAAGGGGTCGGCTGCTTCTTCAACATCAAACCGCGGCCGATCTGGATAACACTGACGTCGAGGAGATCACCGATCAAGCGATCGAGAGCTTCCCCCCGTCCGGAGATTTCCGCGGCATACTCGCGCAGTTGGACGGGATTGTTAACCCCGGAAAGGAGGAGATCGGCATATCCCATAATCGCGGTCAGGGGGGTGCGCAGTTCATGGGCGGCGGTGGAGATGAATTCATCTTTGGCACGATCGAGATTGCGCAGCACTTCTTCGCCTCGTTTATAACTGATGGCGATAGCTGTCAGCGAAGCCGCCGAGACGATGAGGTCGAGTTCCTCCGGCTGCGGTTCTCGCGGAGCATCGTAATAAAGGGCAAAACTGCCAAAGACGCTGCCATCGTTGGCGATAATCGGCTCAGACCAACAGGCCCGCATCGGTGTACGTTCAACCAGACGCCGCGCCCGTTTCCAGTCGGGGTGATTAAGGATATCGGCGACGATGACGCGCTCGCGACGGAAAACCGCCGTACCGCAGGAGCCGACGCCATTGCCGATCGACATCCCTTCGATCGCTTGATTGTAAAAATCCGGGAGGCTTGGCGCCGCCGCCATGTGCAGGGTGCCACGTTCGGGGTCAAGAAGGAGGATCGAGCAGCGAACGCCCTCGCTGATGCTTTCAATGTAGCGGACGATGGTATCGCAAATCTCGGGGAGGCTGTGATCGCGGTAAAGGAGTTCAAGGACCTGGGCACGCCCCTTGTGCATTTGATTTTCGAGCTGGGCGCGGGTACAGTCGCAAACCTGCAGGATAACCCCCTCCTCCTCATCCGCGCGGTCGTGCAAAGGAAGGACACAGGTGTCTCCCCAGAGGAGTCGACCGTCGCCGGCCCGGAAGCTGAGGCGCGCCGTCTCTCCGGCGTCGGGGAGGGGCGTGTCGGAGTCAAGGAGAGCGGGGAGGGGCAGGCCCTCCA
>JACUTW010000072.1 GCA_014859605.1 Desulfuromonadales bacterium
CGGACCAGGTTCAGCAACCGGGCATCCTGCAACTTCTCCAGATATTCGTAGAGTCGCGGCCGGGAAATGTCGGTCGCCGCCGCCAGCTTGGCGATGTTGGGGACAAAGGGGAGACCGGTTGCCAGCAGATAAAGGAGTTTTTTGATCTTGGAAATCTGCCGGGGCTCGATACGGTTGACAAAGGGGAGATCGACTTCGAGGATGTGGTTGATGACCTCGCGGACCTTGAAGGTATAGAAGGACTCCCCTTCCAGAAAGAAGGGGTAGTAACCACCCTGGAGATAGTTGCGGAACTGCCGCAGCGGCTTGATCTCCTTGCAGAGGTCGCCGGCAATACGGGGATGATCGGCGAGAAGCTCTTCGAGCGAGTAGGCCGGATACTCCTTGCCGAGGGTAAAGTTGATGTATTCCCGCAAGGAGAGGCCGTGCAGATTGAAGATGATCGCCCGGCGGGAGAGGTCGGCCTTCTGCTTGGTGATCTGCAGTAGGCTGGAGCCGGAAAAGATCACCTTCATCTCCGGGAATGAATCGTAGATGGCCTTGACGTGCAGTGACCAGTCGGGATATTTGTGGATTTCATCGATCAGCAGGAGGACACCCCCCAACTGGTGAAAATTGCGGGCAAAGTCAAAGAGGTCATGAGCCTGGAAATAGGGACTGTCAACGGAGACATACAGCGCCTTGTCGCTGGCACCGTATTCCTCCCGGACATGCTGAAGCATCAGGGTCGTCTTGCCAGTCCCCCGTGCCCCGAGGATGCCGATGCAGCGCTCGTTCCAGTCGATGCGGTCATAAAGGTAGCGTTTTGTCGGGCTGACCACCTCGATCAGCCGCTGCTGGTCTCTCAGAAAATTTTCCATGCAAATCCTCACCTAAAGTGTAAATCACATTTTACACAAAAGCCATAAAGATGCAATTGACTGTTTACACCTTGCAAACAATTTATCCCCGGAGCCTGCCCATGATCCCCCGCTATGTTGAACCCCTCTTCCGCCCGCCGAGCGAGGCGCGCAGCCTGATCTTCCAGATCACCATCGGCTGCTCGCAAAACAGCTGCACCTTTTGCGGCATGTACAAAGAGAAACGCTTTCAAATCCGGCCGGTGGCGGAGATCATCGAAGAGATTCAGCGGATTCCCGAAATCTACCGGCCGCGCATCGACCGGGTCTTTTTGGCCGATGGCGACGCGATTGTCTACCCCTTTGCCGGACTGGTGGAGATTCTCGATAGCCTGGCGGCCACCTTCCCCAACCTGGCCCGCATCGGTGCTTATGCCTCACCTGCCAGCCTGACGACCAAGAGCGCCGAAGAGTTGACGATTTTGCGGGGAAAGCGCCTGCGCATCCTTTACTTTGGCCTCGAATCCGGGGAGGACGAAACCCTCCTCTCGGTCAACAAAGGCTTCAGCGCCGAAGCCATGGCGCAGCAGGCGATGAAGGCGCGGGCTGCGGGGATGAAACTCTCGGTGACAGCGATCCTCGGCCTTGCCGGCCGCAAGCGCAGTCTCAACCATGCTCGCGCCACCGCCGCCTGGGTGAATCAGGTCAATCCCGAATATTTTTCCCTCCTCACCCTCTTTCACCGCCACAACGATGACTTTGTCCGCACCTTGGAGCAATGCACCCGCCGCGAACTCCTGCTCGAAGCGCGGGAGATGCTGAGCCATCTCCACCCGATTCGGACCATCCTCCGCTCCAACCATGTCTCCAACTTCCTCAACCTCGCCGGCAGCTATCCCAAGGATCGCGAGCGCTTGATCGCCGATGTCGATGCGGCCATGGACGCGGCGAAGTTGCGCCCCGGTTTCCTCGACAGCGTGCCGGCTTATGCCGAAGAGTATTACTGAGAACGCCCGCAACCGACCGACTTCCCCTTCCCCGCCGGCGCAGAATATGCTAATCTTCCGGCGCTGATTATCTTACGCTTGTGGATGGCCCATGGATCTGACCCGTATTCTTCTCCCCCTGGCTTTCGGTCTTTATCTCATCGCTTTTGTCCTTTATCTCCTCCACTTCAAGGGGCGACAAGCCAGCGTTGCCAAGGGAGCCTTCGGGAGCATCGTTGCCGCCTTTGCCCTGCAGAGTTTTGTCCTCGGCCAGCGCTGGCTCTCAGCCGGTTATCTGCCGGTGACCAACCTCTTCTCCACCCTCTTCTTCTTCAGTTGGGCCCTGGCCGCGGTCTACCTTTACTTTGAACTGCGCTACCGCATCCGCGCCATCGGCCTCTTTGTCATCTTCCTTAACCTGCTGCTGCTCGGGGCGGCCCTCCCCCGCGACCCAGTCCTCAAACCCTTGATCGCCAGCCTCGACACCCCCCTCTTTACCCTGCACATCGCTTTCTCCTTCTTTGGCTATGCCTTCTTTGCCATGGCCTTCTCTCTCGGCGTCCTCTACCTGCTGCAGCGGATCATCGCCACCCCGGCCCTCCCCGATCTCCACACCCTGCGCCGTTTGAACGAAGAAGCGATCTTTCTCGGCTTCATCCTCTTTACCCTGTGCATGATCTTTGGATCGATCTGGGCCTATGTCGCCTGGGGCTACTACATTTCGTGGAATATCAAGAGTGTCTGGTCGCTGGTCGTCTGGCTCTTTTACGGCGGGATGTGCCACGCCAAATTTATCCGCCGCTGGCAGGGGGGCGGCTACGCGGCTCTCTCCATCGCCGGCTTTGCGATTGTCCTCTTTACCTATCTCGGCATCGGCTTATTACTGGCGAGCAATCATCCTCTCGACTGAGTAGAGGACAGACCGGAACCATGAAAATTTTGTTTCACGCAACGACGCAACGACGCAACGGTTTAAAACCATGATCCAGTTAATTGCTTAAAAGCTTTTCGTTGCGTCGTCGCGCCGTTGCGTGAGGCCGATTTTTAATTTTTTCGCATAGCTTGTCACAGCAAAGTCGCAAGAACAGGAATAGATCTATGCTGCAACGGATATGGAAACTCCTCTGCTCCCTGAAACTCACCATCATCCTTGCCTCGGCGGCAACGGCACTGACCATTGTCGGCTCGGTGGTGATGATTCGTTACCCGAAGACCTTCGGGATGCTCGACGAGATGACCCTTGGCGCCTGGTTCAGCCGCTTTGGCCACAGCAACTATGCCCTCACCGGCTGGTTCTGGGTCGTCTGCCTGCTCTTCATCCTCCTCGGCATCAACACCCTCTGCTGCTTTCTTGACTGGCTCCCCAAGGTGCGTTACCGCTGGCGGAAAAGTGGCGAATACCTGATTCATCTCAGCTTTATCCTCCTGTTGATCGCCTTTATCTGGGGGAGCGCCAGCGGTGATCGCAGTGAAGGGCATCGCCTCCCGGTCGGCGCAACCCTCGATCTGGCGGAGATCGCCCCCGGCTACCAGCTCAAGCTCGTCAGCTTCGACCCGACCTTCTCAGCGGAAGGGCGTCCCAACGACCTGCCCAGCACCCTCGTCCTTTTCAAAAATGGCAACCGTGTCAAGGAAGGGACGATCCGCCTCAATCACCCTCTGACTTATGCCGATCTCGTCATCCTTCCCGGCTCCCTGGCGCAGCAAGTCGACGGTTTCCGTTTCAGCGGCGCGGTCGAACTGCGGCCCGGTAGTATCGTCCGGCAAGCCGACGGCAGCGCTTTGCGGGTGATCTCCTTCCTCCCCGATGTCATGCTCCGCAATGGTCGGGTCTTCCCCGGCGCTACAGAGCTGAACAATCCTGCCTTTGAACTCGAACTCATCGCCCCAGGGCAGGAACCGTGGCGCGGCTGGTATCTGCTGCGCCAGCCCCTCCCCGCCCCCCTGGCGGCGGCCGGCTTTGCCCTGCAGCCGATCGAACCGCTCGTCACCTGGGTCAGCATTCTCACCATTAATCGCGATCCCGGCGCCGACCTGGCGCTGCTCGCGGCCTGGTGCATGGCGATCGGCGTCCTCTTCGCGCTGATCTCTTTTTACGACAAACGCCAACGCGGCGATGCGCCCGACATCATCTGAACCAACACGGAGAAACCGACTTGAATATCAAAAAGTTCTTTGACGCAATCGGCCTGAACGGCACCCAATGGCAATGGCGCCTGATGCTCTGGGAAAAGAAGATCAAACAATCGTTCCGCACCCCGACCCAGGCCGGCGGCCTCCCTTTTTACAAAGTGCTGATCGCTCTCAACCTCCTCAGCTTTGCTATCATGCTAATGCAAGGGGGAATGGCGGGGCGCAACGTCTTCGCGATCCTCATCAATCCCGACACCAATCTTTTGATCTATTCCGGCGCCCAGTTCTGGCCCTTCGGCGATTGGTGGCGCGCCCTCACTTATGCCTTCATGCATGGCGGCATCCTCCATCTTACCTTTAACATGATCGTCCTTTACCAGATCGGACCACTGATCGAGACTGAAATCGGCCGTTCGCGCTTCTTGATCCTGTACACCCTCACCGCCCTGACCGCCACCTTTGCCGACCTCCTCTGGCACCCGAACGTGCCGGTCGTCGGTGCCTCGGGAGCGCTCTTCGGACTGATCGGCTTTGCCATTGCCTGGTACCACCGCCTCGGCGGTTTTCAGGCCCTGGAACTGCGCAACTTCATGATCAAATGGGCGGCCTTCGCCTTTGTCTTCGGCCTTTTGGTCGGTGCCGATAACGCCGCCCACCTCGGCGGCGCGATCGGCGGCGCCGCCATCGGCTTCATCCTGCCGAACAATGCCTGGACCCGGCGCAAGACCGACAAACTCTGCACCATTCTCGCCTGGGGCTGCGCCCTCCTCATCGTCGCCGCCTTTGCTGGATTAGCGCTGAGCTGGCTGAATTAGAAGCGACCACCCCCTACCCCCCTCCTTGTGAATAAGGAGGGGGATATAAGCTTTAAGCTCCCCTCCTTTGTTAAGGAGGGGCTGGGGGTGGTGAGATTTCAGCCTGAAAGGTTTATATGGCCAAAGAAAAATTTCCCGTCACCCCGGCGATCCGTGCCCTGCGCGAAGGGAAGATTCCTTTCTCCGAGCATCTCTACGCCTACGAAGAGAAGGGCGGAACCGCGACGTCTGCCCGCGAACTCGGCGTTGACGAACACTGCGTGATCAAAACCCTGATCATGGAGGACGACAAAAAGAAGCCGTTGATCATCCTGATGCACGGTGATTGTCAGGTCTCAACCAAGGAATTAGCCCGCCAGATCGGTGCCCGCAGCGTCGTCCCCTCTTCGCCGGAAGCTGCCAGCCGCCACACCGGCTACCTTGTCGGCGGTACCTCCCCCTTCGGGACCAAACAACCTCTGCCGGTCTATGTTGAAGCCTCGATTCTCGAACTTGAGCGAATCTACATCAACGGCGGCAAGCGCGGCTTTCTTGTCGCCCTGGCGCCACAAGATCTGGTCAAACTCCTCAAACCGACGCCGGTGACGGTGGCGATCGGATAATGCAAAATCGGGCACCCACGAGGGGCGCCCCTACTATCCGTCAATACGGAGAGAATGATGCTCCTGAGCGACGCAACTCTGCAAACCGCTGCTGCCGCCATTCGCACCGCTGAGGCGCTGATCATCACTGCCGGCGCCGGGATGGGCGTCGATTCCGGCCTCCCGGATTTCCGCGGCAATGAAGGTTTCTGGAACGCCTACCCTCCCTACCGTCAGCTCGGCCTTTCCTTTATCGAAACCGCCAATCCCGCCCATTTTCAACGCGACCCTGCCTTTGCCTGGGGCTTTTACGGTCACCGCACCAATCTTTATCGCCGCACTGTCCCCAACCCCGGTTTCAACCTCCTCCGCACCTGGAGCAAGCGCTTTCAGCTGAACCCCTTTGTCGTCACCTCCAATGTCGACGGCCAGTTTCAAAAAGCCGGCTTCGCTGCAGAGGAGATCCTCGAAGTCCACGGCTCCATCCACCACCTGCAATGCCTGCGGCCTTGCTGCGCTGCCATCTGGCCAAACAATGAGCAGATCGAGATTGACGAACAACGCATGCGCGCACGGCATCTCCCCACCTGCCCGCACTGCCACGGCGTGGCACGGCCGAATATCCTCATGTTCGGTGACTTCTCCTGGCTCGACGCGCGCTGCCGCCAGCAGGAGGAACGCTACCAGGCTTTTCTCCGCCAGCAGCAGGGCAAGCGTAGCGTTGTCATCGAGATCGGCGCCGGCACCGCCATCCCGACCATCCGCGCCACCTCGGAGCGACTCGGACGTTCACTACAAACCACTGTCATCCGCATCAACCTGCGCGAAGCCGAAATCTCACATCCCCACATCTCCCTCCCCTGCGGCGGTCTCGCCGCTCTGACTGCGCTCGACGCTCTCCTCAATGCATAAAACAGAAAAGGGCCGGACCTGTATGTGATACAGATCCGGCCCTTTTGGTTCTTGACCCCGCCTTATTACGAAGCAGCTTTATTCATGAACAGAGTCTGGGTCGGGTAGGCAAACTCGATCCCTTTTTGTTCAAATTGACGGAAAATGGCTAAATTGATCGCCTGCTGAATATCCATGTAGTGCGCATAGTCAGCACCAAGGACATAATAAACCATTTCAAAATTCAAACTAAAATCGCCAAAGCTGGCAAAATGGGCGCGATCAAAAGTCGCATCTTCCTGCTGTTCGATAATCTCCTTCATGATCAGGGGAAGATTTGCAAGTTGATCCGGGGTTGTTTGATAAACGACGCCGACCTGGAAGACGACCCGTCGACGCTCCATCTTTTTATAATTATGGATCCTTGAATTCGTCAGATCGGTGTTGTGAAAGACCAAAAGTTCGCCGCCGAGAGAGCGGATTCGCGTTGTTTTGATGCCGATATGCTCCACTGTCCCCTTTTTATCTTCGATCACCAGAAAATCACCGACTTCAAAGGGTCGGTCAAAAAAGATGACAAAATAGTTAAACAGATCACCAAGCACTGTCTGGGCGGCCAGCGCAATCGCTATCCCGCCGATTCCCAGGCCGGCGACGACCGATGTTATTTTAAAGCCAAGGTTATCAAGCAAAAACATCAGGCCCAAAACCCAAATGATGACATTCAAAAGGGTGGTTAATCCCTTCATCTGTTTTGCGCGGTCTTCGCCTTGCTCTTTCTTTATGTAGGTCTGGGAGAGATAGTTTAAAAAGGTCGTGATCGCTTTAAGAAAAAAATAAGTCAGAAAAATGACCGTGGTGAAATACAAGGCTCTTTCGGCTTTTTCCGAGAAATTAAGATTTTGCATCGAGAGATAAAAGGCGCCGAAATAAGCCAAGGGAATAGCGGCTTTCTCTATGCCGATAACCAAAATATCATCTAATCGGGTTGTCGTCTTTTCTGCCCATACCCGTAGCCGCGACATAATGATTTTTTTAAAGATATAGATACAGGCTATTCCGAAAATAAAAACCCCGAGGGTCAGCATGTACATAGAAACCGTATTGCCCCAAAAAGATTGATCGGAAAAATAACCCATGTTTTCGAACCCTTCGCTAAAAATTAATGCACAAAAATAAGGACAAACCCGGAGCAGGAATTATCCTTTCGACAAAAAAGGGGCGGAGCTGCACACAACAGCTCCAACCCTTTTTATTCCCTATTTATGTCTCCATCCATTACTGCAGCAGTTTGATATGGTCGAGCGCCAACCGTGCTTCTTCGGAATCAGGGGCGATGCGGATGACTTCGCGGAAGGCTTGCACGGCTTGATTCTTCTTGCCAAGCTTAGCCGAAGAAAGGCCGTACTGAAACTGAATCACCGGATTATTCGGGGCGATCTTGACGACTTCCTGGTATTCCTTTAACGCCAGATCGGTCTTACCGAAGGCCTCATAAGCCTCGGCCAGCCGCACACGGGCGGTGGCATAGTTGGGATTACTTTCCAGCGATTTCTTGTAAAAACTGATCGCCGTGAGCATGTCGCCTTTGTTGAAGTGAGCATAACCAATGCCGGCATTTGCCACCTCCGGATTCTGAAAAAGGAGGTTCTTTGCCGCCAGAGTAAAGTAGAAGATGGCGTCGTCCCAGCGCTTCATATCGAGATAAAGTGCCCCGAGATTATTCTGACAGATCGGCGTAAAGCTGGCATCGCTGAGACGCAACGCCTTTTTGTAGCTCTTTTCGGCTTCGTCGTAGGCCCGTACCAACTGATAAGTCTGGCCCATCGAAAGGTGTATATTGGGGTCGTCGGGATTTGCCTCCGCGGCCAGCAAAAACTCTTTCAATGCCAGTGAATAGTTGGGCTCCCGCAGATAAGAGAGACCGAGTGTATAGTGAACTTTACCGTCCGTCTTATCTTTGGCTGAGATGCAGCCAGAGAGGGGGAGGAACATCAATAGAACCAGAAACAGCGTAAAACTTGATCTCTTCACGAAAGTCCTCACAGTGGAACAAGTCAGGAGCCGACAAGATGTCAGCTCGGCGTTTTGTTCCGATCCCAGGCATCAGCCTTATTTACTACTATGTCGTTCCTAACCAGTGACGAACTCTGTCATCAGTTTAAACTCTTTAAAACGGACGTCAATCTCTTCCATCGTCAAGCTTTTCAGGCGGTTCAGGCTGAAATCCTCGACAGTAAAGGAGGCCATAACGCTGCCGTAGACGATCGCCCGGCGGATGTTTTCCCGGTCGAGATTCTTGGTCGCCGCCAGATAACCCATGAAGCCGCCGGCAAAGGTGTCGCCGGCGCCGGTTGGATCAAAGACCTCTTCGAGGGGATAAGCGGGGGCCGCAAAGATTTCGCCGGGGGAGAACATCAGCACCCCGTATTCGCCGCGTTTGACGATCAAGGTCTTCGGACCCATGCTCAAAACCGCCTTGGCGGCCTTGATCAGATTCGCTTCACCGGCGAGCTGGCGGGTCTCCCCTTCGTTGATGACGAGGAGATCGACCCCTTTCAAGGTCTCAAGGAGGGCAGCACGCTTGCCGGTAATCCAGAAATTCATCGAGTCAGCAGCGATCAGGCGCGGCCGCCGTACCTGACGCAGGACTTCGCTTTGCAACTCCGGGTCGATATTGGCAAGAAAGACAAAATCGCTCTCGGCAAAGCCGGCGGGGAGTTCGGGCTGAAAATCGGCAAAGACATTGAGCTGAGTGTCGAGGGTCTGGGCTTCGTTGAGCTCAAAGCCGTAGCGCCCTTTCCAGCGAAAGGTGGCGCCATCGGCGACCTTGACGCCGCTCAAGTCGATATTGCGCTCGCGCAGCATCTGCAGATGTTCATCCGGGAAGTCATTTCCGACCACGGCGACGAGGCGCACATCGGTAAAATAGCTGGCCGCAACCGAAAAGAAGGTGCCGGAGCCGCCGAGGACTTCATCTGCTTTACCGAAGGGGGTTTCGACCGAATCGAAGGCCATGGAACCGATAACCAGGAGACTCATCTATCTTCACCTCGAAATTTATTTATCGACAACAAAGCATTGCACACGGATAAAATCTGATTTGTACGGATTTAACCACATCAAGCCGTTTATGCCGCTGATTTATCTGTCTTTTATCCGTTACATCCGTGTTAATCCGTGTGCAATTATTTTTTTTGAATTTAATCGAGATAGCGGCCCATGATGACTGACAGCTTCTCTTTAGTCGCCGCCGGGATCAGCTTTTTATTCGTCATGATGGCGAATTGCAGAGCATCCTTGCAGGCACAGCTCCGTTCCACCGCCAATTCGGCAACGGCGGCGGCGATAATCTTGCGCGCCATCGCCACATTCTGCTGAATGATAGCGATGATCGCTTCGATCGAGACATCGTCATGGGCGCTATGCCAGCAATCATAATCGGTCGCCAACGCGATCGTGCCGTAGCAGATCTCCGCTTCACGCGCCAGCCGCGCTTCGTTGATGTTGGTCATGCCGATGATGTCGACCCCCCAACTCCGGTAAATTTGTGATTCAGCACGGGTCGAGAATTGCGGTCCCTCCATGCACAGGTAGGTGCCGCCGCGGTGGACTGTGGCCCCGACGCCCTGCGCCGCATTGTAGAGGACGGTGCTGAGATCTTTGCAGACCGGATCAGCAAACTGCACATGGCCGGCAATCCCCTCGCCAAAGAAGGTCATGGGGCGCTTGCCGAGGGTGCGATCGAAGAACTGATCGGGGATGACGATGTGGCCGGGGACGATCTCTTCCCGCATGCTGCCGACCGCCGAGACCGAGATGATCCGCTGCACGCCGAGCTTCTTCATCGCATAGATATTGGCGGTAAAGGGAACTTCCGACGGCAGCAGGCGATGGCCGCGGCCGTGGCGGGGGAGGAAGACCATCTGTACCCCGTGCAGTTCACCAGTGACCAACACATCCGAAGTGGGTCCGTAGGGGGTCTCGACCACGACTTCTTGAACATTGTTCAAACCCTCGATCTCATAAAGACCGCTGCCGCCGATCACACCGATAACTGTTTGGGACATAAGACTTTCCTCCACATATTTATTGGTAATCAATTCAAGATTGCGTTTTTTCCAACTTCGCCTTGAGCTGGCCGCAGGCCGCCGAGATATCCTGCCCCTTGCTCGCCCGCCGCACTGCGACAATATCACGGCTGAGGAGGTAAAGCTGAAAGGCTTCGATCTGAGCCGGATCCGGAGTGCGAAAGGTCGAGCCCTCGTGTTCGTTGTAGGGGATGAGATTGACCTTGGCCTTGACCTCATGCAACAGCGAGACGAGGCGCTTGGCGTCGGCGAGGGAATCGTTGACGTCGCGAATCAGGATATATTCAAAGGTGATGTACTGACGCGGCTGCAGGGGATAAGCGCGGCAGGCCGCCATCAACTCTTTGAGCGGATAGCGGCGGTTCACCGGCATCAGCACATCGCGGATCGTATCGGTGGTGGCATTGAGCGAGACAGCGAGATTGACCTTGACGCGGCGGCCAAACTCCGCCATCTCCGGAAGCAATCCACTGGTCGAGACGGTAATCTTGCGCGGACCAAAAGCAAAACCATCGACCGCTCCGAGAATCTCGATCGCTTTGACGACATTATCAAGATTATGCAGCGGTTCCCCCATCCCCATGAAGACGATGTTGTGGATGGGACCGTCCTTAAGCGCGGCACAGACCTGATTGACAATCTCACCCACTTCGAGATTGCGGGTCAGACCGAAGGCGCCGGTGAGACAGAAGGAGCACTGCATGGCACAGCCGACCTGGGTGGAGATGCAGAGAGTGTTGCGCCCTTCGAGCATCGGGATGCGCACCGTCTCGATCGTTTCGCCATCGGCAAGGCGAAAGAGGTACTTGCGGGTGCCGTCGCTGCTCACCGCGACATGCTCCGGCGTCCAGTCCGAAACAAAGGCCCGCGCCACCAGTTCATTACGCAGCTCTTTGGAAAGGTCTGTCATCGCTGCAAAGTCGCAGACGCCGCGCGGGTAGATCCAGCGCATGATCTGGCCGGCGCGAAAGCGCTCCTTGCCGATACCGGCAAGAAAATCGGTGAGATCATTCTTGGTCAAATTTTTCAGGTCAATCAGTTGCGGCACAAGCAAAAACACCTTCATTCTTCGCGTATTAAAAGGAAAAAGCCCGTGGATATTATCCCACGGGCTTTTTCCACTCAAGCTTAAACGTACCTATCAACCGGGAACTGACGAATTAAAGGAGTTCGAGGCCGGAGAAGAAGTACGGGATCTCAAAAGCGGCTGTTTCCGGAGCATCGGAACCGTGCGTAGCATTCTCGCCGATCGAAGCGCCGAACTCTTTGCGCAGGGTGCCGGCATCCGCCTGGGCCGGGTTGGTGGCGCCCATCAGGTCGCGCCACTTCTTGATCGCGCCTTCAGCTTGCAGCACCATGACGACGCAGGGGCCGCTGCTCATAAAGTCGGTGAGTTCGCCGAAGAAAGGACGGGCGCTGTGCACAGCATAAAAGCCTTCGGCTTCAGCTTTGCTCATGTAGAGTTTTTTGAGGCCGACAACAGTGAAGCCTTCGGCGTAGATGCGGGCAAGGATGCGGCCGGCGTAGCCTTTAGCAAAGGCGTCAGGCTTGATGATGGCAAATGTTTGTTCCATGATTATTTCTCCTTCAGGATGATTGGCAGCTTAAAGCGCAGGACTCTTTAGCACTTTTGCCCCGTTTGAGTCAAGTTTCATCGGATGATATATTGCCAAGGCGCGCGGCAAAACAAAATAGTATTGCGATACTATTAAAAGCAGTATAAAGTAGGCTTAAAATACTATTTGTAGCTTTTCGATGCTTGACGACCTTATTCCGCTGAGCCAGACATTCCTGCGAATCCGCAACCGCAATTTCAAGCGATATTTTCTCCGTGACCATCCATTACCCAATCGGTTTTCAATTATTATCGGCCAGCGGGGTATCGGCAAAACAACGGTCATGATCCAGCACCTGCTGGAACAGTATAACGATGACCGCTCAGGCCGGAAAGCGCTCTATATCCAGGCGGATCATTTCCTGGTGGTGCGTTCATCTCTGTACGAGATAGCTGACGAGTTCTGCAAGATGGGGGGGGAACTGATCTGTTTTGATGAAATCCACAAGTATCCGGCATGGTCCATGGAGCTGAAAAGTATCTGCGATACCTTTCCTGATTTGAAGATTATCGCATCCGGCAATTCCGCCCTGGAGATTGCGAAGGGAAGCCACGACCTGAGCAGGAGAGCCATTGTCTTTAAAATGTACGGGATGTCTTTTCGCGAATTCATCGGCATGAATAGCGGCATCTATCTGGATGCGCATCCACTCGAAAAGCTGCTGTCAGATCATCAGGAGATTGCCGATTCAATCGTGGCAACGCTTGAGAAAAATGGACTGAAGGTGCTTGCGCTGTTCAGGGATTACCTAGAGCATGGTTACTACCCCTATTTCAAGGAGTATGAGGATAAGAGCCTCTTCTTCATGACCCTTGAGCAGAATATCCACACCACGCTGGAGTCTGATCTGCCTGCCATCCACCAGTCGCTCAATGGTTCAAGCATCCGCAAGATTGAAAAGCTCCTCTCGATTATTGCCTCGTTAGTACCCTTTACCCCGAACATGAAGCATCTGAAGAATCTTCTGGGAATTGGTGATGAGCGCACTCTCAAGAGCTACCTGAAATTTCTCGAAGACGCCGGTGTCATCCTGTCAGTGCCAAAAAGCGGCAAGGGTCTGCGTGAAATGGAAAAACCGGAGAAAATCTACCTGAACAACCCGAATCTCTATCACGCACTTTCCCGCACACGAGAACCGGATATGGGAGCAATGCGGGAAACATTCTTTGTCAACATGCTGCGCACCGCACATACCGTATCAGTGCCAGCCAAAGGAGATTTTCTGGTGGATGACTCTGTTACCTTTGAGGTAGGCGGCAAAAACAAGGACGTTGGGCAGATTAAGGAAATCGAGAATTCCTGGCTGGCTCTGGACAACATAGAAACCGGATACGGCAAGCGAATACCACTCTGGCTGTTTGGTTTCGTTTATTGATTGCACCCGTCTGCTCTGCCCTCGGCGTCAAACTGGTGGATCAACCGGTTCACCACGAACAGGTTGCTGAAAAACTATTTTTTAGTTCCGAAAATTAGCTACAAAGGCTGGCGTTATCTCTCAACAAGAAAGATACTGTCAGGCAAATAGCCGCCTTCGTACTGATATTGATACCATTGTTGCGGAGATAGAAGGAGATATTGCATGACTAAGGGAACTGTCATTCCGCGCGAAGTCGAGGAATCCATCTGTGAGGCTAGATGATGACGAAGGCAGCCTATGTTTACATTCTGGCCAGTAAAAAAAAACGGCACTTTGTACACTGGCGTTACCAGCAACCTGGAGCGCCGCATATATGAACACAAAAACCATCTTCTCGACGGATTTACCGATAAATACGATGTGACTCGCTTGGTATGGTTTACCCAAGGTGAGGATATTCGGGATTGCAATTACACTTGAGAAGAAAATTAAAAA
>JACUTW010000144.1 GCA_014859605.1 Desulfuromonadales bacterium
AAAATCACTGGATCATTGAGGGCCTGAACAGTTACAAACCATAAAGGCATTTTTTGGTTTAAAACCAGGAATAGTCACTTTGATTTTTGCCGTTATCCCTTTCATCCTGTTCATCCCTGTTAAATAAAGGTTTTTTCTTGGTGTGCTAACCGGACACTTGGTATTTTACTCCGGCAGAACCGTTTCATTGACCACAATCAGATAACGCCCCTTGCTGGTCAGGCCGGGGCGGGCGGTGACGAGGAGAGACGCCAGCTCTTTGACCCCGTCGTTGTCGATATCGGCGTAGCGGTAATCGACGAGATAGCCCTTTTCGACGCGGCCGCTGATCAGGGGGCGCAGCTGGGCGCCATCCCATTGCAACAGATCGAGGCGCGATTCTTTAAAGAGGCGCTGCCGTTTAAAGGTGCGCGAGCCGATATTGGCCGGAGCCAAAAGGGTCTTGCTGCTGACCATCTCCAAACGCGGCGGCGGGTAGACGTGGCGAATCTCCTGGTCGTTGCTGTAACGCAGCGGATCGAGGCGGGGGAGATAAGCTTCACTGCCGCCGTAGATTTCGTCCGACTCTTGCAGCACTTCACCATTCTCCGCCCGGATCACCAGATTGTCGTAAGCGTTGAGCTGTACGGAGAGGGGATTGTCCGGGGTGCCGAGACGCGCCAGGCCATACAGCGTCAGCGTCGCGGGGAGGGCGGCGGGGGCGGTCTTGATCTGACCGTTGTGCAGGGCGATATGCATGATCTCGCCGCTAAAGTCTTCGCCCCCCATCTTCTGCGCCAGCAACGTGCGGCCGGCGCCGGGGAGGGTGATCGCCCGCAGCCACCAGTTGAGGTGTTCGGCCCCCCGCGTGATCGTGCTTTTGCCATCCCACAGCAGGACCAGCGAATCGAGCTCGGTTTCGCGGTTGGCGGTCACCCACAGCTCCATCTTGCCGTCGCTGTCACTGTCGAAGGCATCGACGGCGAGAATATTGAGACTAAGGCCAAGGTTGAGCTCGGCGAGTTTTTGATACTCTTTGCCGCTAAAGCGGCCGATTTCGATGCCGTGATGGGTGGCAATGATCGTCTCAACCCGGCCGTCGCCATCGAGATCGGCAATCTCCAGACCGCGCGCCACGCCGTTGTGCAGCGGGCCGTTCCAGTAACTGCTGGTGACCGGCGCCGGCGCCACTGCCGTGACCACCGCGGCCGGCAGCGCCAGGGGATAACGCCGCAACAGACCGCTGCGTTCTTCCCGTACTTCGAGGGTGTTGTTGCTGGCGCTGAAGAGGAGGCGCGGCGTCGCCGTCTGGGCCGGCAGCGACCCGGCGTCGGTAAAGTAACCGAGCCAGCGCAGTTGCGGCAGGGTGTTTTGCAGCTGCGGATACAGGTCGGCAGCACTGCCGGGCGCATCGATCAAGAGGGCCTCGGCTTCGGCAAAACGACTGATCTTCACCCCGATCGACGCTGCGCTACTTTCCGGCAGCAAGGTGGCTTCGCTGTAGCCGCTGCGCACCCCGGCGATCCGCAGCCAGCCGCTGACCCTTTGACTGCTGCCAAGGATGGCGCCGCTGGTCGGATGCAGGATCGGCGCGCCCGGCGTCAGCACCGCAAAGAGATCGCCCACGACGACGCCGCTGGCAGCATCACGATCGATGAGGATCTGCCCCGGCGTCGCCAAAACGACCACGCCGTCGATAGGGGCGAAATCTGTTGCCAGTTTTTCCGGCAGGACGGTGGCGGTGGCGACGACCGGGAGGAGGAGAAAGAGGAGTAGAGTACGCAACATAAAATCTCCGAGGTTGAAAGGGGAATTTAACCTGAAAAATCATTTCGCCGCTGAAAAAGCGGATAACTACGGATAAATCTAACCCCTCCAAACCTCCCCTTGACAGGGGAGGCTTCAAGGCTTCCCCCCTGACAAGGGGGGATTGAGGGGGGTTAGATTTAGATTCACTCGACCCGCTTGAGGTCGCGATAAAAGTTCTCATGCGGGCCGACGGCGAGAAGTTTCAGGCTCTCGGCATCAAGGATACGGTAAGCCAGCAGGCAAAGCTGGTTCGCCAGGCGGAATTTGTAGACCCGAACCTCGCTCAGGTCGCCACACTTGACTTCGCCGGTTTCCGGATGGCTGGCGATCACAAGAATGGCCGCATCGAGGTCGGCTTTCTGCCGGGGATGCAGCTTCTTGACAGTGCGCTCGAAGGTCGGGGTGACAAGTAAACGCATCAGCCGAACTTGTACTCACCGACCGGCTCTTCTTGAT
>JACUTW010000007.1 GCA_014859605.1 Desulfuromonadales bacterium
CATGGATCCCCGATAAAGACATTCGGGGATGACAAACTTATTGAGGAAGATTGAATCAGGAAAATGTTTGTTTTGGACCTTATCCCTTGCATCCCCTTTATCCCTGTAAATTTGTTTGGTCTTCAATGCTCACGAACCGGAGGAACTATGGACCAACTCATGGAACAGCTACTCGACAATGCCCCGGATGCGATTCTGCTTTCGGACAAGGAAGGGATGATCCGCTTCTGGAATCGCGGCGCCGAACTCCTCTTCGGCCATACCGCCAGCGAAGCTGTCGGCCAATCTCTTGATCTGATCATTCCGGAGAATCTGCGGGCGCGGCATTGGGAAGGTTATCGGCGGGTGATGGCGTCGGGCGAGACCAAGTACAAAACCGGCCTCTTGGCTTCGCCGGGAATGCGCAAGGATGGCAGCCGGATGTCGCTGGAGTTCAGCATGGTGCTGCTGCGTGATGACGCCGGCGCCATGCAGGGGTGTGCTTCGATTTTGCGGGATGTGACCACCCACTGGCAGAAGGAGAAGGAGCTGCGGGAGGAATTAACCAGCTGCGAGAAGAAGCTGGCGGCAGCCATGACTTATGTGGCTTAGTTCCCCCTTGCGGGGGAGGGTTAGGGTGGGGGGTAAGTTGCTATGAAATCGCGTTGAGCGTTGCTTCACCCACCCCCCGGCCCCCTCCCGTCAAGGGAGGGGGAGTTAAATGGTTCGATCAACCAGAAAAAAGCCGGGAGGATGCCGACAAACCAGATAAAACAGAGCAGGCCGGTCAGCCCATCGAAGAACCTGAAGTTGGTCAGGGGCGCGAAGATTTGGTCATGAAAGGTCAAAAAAGGGGTGCGGCCCCGGCCCAGCAGCGGCCTGAAGCAGACATCGAGAAAGAAGAAGAGTTGCCAGGAATTCGGCCGGATATAGCGCCCGAGGCGATAAAAGATCCGGGTGGTTCCGGCGACGCCCCATTCGGAAATCAGGGTGCGGCCAAGGCGGAAAAAGGGGGAGAGGCACAACTTGCCGGTGGCCTCCTGCAGCTTGTAAACCCCCGGCGCCCGCAGAAAAAATCCCTTCTCACCAATACTGTACAATCCCATCATTAAACTCATCAGGATATAGCGGCGATGGAACCCTTCGCTCTCAAAGCGCCGCGCCGAGGTCTGCAGTTCTCCCGGCAGGGTGATCCAGCGCCCCTGCGCCCGGATCTTTTCCGCCAAACCTTGATCTTCTAAAAAGGGCAAATCTTCAGCGAAGCCGCCAAGCTGGTGAAAAAATTCCCGGCGCAGCAAAAATCCTTGATCGCCGTTGGTGGTGTTGACGCGATTGAGGGCGCTCTTGGCTTCCAGATAGCGATACGCCAGGTTGTTGCCCGCGGTGGTGCGGATAAAGCGCAGGGGAAAATGGCCGGCAATCTCCGTTCCCTCTTGCCGGGCGGCATTCAGGGCTTGCAGGGCACGGTGAAGGAGGTCGGGAGGGTGAAGGCGGGAATCGGCGTGGAGGAAGAGGAGGGTGTCGCTGGTTGCTTTTTCGGTGGCGGCGTTCATCTGCGTGCCGCGCCCCGGTCGTGTCGACAGGCTGTGGACGCCGAAGCTTGCCGCCACCGCCAGCGTGGCATCGCGGGAACCACCATCGGCGACGATAATTTCGAGTGTGACCCCCTGCTGGCGGCGGAGATCGGCGAGCAGGGCCGGGAGATGCTCGGCTTCATTGCGGGTCGGAATGATGACGGTGAGTAATGGCGCCATGTGAAAAGTGTGACTTTCTCGGTGCAGAAAGCGTAACGATTTATTTAACAGGGATGAAGGGGATTAAGGGGATAAAATCCCGGAAAAGCAGCTGTCTTTGTTTAGAGTCAAAAGAAAGGTTTGATTGTGCCCTTATCCCCTGCATCCCCTTCATCCCTGTAAATTTGATTGGTCTTGTTGAGGCGATCTCGGATTCGCGCTGCTCTTTTCAAGCTCGTGCCAGATCAGCGCCGCCGCTCCCAGGATCGCACTCGTCCCTTCCGGTATCTCGGCAAGGAGCAGCCGGACCTTCCCCCGGTAGGCACTAAAAAGGAATTCTTCCAAATAGCGCCGGGTCGGGGTGAGGAGCAGCTCGCCGGCATTCGCCAGGCCGCCGGTGAGGAAGATCGCTTCCGGGCTGGTGTGAGCGACGGCATCGGCGAGCTTCATCCCGAGAATCCTTGCGGTTTCCTCAAAGGCGGCTACGGCAATCGGATCACCGGCGCGGGCCGCGAGGAAGACCTGCTTGGCGGTGATTTGCTGGAAATTCAACTCCCGCAGGGGGCTTGGCTCCAATCGCTCCGCCAGCAAGGTCAGGGTGGTGCGGCACAGGCCGGTGGCCGAGACGTAGGTCTCCAGGCAGCCGGTTTTACCGCAGGCGCATTGGCGGCCCTGCGGATCGACGATGGTGTGACCGAGTTCGCCGGCAAAGCCGCTGGCGCCGTAAAGAAGTTCGCCATTGACGACGATGCCGCTGCCGAGACCGGTCCCCAAGGTGATGACGATGAAGTCTTTCATGTAGCGGGCGCCGCCGAAGTAGAGCTCGCCGAGAGCGGCGGCATTAGCATCGTTGGTGATAGCCACCGGCAGCGGATAAAGGCGTTGAAAAAGTTCGACGAGATTGGTCGATGCACCCCAGTTCAGGTTCGGCGGGTTCTCGACCGTCCCCAAACGATAGTTGGCGTTGGGGGCGCCGATGCCGATCCCCTTGAGCTGGAGGCGGGGGGGGAGCGTGGCCCGCTGTCTGGCAATCTCTACCTGCAAACGGGCAACGAGATTTTCGGCCGGCTGCTGGGATTCGGTCGGGATGATGCCGGTGGCAAGGCGCTTGCCGCTGCGATCGACAAAACCAAAGGCGGTGGTGGTACCGCCGATATCGATACCGAGAACGATTTCGTTGTTAGTCATGTTGGCTCCTGAAGTGCGTTAACCGGGTTCTCTCCCCCTCCTTCTTTTAAGGAGGGGGCCGGGGGGTGGTGCCCTAAAAAACCTGACCACCCCCAGATCAATCCTCTTCCCGGCTCTTCGCGGCGGGCTCCGACAAAATCTGCACATTGCGCCGCGGGTAGGGGATCTCGATATTGTTTTCCTTAAAGATACGATAGATGCCGATGTTGAGGGAGCTGGTGAGGAGGCCGCGTTTGTGGATGAGGGTGGTGCTCCAGGCGCGCAGTTCAAAGCCGAGACCGCTGTCGCCGAACTCCATCAGCCGTACGGCCGGGGGAGGGTTCTCCAGCACGTCGGGATTGGCGGCCGCCACCTCCAGCAGCACCTTTTCGACCAGGGCGACGTCGGTACCGTAAGCGACGCTGACCGGGATGCGGAAACGGACCTTGCGGTCGTTGTGGCTCCAGTTGACGACATTTTCGGTGATGAAGCTGGAGTTGGGGACGATGATGCTGATGTTGTCGTTGCTCACCACTGTGGTGCTGCGCGTGCCGATGTGCACGACATCCCCTTCCACCTCGCCGACGACAATCCGGTCACCGACCTTGATCGGGCGCTCGAAGAGGATGACGATGCCGCAGATGAAGTTGTTGACGATGTTCTGCAGGCCGAAGCCGAGACCGAGGCCGATGGCGCCGGCCAAAACGTTGAGGGCGGTGAGATCGATGCCGGCGGTCTGGAAGATCACCGCCAGGCCGATAGCAATGATTGCGTAGCGGATAATCGAGCCGGTGGCCTGGCGCGCCCCGATCTCCATATTAGTGCGCGGCAGGAAGTTTTGAACCAGCCAGATGCGCAGTTTGGCGGAGAGGTAAAAAAGGAGGATGATCAGCACCAGCAGCTGCAGGATCGCCCAGATGGTCACCGGTGAGTTCCCCAGGGTGAGCAAGGGAGTTTCCAGGGCGTCGCGGATGGCGGCAAGGTATTCAAGGAATGTTTCCATAATGTCTCCGGTCAGAAGGGCCAGAATCGCGGGATAAAGATGGTGGCGAGAATCCAGAATAAGATATTAAGGGGGGTCCCGACCCGCAGAAAATCGGCATAGCGAAATTGCCCCGGCCCGAAGATCAGGGTGTTGGTCTGGTAGCCGACCGGGGTCATAAAGCTGGCCGAAGCGGCAAAGGTGATCGCCATCAGCAGCGGCCGGGAATCGATCCCCAGCCCCTCGGCAGCAGCAATAGCAATCGGCGCCAGCAGCGCGGCCGTGGCGTTATTCGACATCATCTCGGTGAGGAGGGAGGTGGTGAGATAAAAGGCCGAGACCAGGGCGACCGGCCCCCAGGCCCCGAAATTTTCCACCAGAAAGAGTCCGAGCAGGCGTGCCGCCCCGGTCTTTTCCAGGGCGGTCCCCAAAGTCAGGACCCCGGCGAGGAGGAAGATGACCTGCCAGTTGATCGATTGGTAGGCCTCTTCGAGATTGATACAGCGGGTCAAAACCATGAGGATGCAGCCGACAATGGCGCCGGCGACAATCGGCACAATGCCGCTGGCAGCGGCAAAGACCACGGCCGTGACAATGGCGATGGCGCTCAGCATCCGGCTCTTGCGGAAGAGGGGCATTTCCACCTGCGAGACGAGGACAAAGGTACGGTCCTCCCGCAACTGATCGAGATGGGAGGTCTCTACCTCGAACAACAGGACATCGCCGGCCCGCAGCGGCAACGTCTCCAGGTTCTCCCGCATCACCACCCCGCGGTGGCGCACCGCCAGCGCCGTCAGGCCGTAGCGGGAACGAAAACGCGCCTGTTTCAGGCTGCGGCCATCGAGAGTCGAGCCGGGGGCAATGACCGCCTCCACCAACACCGCTTCTTCGCTCGGGGTGTCCCCGTTTTCGTGCTGGTGGCGCATGGCAATGCCGCGCCGCTCCCGCAGTTTGCGGAAGTTTTCGAGATCACAGCGGACTTTCAGGTGGTCGCCGGCCTGGAGAATCAGCTGATCCTCGGCGTCTTTCAAAAGTTCGCCGTTGCGAAAGACCTCGACCTTGCGGATGTCGACATCCTGCAGCAAGGGCGATTCACTTAAGAGGGTGCCGACCGAGCGGGCATCGGCCTCCAGAACGATCTCGATCTGGTAGTCGCCGCTGCCGAAGGAGGCAGCGCGGTCGGCCGGATTGCCCCGGTTGGGGATCATCCGCACCCCGATCAGCAGCATATAGGCACTGCCGGCAGCAAAGAAGATGAGGCCGAGACCGCTCATCTCGAACATGCCAAAGGCGGGCAGCCCATGGCGTTCGGCAATCGAGGAGACGAGGATATTGGTCGAGGTGCCGACCAGGGTGCAGACGCCGCCGAACATCGAGGCAAAGGAGAGGGGCATGAGCAAACGCCCCGGCGCGACCCCTGTCTCCTTGGCGATACCGAGGACGATGGGGAGGAAGATCGCCACCGCCGCGGTATTGTTGATCACCGCCGAAAGGGCGCCGACCATCAGCATCATGACCGCCAGCATCAGCCAGGAGCTGATTTTGCTCACCCGCCCCAGAGTCCCGCCGAGCAGATTGACAGCGCCGGTCTTGAAGAGCCCCGCCGAGAGGACGAACATGGCGCCGACAGTGACCGTGGCCGGGTTGCTGAAGCCGCCGATGGCATCCTCGGGCGTGATGATCCCGGAGAGGAGCATCGCCCCCATCAAAATCATCGCCGTCAGATCCACCGGATAACGCTCGGTGGCAAAGAGGATGATCGCAGAGAGGGCCAGCCCCAGCACCAGGGCGATTTCAAGGGTCATGTTGTTACTCCATATCATGCCGGCAGTTATTATGCATCATTATGGAAATTGGAAATAAATCAAATCTTTTTTGTAACTATTCAGCTCCCCCCTTTGAAAAAGGGGGGCTGGGGGGGATTTGTCTTTGCGGCCAAGCAAATCCCCCTAAATCCCCCTTTTTCAAAGGGGGACTCGTCCATTGAACGCATGAATGTTGTTATGCTGAAGATGAACGGCGATTTTCAACGGAAAGTGCCTGACAGGAGCGGTCCCTGTCAGGCACTTTTTTATTCACTACGGATAACGTCGGAGCCGTGCAGATCGATTAATCTCGATGTCCCCGGCCGCGGTCATCATCTTTGTGGTTTTGCCGTTTTTCCTCTTTTTTCCCCTGCGAGTTTCTGTCATCCCGGGGTTTTTGCTTCTGGTCTTCCTGCCGTCCCTGTTCCCGATAATTTTCCTTTTGCTTGTAATGTTCACGAACAACCGTGTTACGCGGTTGATAGCGGTAATTCTGGCTGCGGAGTTTTTGTTGTTGTTCTATCCGGGGATAATGGTCTCCGGAATATTTCCGCTGGTACTCAGGCCGCGGGGCCCGAGCCGGAACCGAGTTACGCTCCCAGCGGTCCCAGCCGCTCCGTCTCTGTTCCCATTCATGTCCCCAGCGTTGATTCCAGCGGGGGGGCGCGTTCGAGTGCCAGCCGCGAAAGGAAGCCGGGCGATCCCGATAGTAGGCGACAGGAATGCGCAGCACGAAGAGCGGCACATACATCGGCTCGACGAAATCCCAGGGGCCGTTGTACCAGGAGCTCGCGTACCAGTCATCGTTTTGATAGACCCAGTACATGCCGTCATAAAAGAAGTAGTTGGCCTGCATCGACGGCGCGTAGTAGACCGGATAGCCCGGCACCGGGACAAGTTGCGGGAAGACCGGCAGGTTGACGCCGATGTGTACACTGGGGAGATTGACGCCAATGCCGATGCTGACACTGGCGGTGGCGGAAGTCGCCAGACCCGACAGCAGCACCAGTCCGATCAATCCATAACGTATTTTCTTCATTTGCAATTCTCCTGCGGAAATTTTGCGTTTTACCGGGGAGTTAATGCGCCCGTTCCTGATTCGGAAGGTGAGGACAGGTCGCATTTCTCAGCCGATCGAAATTTTTGATAGTCGTTCTGTAACTATTCACCTCGAAGCAAAACCAATCAAATTTACAGGGATAAAAGGGATGTAGGGGATAAGGGCGTAGTCAAGTGTTTTGTTGAATCAAAATAAAGTACGAATGCCCTTATCTTGATTTATCCCTTTAATCCCCTTTATCCCTGTTTAAGAGGTTCAGATTATGTCGAATAGTTACGTCGTTCTTTTAACTAATCGTGATCGTGCCCATGGTCGTGTTTCTTGTGGTGTTTCTTCTTGCCGTGATTGTGTTTGGGTTGTTCTTTCATGTAAATGCGTTGCTCCCTTTCGACATAGTAGGGTCGACCGGAATCGAGCAGAACCACCACTCCGGGCGGGGCCGGCAGATAGCCGTTGATGCTGACACTGACATTCGGCGCACTGATCTGGGCGGAAATAACGGCTTTGGCCTCATTGGCGCTAAAGGTGAGGGTGGCGGCGGTCATGAGCAGGATCGGTAGAATCAATTTTTTATGCATGGTGTCTCCTTTTTACGAACCAGTGGCAAACCGGCTGGTTTGTTACTTCAGTATTAATACATCGATCGTGCCAAAGGGGACTGCGGGGCGGGCAAAGGTTAACATGTTGATAATACTGTCAAAAAAATAATGCTGACGGACGAGACAGTGTCAAATCCGTCACAGATAATGGTCGGGGCAAAGAGTCTGTTAGATGTGGTGGTTTTTTGAAGGGACAAAAAGGAGGAAGCCCGCAACCATTCATTGGCTGCGGGCTTCCTCCTTTCAGGGTTGCGGCTTGGCGGTTACTCTTCGACGACGATCTCAAAGAGGACGCGCATGTTGGCTTTAGCGGCGTCCGAATAAAGATCTTTGGGGGCGGCTTCATAAACGGCCGGCTGGGTCGAGCCATAGCCGATCGTGGAGAGGCGCCCCGCCTTGACGACGCCTTCGCTGATCAGGAATTCATTGACGGAATTCGCTCTTCTTTCGCTGAGCGCCTGGTTGTAGGCGTCGGTGCCGGATGCCGAGGTGTAGCCGGCAATGCGGATGTGGGCCTTGGGGTTTTCCTTGAGAAGGAGAAGATTCTTTTTCATGAGGGTCTTCGCTTCCGGGGTCAGGGTCGACCGATTGAAGTCAAAGTGGATGTCCTCAAAAGCCAGAACAACGACTTCTTCCGGTTCGGCGGCGGCGATTTTGACCTTCTCTTCGACTTTCGGCTCCGAGGCGAGAATGACAACCTTCTTCGGGCAGCCATCCTTGTCGACAGTCACACCAGCGGGGGTGTTGGGGCATTTATCGCGGTAATCCGGGACGCCGTCTTTGTCGCCATCGAGGGGACAGCCATCTGTGTCCACGGCGACGCCGGTCGGGGTTTTGGGGCATTTGTCATTGGGATCGATGACGCCATCGTTATCGCTGTCCGCCGGACGGGGAGCCGGTGCGGCTTCAGCTTTGGACGCACCACCGAAAGCAAAGACAACGCCCGCCGTAGCGGAAAGGTTGTGCAGGTGTTCGTCGAAGGTCATCTTGTCGCTGAGATCGACGCGCAGGGCAATATTCTCCGCCACCCAGTATTTGGCACCGACGCCGACATTCATCAGCCGCATGTTTTTACTGTTGATCTCGGGATTATAGTGACTGGCGCCGTAACCGGCAGTGACGAAGGGGTTGAGTTTCTCTTCCGGCAGAAAGTGGTAAAGGAGGTCGAGATGGTAGGAGATAATCTTGACATCATCGGAACCGGTGAACTGCCCCTGCTCGGTCCAAGGCTTGTTTTTGTGATCGACCCGGGTTTTGGCGAATTCGCCGGTCCCTTCCAGGCCGAAGCGGTTGGTGAAATTGTAGCCAAGCCGACCGCCAAAGACCGGGCGGTCTTTGAGGTTGTGTTGGTTGTCGTAGAAGTTGTAGCCGACAAAGGGACTCAGCTCAACGCTGCCGGCCTTGATCTCGGCATGCGCCGCCAGGGGCAGGAGAAAAACCGCGGATAACAACACCGGCATCATCTTTTTGCTGAGCGGTGCCATGGAAAATTTCTTTTTCATATAAAACCTCCTTGTATCGTTTGAATTGTTCGGTTCGTCTGTGTTGTCGGGTGAGAAGGGGAGACAGACTGAAATGGTCAGATGTCGTCTGCCTCCCCTTTACTTCTCGTGCCCTCATTCTAGAACCATAGCTTACGGAGCAGTAATCGTATTGCTGATCAAGGTAACATTCGTCTGTGCCAATGCCCGACCGTTCAGGGTTGCTTCATCTTTGAACACGATAGCTTTTTCAGCGAGAACAATTCCCTGGAAGGCAGACGCCGGTTCGAAGGTTACCCCTGTCCCACCGCCGACCTGCCAAAAGATGTTCTTGGCTTGTGCACCACCGACGAGAGTCACAGCGGCGCCAGAGCTCATGGTGATGTCGCCGGCGATCTGGAATATCCAGACGTCATTAGCGCCACCGCTGAGAGTCACTGCGCTGCCCGCATTAACCAAAATACCTGTGCTCCACTTGTAGAGCCCGGCAGTGAAAGTCTGCCCGCTCAAATTTCCAGCGTACAATTCAGTCCCGTCCGGGGTTGTCCGTCCAGCCGCATCAATGTATGCAGTCTCCATATCACTGATAGCCGTCGTCATGTTTGATGGAGTTGGGGCAGAATAATCGGCTGCGTAAATCTGTCCGGTCACAAGAGAAGATGTTGAGAATTGGTTAGTGGAATCCAGCATCAAACCAAAGCCTTCTATGGCTGTACTGTCAATAGGGCTGACTCCCATATCTCCTGTAATGTCGGTAGTTCCCGTGGTCGTGATTCCTGATTTTGTGAGAATTACAAAATTCCCGGCGGTTCCAAGGTTTACAGGTGCGGGGCCTAGCGGCAGGACAACAACTACGTTTTCAGTCGTAAAGCTCCAAACTTTATCAACGGCGAGAGCATTGCCTGCCAGATCCTGTGCCCCGATGGTTACCGTCGCGGTATAGCTGGTATCGGTCTTCAGCAAGTCGGTGGGGGTAAAGGTTGCAGTTGTGCCGACGAGGTTCACGTTCCCGGCGACAATTGTTCCGAGGAGAGTCTCTTTGACGCTAAAGGTCGCGGTGCTGATCGTTGCGGGGGCCATTGCCTCACTAAATGTCGCGGTGACAAAACTGTCGGTTGCTACATCTGTGGCCAAGTCAAGAGGAACCGTGGAAGTTACGAGGGGTGCGATGGTGTCGAGGACCGCACTGGTGGTAAAGCTCCAAATTTTATCGGCGGCGAGAGCATTGCCTGCCAGATCCTGTGCCCCGGTGGTCACTGTCGCGGTATAGTTGGTATTAGCCGTCAACAGGTTGGTGGGGGTAAAGGTCGCCGTTGTGCCGACGAGGTTCACGGTCCCGCCAACAACCGTCCCGAGGTCAGTCTCTTTGACGCTAAAGGTCGCGGTGCTGATCGTTGCGGGGTTCATCGCCTCACTAAAGGTTGCGGTGACGGAAGTGTTGGTCGCTACATCTGTGGCCAGGTCAAGAGGAACCGTGGAGGCCACCAGCGGGGCAATGGCATCAACCATGAGGCCCGTAGTAAAACTCCAGACATAATTACTTGCCAGAGCATTGCCATCCAGGTCCGTCGCCCCAGTGGTGATCGTGGCGGTATAAAGGGTGTCGCTGATGAGAGGGTTGGTTGGTGCAAAGACCGCAGTGACCCCCGAGTAGGTCACCGTGCCGGTAATAGCTGTGACGCCTTGCATTAAAGTAAAGGTGGTGTCGGTAATGGTTGTTGAATTCATCTCTTCGCTAAAGGTTGCGGTAAGACTGCTGCCGATGGCGACTCCTGTGGCATTATTGGCCGGAACAGTGGAACTCACCATAGGAATCACGTTCGGTTGATCCCAATGGCCGTTGCCGGCATCACCGCCGCACCCGGGCAGGGTGTAAGCAGCGAAAATCAGGGTTAATAGTAAATAAGCCTTCATTCTAAATCTTTTCATACGACCTCCTTCAAATCTCTGTGAAATTACGTTTATTTGTTCCTGGCCCGGTGGTCCGTGGTCCTCTCTTTGATCATGGCGTGTGGGAAAATATGCGCGGCTCTTTCGTGGCGTTTCAATTATTCATGTTGCGGGGATGAGGTGACCATGATCTCGATCAGCTATAAGGCAAGGAGCCTGCCAATCGTGGGAAGAAGATTTGCCGTAAAATTAAACCTTTATTAACAATGAGTTAACTTGGCAGGATGGCGCGGGAGGGGGAAGAAAGGGGTTTGCGTGGCCGCAATATGTGGTGGAACCTCAGTATGTGGCGGGGTAATTTTGCCGGGTAGCAGATACCCTTAGGACATTACGGGGATAAGCTGGTATACCTATCTTTATGAAAAAACGACAGAATCCGGCGCAGGGTGGGCAAGAAACTCCCCCTGTTGTGCCGGAAAAAATCCTGCCCCGGCAAAAGGATTCTCTCTTCCCGATTGTCGGCATCGGCGCCTCGGCCGGCGGCCTGGAGGCCCTGGAGATCTTCCTGTCCCACGTGCCGCCCGGCAGCGGTCTGGCTTTCGTCATCGTCCAGCATCTCGACCCGACCCATCAGGGGATCATGCCCGAACTCCTGCAGCGCATCACGGCCATGAAGGTCTTCCAGGCCAAAGACCGGATGAAGGTCGAGGCCAACTGCGTTTATGTCATCCCGCCTAATAAAGATATGTCGATCCTGCACGGACTGCTCTATCTCTTCGATCCGGCGGCGCCGCGCGGCTTGCGTCTTCCCATCGATTTCTTCTTCCGCTCTCTGGCCGATGACCGGCAAGAGGGGAGCATTGGCGTGATCCTCTCCGGCATGGGCTCGGATGGGACGCTCGGGCTCAAGGCGATCAAGGAGAAGGCGGGCGTCGTCCTGGTGCAGGAACCGGCCTCGGCCAAGTTCGACAGCATGCCGCGCAGCGCCATCGGCGCGGGGCTGGCCGATATTGTCGCTCCGGTGGAGGAGTTGCCCGGCAAGATCATCGCTTATCTCCGCCATGCCCGGATCGTCACCAAGACCGAATTCCCTCTGGAAGAGAAGGATCAAAGCGCTCTGGAGAAGGTCCTGATCCTGCTGCGCGCCAAGAGTGGTCACGATTTCTCCCTGTACAAAAAGAACACCGTCTACCGTCGCATCGAGCGGCGGATGAGTATTCACCAGATCAGCCGGATTGCCGGTTATGTGCGTTATCTGCAGGAGAACCCCCAGGAAACGGAAATCCTTTTCAAGGAGCTCTTGATCGGCGTGACGCGCTTTTTTCGCGACCCGGCAGCCTGGGAAGAGTTACGGACGGCAGTGATTCCGGAACTCTTGCGCCTCCATCCGGCCGGCGGGGTCCTGCGCGCCTGGTCGGCAGGGTGTTCGACCGGCGAGGAAGCTTATTCTCTGGCCATGGTCTTCAAAGAAGCGCTGGCAGCGGTCAAGCCGAGCGCGAATTTCACCTTGCAAATCTTTGCCACCGACCTCGACCGCGACGCCATTGACAAGGCCCGCGCCGGGATCTATCCGGCCAACATCAGCGCCGACGTTGCTCCCGAGCGCTTGCAGCGGTTTTTTGTCGAGGAAGGGAACGGCTACCGGATCGGCAAGGAGATTCGCGAGATGGTGACCTTTGCCACTCAGAACGTCATCATGGATCCCCCCTTTACCAAGCTCGACCTCATCATCTGCCGCAATCTCTTGATCTATCTGACGCCGGAACTGCAAAGAAAACTTTTGCCGCTCTTTCATTACAGTTTGCTGCCCGGGGGGGTGCTCTTTTTGGGGAGTGCCGAGTCAGTCAGCGCTTATACCGATCTCTTCGCCCCCCTGAGCATCAAGTCGCGGCTCTTCCGGCGCCGCGAATCCTTCCTGCCCTCTGACCAGCAGGCATTTCCCGCTTCGTTTGTCCCCGCCCGGGCGGGAGCTCCCCAGGAGTTAACCATGGTGAAACCGGTCATTAATCTCCAGACCCTCGCGGATCATCTGCTTTTGCAGCACTTTTCTCCGGCCGCTGTGCTCGTCAACAACAAGGGGGATATCCTTTATATCAGCGGCAGGACCGGTAAATATCTGGAGCCGGCCGCGGGCAAGGCCAACTGGAATATCTTCGCCATGGCCCGGGAAGGGCTCCGTTTTGATCTGGGCAGCGCCTTCCAGAAAGCGCTGCGGCAAAAAGAAGCGGTCACCGTCAAAAATCTTCAGATCGGGGCCGAGGACAGCTCGCAACGCGTCGATATCACCGTGCAGACGATTGCCGAACCCGAAGCCTTGCAGGGGATGGTGATGATCGTCTTTACCGACGTGATCGCGCCCCTGGAAAAGAAGAGACCGGGTCGCGCGAAGAGCGCCGGCAGCGCCACCCTTTCCGAAGTGGAGCAGCAACTCCAGAAAGTGCGCGAAGAGCTGCAGGCGACCCGCGAGGAGATGCAGACTTCACAGGAAGAGCTCACTTCTGCCAACGAGGAGTTGCAGTCGACCAACGAGGAGCTCCAGTCGACCAATGAAGAGCTGACGACCTCGCGGGAAGAGATGCAATCGCTCAACGAAGAGTTGCAGACGGTGAACGCCGAGCAACAGGCGAAAATGGATGAGCTGTCGCGGGTGAGCAACGACATGCGCAACCTGCTCAACAGTACCGAGATCGTCACCGTCTTTCTCGACAATCAACTCCGCGTCCGCCGCTACACTCCCGGCGCCGATAAACTCTTCAAGTTGCTCCCCGGCGATGTCGGGCGTCCCCTTTCCGATATCACCGGTAACCTGCATTATCCCGAGCTGAGCGAAGATGCCCAGGAGGTGCTGCGGAAGCTCGCCTTTTCGGAAAAGCAGATCATTACCAGCGATGGCCGTTGGTTTTCAGTGCGAATCATGCCCTACCGCACCATGGAAGACGTCATTGCCGGGGTAGTGATTACCTTTGTGAATATCACCGCCACCAAGACGCTGGAAGCAGAGCTGCGCGCCGAGATTGCACGGCTTAAGGGTGACGGGTGACGGGTGACGGGTGACGGGTGACGGGTGACGGGTGACGGGTGACGCAGCAGGCAGAGTTTCAGCTCTTTTCATAATTCATGGTTTTCATAGAGGTAGCAATGGCAACAGACAAAGAGACCAATCTGTTAAATTCGGCCGCTGAATTACGCAGCCACGCACAAGAGCAATTGCAGGCGAAAACGGCCGAAACACACCTTCCCCGCAGCAAGGATGCGACGCTGCGCCTCGTCAATGAACTGGAGATTTACCAACTGGAGATGGAGGAGCAGAATACCGAGCTGCGCCGCGCCCAGGAGGAACTGGAGAATCAGCAGGTCGAGCTGGAGATGCAAAACGAAGAGCTGCAGCGCGTCCAGGGCGATCTTGAGTTCTCACGGAACAAGTATTCCGAACTTTATGACTTTGCCCCGGTCGGCTATTTCACCTTTGATGCGACCGGAGTGATCCAGAATGTCAATCTCACCGGCGCGCAGATGCTGGGAATCGCCAGAAGCTCGCTGGTCGATCGACCCTTTAACGCTTTTATTGCGGATCCGGCCGGACGGGAGATTTTTGCGCAGCACCTTGCGAGCGTTTTGCAGGGATCGGAGATGCAGCGCTGTGAAATCAAGCTGAGCGGGAAGCAGGGGACCGCCCTTTATGGCCAACTGCAGAGCGTGACCGTCGATGCTAGCGCCCGGAAGGATAGTCATATCCTTTCCTCCATCGTCGATGGAACCGTCGCCCGGCAACTCGGAGCGGAGGTGCAGGATGCCCGGGAATATGCCGAGAACATCGTTGAAACCGTGCGCAAACCGTTGGTGGTGCTCGATTTCGATCTGAAGATTCTCACCGCCAATCATAGCTTCTATGAAACCTTCAAGGTCACGCACGAAGCAACTATCGGCCATTTCATCTACGACCTTGGTAACGGGCAATGGGACATCCCCAGGTTGCGGGTCCTCTTTGAGAATATTCTCCCCCACGACACCGTCATCAATGACTATGAAGTCGACCATGAATTTCCCGGCATCGGCCGCAAGATTATCCTCCTCAACGCCCGGCAGATCTTCCGGAAGAACATCGGTTCCCACATCATCCTGCTGGCCATGGAAGACATTACCGCCCGCAAGCAGGCGGAAGAGGAGCAGGCCCGCCTTGATCAGGTGCTGCAGGATAAGAATGTCGAGCTGGAGAAGGCCAGAGCCGTGGCGGAAAAAGCCAATCTGGCGAAATCGGATTTTCTGTCGAGCATGAGCCATGAACTGCGCACCCCCCTCGGCGCGATTCTCGGTTTTGCCCAACTCCTCGAATCCGGTACGCCGCCGCCGATGCCTGCCCAGAAGCGCAGCGTCGACCAGATCCTCAAGGCCGGCTGGTATTTGCTGGAGCTGATCAACGAAATCCTCGACCTCGCCCTCATCGAATCCGGCAAACTGTCGCTGTCGCTGGAGCCGGTCGCACTGCAGGAAGTCCTGCAGGAATGCGAAGTCATGGTTGAACCGCAGGCGCAACAGTGTGGCATCAATGTCACCTTTGCCCGCCTCGCCACCCCGTACTTTGTCAACGCCGACCGCACCCGGGTGAAGCAGCTCCTCATCAATCTCCTTTCCAATGCCATCAAGTACAACACCGAAGGTGGAACGGTGACGGTGACCTGCACCCCGAGCCCGCCGGATGCGATTCGGATCAGCGTCCGCGATACCGGCGCCGGGCTGGCGCCGGAACAGATTGCCCAGCTCTTCCAGCCCTTCAATCGTCTCGGCCAGGAAGCGCACGGCGAGCAGGGGACCGGCATCGGCCTGGTGGTCTGCAAGCGGCTGGTCGAATTGATGGATGGCGTTATCGGCGTTGAGAGTAGCGTCGGCGAAGGGAGTGTCTTCTGGCTCGAACTGAAACAAACGACGGAACCGCAGGCCGCCGCTCATGCCGCCGAATTAGCGAAAGTCGCCGAGGCGCAAACCCGCGGAGGCAAACAGTTGTACACGGTCCTTTATGTTGAGGATAACCCGGCGAATCTGATGCTGGTCGAGGATATCCTGGCGCGCCGCCCCGATATTCGCCTGCTCAGTGCCAAGGACGGCGTGACCGGCATCAAGATGGCGCTTTCTTCTCTGCCGGATGTTGTCCTCATGGACATCAATCTCCCCGGCATCAGCGGCATCGAAGCCCTGAAAATTCTCGCAGACAACCCGGTCACCGCCCATATCCCGGTGGTGGCCCTCAGTGCCAACGCCATCCCCAAAGATATCGAGAAAGGTCTGGAAGCCGGCTTCGTCCGCTATCTCACCAAACCGATCAAGGTCAACCAGTTCCTGGAGACGCTCGATATGGTCCTGAAGCATGCGAAGACAGCGGCCTTGGCCGCGACAAAGGAAGAGATATGAAGATGACGGAATCCGCTATTTTTGGCGCCAATATCCTGATCGTTGACGATCGGGAGGAGAATGTCCTACTGCTGGAGGAAGTGCTGCGTGACGCCGGTTACACCTCGGTGACGGCCACGATGAATCCCCGCGAGGTCGGTGCGCTGCATCGGCAAAATCGCTATGACCTGATCCTCCTCGACCTGCAGATGCCGGGCATGGATGGTTTTGCGGTGATGGAAGAATTGAAGGGGATCGAAGCCGACAGCTATCTGCCGGTGCTGGTGATCACCGCGCAACCGGGCCATAAAACCCGGGCACTGCAAGCCGGCGCTCGGGATTTCGTGAGCAAACCTTTTGATCTGATCGAAGTCAGGACGCGTATTCACAATCTGCTGGAAGTGCGGCTTTTGCAAAGATCGCTTGACGATTACAACAAAGCGCTCGAAGCGACGGTGCAGGAACGGACGATAGAGCTGACCCGGACGAATCTGCAGCTCACGCAAGAAGTCGCCGAGCGCAAGAAAGTCGAAGGGGCTCTCCTCGACACTTATGCGGAGATCAAACGCTTGAAGGACCGGCTCGAAGCCGAGAATCTCTATCTGGAGCAGGAGGTGGCCCGGCAGGACAACTTTGGCGAAAGCGTCGGTCAAAGCCAACTGCTCGCCCAAGTCTTTTCTCTGGTCGAACTGGTCGCGCCGATGAATGCGACCGTTTTGCTCCTCGGTGAGACCGGCACTGGCAAGGGCGTGGTCGCCAGGGCCATTCACAGCCGCAGTCCGCGCAAGAACCGGCCCTTGATCACCGTCAACTGTGCGACCCTGCCGGCGGCTTTGATCGAAAGCGAGCTCTTCGGGCGGGAGCGGGGGGCATTCACCGGCTCTGACACCAAGCAGATCGGACGCTTCGAACTGGCCGATGGCGGTACGGTCTTTCTCGATGAAATCGGCGAACTCCCCGTGGAGCTGCAAAGCAAGCTTCTGCGGGTGATTCAGGATGGCGAATTTGAGCGGCTCGGCAGTCCCCGCACTCTGAAGACCGATGTGCGGATTATCGCCGCCACCAACCGGAATCTGACCGAAGAAGTCAAGAGCCACAAGTTCCGCGAAGATCTGTATTACCGCCTTAATGTCTTCCCCATCACCCTGCCGCCCCTGCGACAGCGCCAGGACGATATCCCCCTCCTCGTCCAGCATTTCATCACCAAATTTAACGCTAAGATCGGCCGGAAGATCGAGAGTGTGTCCAAAGAGACGATGAGTGCTCTGCAGGAATACCACTGGCCCGGCAACGTCCGCGAGCTGGAAAGTGTGATCGAGCGCGCGGTGATTATCAGTCAAGGGCGAACCCTGCAGGTTCTCGATCGCTTCGATACCTTCCGCAAGGTCGAGGAAGCGGGCGGGCAGGAGATTAAAGCCCTCGTCGAGCTTGAACACGATCACATCCTCCAGGTGCTGCAAAAGACCGGCTGGCGGATCGAAGGGAAGAACGGCGCCGCCGGCCTGTTAGGGCTCAATGCCAGCACGCTGCGCGCCCGGATGCGGAAATACGGCATTGTCCGGCAATAAAAAAAGGCTCCAGCCGGCGTTGTCGCCAGCCGGAGCCTTTTCGTTTCGAGCGCGAGGCCCGAGTTTTTACCAGAAAGGGATCCTTCATATATAACAGTTATGCTAAACATGACAGTTTCTCTTGATCTCCGCGCCATGCACCCCACCCGTTATCCCTGAATTTTCCCCAGTATAATCAAGCCGTTATCCCTAAGTTATCGTAACCCCCTGACTGGCACGTTCGTCGCAATTTATCTTCGCGGCAGAAGAATCCCGACAACGTTCTTTTATGCCGAGTCAGAGTCGATTGCTATTTTACGGGAGGCCCATGAATAAACCTGTTTACGCGCTGGACATTCAGACGCTGGGCCGTTTCAGTCTTTCTGTCGAGGGACAGACGGTCGCGACGCCGTGGCCTGATGAACAGATCAAAATCCTTTTCTGTTCGCTCCTCTCGCCCCTCGATCTCTACTTTACCTGGGACCGGGTCTGTCGCTCTTTTCTGAATGTCGCGGAGACCCGCAGCAACCGCCGGCAGCTGGAGAAGGTTTTAATCCGGCCGCTCAACACCTTTCTGTTCAAGGTGTTGGGATTCAGTCCCCTCGTCGTCCGCCCGGAAGGGCTCAGGATCGATCCGCAAGGGATCCATATCGACGTCTTTGAATTTCACCACGCCGTCATTGCCGGACTCAATTTGATCTCTCTCGGCAACCTTGAGAAGGCCCGCGAGAAATTCACCATGGCCAATTCCCTTTATGTCGGCAATTATCTCCCCGGAGTACCGGGAAAAATCATTGACCATACCCGGATCGAACTCGAAGCCCTTTACCAATCGACGGTCAAGGGCGGCATTTGGCAAACCCGCAGCGCCCTCCCTTTCCCGTCAAATTTTCTCCCTCCCCTTCAAGGGGAGGGTCGGGGTCGGGATGGGAAGATTTCACTGCACCAAAATGAGCCCATCCCCCTCCTAACCTCCCCCTTGAAAGGGGAGGAATTGAACCTTGAAGCGAATTGAAACTAATCAGGACAAGGGAAGAGCAAATTTTGCAGGGCGCAGTGCCAAAGATGTCAGAAAAATGAGTAAATGCGGCAGGTTATAGTGCTGCCGATTGCGGCGGCATGAGACCCTCCACCCGAGACCTTAAACCAACCAAGGAGACCGTGCCATGTGCTTATCCCGTTTTTTCCAGAAGACCGCTCTGCTGTTGATCATGCTCATGTCCTTCCAGACGATTGTTGCCCCCCTTGCCAGTGCGGCTCTGGTTGAGACCGCGACAATGGTCAGCGCTCAGGAGGTAGACGCCAGTCGCGCCCGTCTCGCCACGCTCCTGGCCCGTGAAGATATCGGCGCCGCCCTGCAGGGTCATGGTGTCACTGCCGAAGAGGCGCTGCTTCGGGTGAACAGCCTCACTGATCAGGAAGTGATGAAGCTGGCACAAAACATCGATTCTCTGCCGGCGGCGGCTGATTTCGGTGTCGGTGGTCTGGTCGGTGCTCTGGTCTTTATCTTTCTCGTCCTGCTCTTTACCGATCTTCTCGGTTTGACCGATGTCTATCCGTTTGTAAATAAATAGCGAAGGGACCGCCGGTGATCAGCGTGGCCCCGGGGACACGCTTATCACCCGCTCAAACCCCCGCATTTCATTAGGAGAAAGACCATGAAATCAAGTTCGAAAGACCAGTTAGAAGGGGCAATGCACGAAGTGAAGGGGACCGCGAAGGAGATTGCCGGGAAGTTGACCGATAATCCGCCGTTGGTTGTTGAAGGGAGCGATGAAAAGATCGCCGGCAAAGTCCAGGGGAAGATCGGTGAAATTAAGCAGGTTTTCGGCAAGTAGGACAGTCTTTTGAATGAAAAGTGTATCTATTCAGCTCCCCCCTTTGAAAAAGGGGGGCTGGGGGGGATTTTTTTTGGCAACCAGGCAAATCCCCCTAAATCCCCCTTTTTCAAAGGGGGACTTTAAGAACAGGGCATGATTTGTTGCGGCGCAGATATGAATTCTGAATAATTGCGGAAAAGTTTCATAAACACAGAATCCATCAAAGTGAGAACAGAGACATGAAAAGAATATATCCCAAAACAGTACTGCTGGCCGCGGCGGCCCTGATGGCGTTCAGTGCCCCGGTGCAGGCTGCAAAAATGGACAACAGCATAGAATCTTCGGCCCGGGAGTCGTACGTCTTTAAAACTTACCTGCAAGAGGATGATATCAAAATCAAGTCCAGGGACGGCGTTGTCACCATCAGCGGCGAGGTTCTCAATGAATCCCACAAAATGCTGGCCCAGGAGACTGTGGCGGAACTTCCCAACGTCAAGGGTGTCGATAATCAGCTGAAAATCAAAAGTGAGCCGGCGAAAAACTCCGATGCCTGGCTCACCGCCAAAGTAAAATCGACATTACTCTTCCACCGCAGTGTCAGCGCCAAGACCGAAGTTGAGGTCAAAGACGGCGTTGTGACCTTGAAAGGCGCTGCCGCCAGTCCGGCTCAAAGAGAATTAACGACGGAATATGTCAAGGATATCGACGGAGTTAAAGATGTCAAAAATGAAATGACCGTGGCCGGGGTGAAGGACGAACAGCGCAGCCTTGGCGACAAGATCGATGATTCTTCCTTGACGGCCCAGGTCAAGATGACCTTGCTTTATCACCGTTCGACCAGTGCCATCAACACCAAGGTCACAACCAGGGATGGTGTGGTCACCTTGCATGGCAGCGCCCGCAACACCGCTGAAATCGATCTGGCGACAAAACTTGCGAACGACGTCACCGGCGTGAACTCTGTCGTCAATCGGATGATCGTCGAGTAGTCCGGAAGCAGCTATCCCTGCGGCGCCAGGACGGGCCCGAAACAACAGAACTCAAGGCACGGCTTGGGGTTGGAGATTAGCCATGGCAAGAGATAAAGACCAAAGCCTGCTGACTGCAGCCGCCGAGCAGTGCCGATTTGAGGAGGTCCGCTCGCGCGTGCCGCGGTCGGGGCTGTTTGCTTCCAGTCCCCGCGAGGCCACCCTCCTCAAGACCGGAGCCTTGCAGCGGGCGATCTTCAACAGCGCCAACTTTTCGAGTATTGCCACCGACGCCAAGGGGGTCATCCAGATCTTTAACGTCGGCGCCGAACGGATGCTCGGCTATACGGCGGCGGAAGTCATGAACCAGATCACGCCGGCCGATATTTCTGATCCACAAGAATTAATCGCCCGCGCCAAATCTCTCAGCGCCGAGCTCGGTACCCCGATTACCCCGGGATTCGCGGCCCTGGTCTTCAAGGCTTCGCGCGGCATCGAGGATATTTACGATCTGACCTACATCCGCAAGGACGGCAGCCGTTTTCCGGCCATGGTCTCGGTGACCGCCCTGCGCGATGAAGCGGAAGCGATCATCGGCTATCTGCTCATCGGCACCGACAATACGGCGCGTAAACAGGTCGAAACCGAGCGGGCACGCCTCGATCAGTTACTGATAGATAAGAACGTCGAGCTGGAGAGCGCGCGGGATCTGGCGGAAAAGACCAACCGGGCGAAATCCGACTTTCTGGCGAACATGAGCCATGAACTGCGCACCCCGCTCAATTCGGTGATCGGTTTTTCCGAGGTTTTGCTCGATCAACTCTTTGGTGCGATCAACGAAAAGCAGCAGGAATATATCAATAACATCCTGCACAGCGGTCGGCACCTCCTTTCGCTGATCAACGATATCCTCGATCTTTCCAAAGTCGAGGCGGGGATGATGGTTCTCGATCTCAACGATTTTTCTTTGCGGGAAGCCTTGGAAACGTCGGTGATGATGCTCAAGGAAAGGGCGTTCAAAGGGGAAATATCCCTTGATCTCGAGCTTGCGCCTTCAGCCGATATCAGCATTGACGGCGATCAGCGCAAGCTGAAACAGATCATGTACAATCTCCTCTCCAATGCCGTCAAGTTCACCCCGGCGGGGGGGAGTGTAGAGGTCAGCGCCGGGCGCGATAATGATTTTATCGAAATCACCGTCGCCGATACCGGCATGGGGATCAAAGCCGAGGACATTCCCAAGCTCTTCAAGTCATTCACGCAACTCGAATCGGTCTATACCAAGAAGTTCGAAGGGACCGGCCTCGGCCTGGCCCTGACCCGGCAGCTGGTCGAGCTGCACGGCGGCAGAATTTGGGTCAAGAGTGAGTTCGGGGTGGGGAGCAGATTCATTTTCACCCTGCCGCTGACTCCGGTCGCGATCACTGTCCCTGACGCGAAGAGCCCGGACGCGGCCGCTGGTTGTGAGAGGTAATCGTAATGGCAAAGAAAATTCTCATCGTTGAAGACAATGACAACAACCGCAGCTTATTCCAGGATATTTTGCGATTTTACGACTACGACGTCTCGGTCGCTGCCGACGGTGCGGAAGGCGTGGCTTTGGCCAGAGAACTGCTGCCGGACCTGATCTTGATGGATATCCAGATGCCGGGAATGGACGGCATGACCGCCGGCCGGATCCTCAAGCACGATTCGCTGACCCGTAATCTGAAAATTATCGCGCTCACCTCCTTTGCCATGCAGGGAGACGAGGAAAAATTTCTGGCTGCCGGCTTTGACGCTTACCTCTCCAAACCGGTTAATACCCGTGAACTCCCCGATCGGGTCAAAGAATGGTTGGCGGCGGAGAGATCAACATGAATCCCGACAAGCAGAGAATCCTTTGCGTCGATGACGAGCCCCTCAACCTTTCTCTTCTTGAAGCTATGCTGATCCCCAGAGGTTATGAGGTGGCGCAGGCAGGGAATGGTCCGGAAGCGCTGGCAAAGATCCGCTCGGAGCAAATCGACATCTGTCTCCTTGATGTGATGATGCCGGGGATGGACGGCTTTGAGGTCTGTCGGCAGATCAAGGCGGATGAAGGACACAGCAACATCCCGGTGATCTTGATCACTTCTTGTGCCGACCAGGGCAGTCGCATCCGCGGGATCGAAGCCGGAGCGGAAGATATTATCAGTAAGCCCTTTGATGCCGCTGAGGTGCTGGCGAGAATCAAGATGCTTTTGCTGGCAAAGGGGGTGAATGATCAACTTTATTCCTTCGAATACACAGTGCTGGCCCTGGCCCGGGCCTCAGAGGCCAATGACGAGGATACCGGGGCTCATGTTTTGCGGGTGGGGAATTATTGTGAACTCATCGCCCGGCAGCTTAAGATGCCCGAAAAATTTGTTCAGGACATCCGTATTCAGGCCGCGTTGCACGACGTCGGCAAGATTCATGTCTCTTCGGCCATTCTGAAAAATCTGAAGGAACTGACCGCTGCCGAATGGCAGGAAATGAGGTTGCATACCGTGTATGGCTCGAGAATTATCGGCGGACACCCGCGCATGAGCATGGCTAATCGCATCGCCATCAGCCATCACGAGCATTATGACGGTACGGGCTACCCCTACGGACTTGCCGGTGAACAGATCCCGATCGAAGGGCGCATCATGAACCTCGCCGACCAATATGATGCCCTGCGTAATGTCCGTAGTTATAAACCCGCCTTCGACCATGAAACCAGCTGCCGGATTATTCTGGAAGGGGATGGCCGCACCCTGCCGCAACATTTTGATCCGGCGATCCTTCAGGCCTTCCGGGAATGCGCGGCGCAATTCGCGGCGGTTTACGAGACACTGACGTAACAAAAGGCCGATGGGGATGACCCCGGGGTTTTCCGCCACCACGGATGAAAAAATCGCAAAAGGTGATAGTCTTTCACTGAAAGCAGAATGAATCTTGCCGAAGGAGTAGCGCTATGAAGATATTGATGGTTCTGACCTCACACGACGAACTCGGCGATACCGGGAAAAAGACCGGCTTCTGGTTGGAGGAATTTGCCGCCCCTTACTATGTCTTCAAAGATGCCGGCGCGGAAATAACCCTGGCGTCTCCGAAGGGAGGACAACCGCCCCTCGATCCGAAGAGTGCCGAGAAAGATTTTCAAACCGCCGCCACCGCACGTTTTAACGCCGACGCCGAAGCGCAGAAAGCCTTGGCAACAACGATGAAGTTGAAAGATATTTCTCCCGACGAATACGATGCGCTCTTTTATCCGGGTGGTCATGGGCCGTTATGGGATCTTGCCGAGGACAAACATTCGATCAACCTGATTGAGATCATGTCTGCCTTGGGTAAGCCGGTTGCGGCGGTTTGTCATGCCCCCGGCGTCTTTCTCCATGCCCGAAAAGCGGATGGATCGCCGCTGGTGCAGGGGAAAGAGGTCACCGGATTCTCCAACTCGGAAGAAGCGGCGGTCGGACTGACAACGGTCGTCCCGTTTCTGGTCGAAGATGAATTACGAAAAAATGGTGGAAATTATTCCAAAGGGGCGGACTGGGCAGCTTATTTTGTTCGCGATGGCAACTTGATCACCGGGCAAAACCCGGCGTCATCAGAAGGCGCTGCCAAAGCGGTGCTGAGCACGCAGGAAAACTGAAGGTAAGTTACACTTTAATAAGAATTCAGGAGGACAATCATGAAGTTTGCACTGATAGCAGCCATTGTCGTTTCGGCGTTGATGGCATATTTTGCAGTAGAAAACTCCCAGCAAACCCAGGTGACCTTCCTCGGCTGGTATTTCGATGCGCCCCTGGTGATCATTCTCCTCCTTTCCTTTGGCACCGGCGTCATCGCAACTTTTCTTGCTATCCTTCCCGGTTCATTTCGCAAATCCAGGGAAATTTCAAAACTGAAAGCGCAGTTGAATGTCGATGCGGCAAAAATTGAAGCGCTTGAGAAAGAGAAGCAGCTGAACGCTGCCCAAATTAAGGAGCCGAACGATGTCGTACGTCTTTAGTAAAAAGGTGGCGGTAAATTTTGAAAATGCCGTGGCCAAGGTCACGGAAGAACTGAAAAAGGAAGGTTTTGGAATCCTCACCGAAATCGACGTCAAAGCCACCCTGAAAAAGAAATTAGATGTTGATTTCCGAAAATACACCATCCTCGGCGCCTGCAATCCCCCCTTTGCCTACAAAGCATTACAGGCAGAACCCCATATCGGGACGATGCTGCCCTGCAATGTCATCGTGCAGGAAGTAGCGGAAGGTGAAGTGGAAGTCGCTGCCGTCGATCCCCTGGCTTCCATGCAAGCGATCCAGAACCAGGAACTGCAAGCGATCGCCAAAGAGATTCAGCTGAAGCTGAAAAAAGTCATCGATCAACTGTAAAGGCGAACGGACTTTAGTTTCTAAGGAGTTAAGTCTTTACATTTGGTGCAAACTTGAAAAATCAAAACCGTTTCACACGAATAACTTCGGATAGAGTCAGATAAAAATCTGATCCAACGGAAAAAAGATTTAATCCGCTTTTATCCGAAGTTATCAGATTTGATCCGTGTGAAATTGTCTTTGTTTTGTCCTGTCTGGTTCCGGCTTTGCCGGTTTAAGCTGAAAGGGTAGAAGATGGGTAACCACCCCGCAGCAGAAACAGGTCAGCATCAGGATCCGGTCTGTGCCATGGCAGTCGCCAGTGACTCTGAATATTCCTATCATTATGCCGACAAAGATTACTTCTTCTGCAGCGAGCATTGTCTGCATAAATTCAAAGAGAATCCGGAACAGTATCTGAAGAAAAATTCCCCCTCCGCGGCGGAATCGACCTCCACGGCCAAGACTTACACCTGCCCCATGCATCCGGAGATTCAGCAACAGGGTCCGGGAACTTGCCCGAAGTGCGGGATGGCCTTGGAGCCGTTGACGGTTGGCGGTGAAGAAAAGAATGAAGAGCTTATCGATATGAGTCGCCGCTTCTGGCTTTGCTCGGTCCTGACTTTACCGGTCTTCATCCTGGCAATGGTTGCCGACATGATGCCGATGTGGTTACCGGACTGGCTGGCGCTGTCAACGGTGCAGTGGATTGAATTCGGGCTGGCAACTCCGGTGGTTCTATGGGGGGGCTGGCCCTTCTTTGTGCGTGGTTGGCAATCGCTCCGTACCTGGAATCTCAACATGTTTACGTTGATCTCCATAGGCGTCTCGGTTGCCTGGATCTACAGCGTCGTAGCTTTAATCGCTCCTGGCCTCTTCCCGCCGATCATGCGCATGGATGAGGGATTGGTCGCCGTCTACTTTGAAGCCGCCGCCGTGATCACCGTTCTGGTCCTGCTCGGGCAGGTTTTGGAACTACGCGCCCGCTCCCGCACCAATGCCGCCATCCAGATGCTCCTGGCCCTGGCGCCGAATACGGCGCGGATCGTGCGGGAAGGTGGGAAGGAAGAAGATATCCCCCTCGATCAAGTGCAACCCGGCGATATCTTACGGGTGCGTCCCGGCGAAAAAGTGCCGGTCGACGGGACGGTCATCGACGGTAATAGCAATGTTGATGAATCGATGGTGACCGGTGAATCAATTCCGGTGGCCAAAACCGCGGGCGAAAAACTCATCGGCGCGACGGTGAATGGCACCGGCAGTCTGCAGATGCGGGCAGAAAAGGTCGGTGCCGACACCTTGCTGGCGCAAATCGTGACCATGGTCGCCAACGCCCAGCGCACCCGCGCCCCGATTCAAAAGCTCGCCGATGTCGTCGCCGCCTATTTTGTCCCGGCCGTGGTCGCGGTTGCCGTCCTCGCCTTTATCGCCTGGTGGCTGTGGGGGCCGGAACCGCGCCTCGCCCATGCCGTGGTCAATGCCGTGGCCGTCCTGATCATTGCCTGCCCCTGCGCGCTCGGACTGGCAACCCCTATCGCCATCATGGTCGGCACCGGGCGGGGGGCTTTGGCCGGCGTCCTGATCAAGAATGCCGAAGCCCTGGAGATCATGGAAAAAGTCGACACCCTGGTCGTCGACAAGACCGGAACCTTGACGGTCGGCAAACCCAAACTGGTCGCAGTGCAAGTCGCAAGCGGCTTTAGTGAAGAGGAGATCCTCCGTTTAGCCGCCAGCTTGGAGCGGGCCAGCGAACATCCTTTGGCGGAAGCGATTGTCCGCGGCGCCGAAGAAAAAGGGCTGGAGCTGGTGAAGGTCGACAATTTCCAGTCGGTAACCGGGAAAGGTGTAACCGGTGAAGTCGAAGGTCAGACAGTTGTGGCCGGAAATGTCGCGCTGCTGGAGGATCTCGGGATTGATCCCGGCGATCTGGCAGCCCAGGCGGATAAACTCCGCGACGAAGGCCAGACAGTGATGCTCATCGCCATCGCCGGTAAAGCCGCGGGGCTCATCGGCGTCGCTGACCCGATCAAGGAGTCGACCGCCGAAGCAATTCGCGATCTCCACGCCGAAGGGATCAAGATCGTCATGTTGACCGGCGACAATCAGATCACCGCCCAAGCCGTGGCCGGCCAGCTCGGCATCGACGAGATCTATGCTGAAGTCTTACCAGAGCAGAAAGTTGAAGTGATCAAGAAGCTACAAGCCGCGGGTCATATTGTCGCCATGGCCGGCGATGGCATTAACGATGCGCCGGCCTTGGCGCAAGCCCAGGTCGGCATTGCCATGGGGACCGGGACCGATGTCGCCATCGAGAGCGCCGGGATCACCTTGGTCAAAGGCGATTTGCGCGGAATCGTCCGGGCGCGAAGACTCAGCCGGGCGACGATGCGGAATATCCGCCAGAATCTCTTCTTTGCCTTCATCTACAACACCGCCGGGGTTCCCATAGCCGCCGGCGTCCTCTTTCCCTTTTTCGGCATTCTCCTTTCACCAATGCTGGCGGCCGCCGCCATGAGTTTCAGCTCGGTTTCGGTCATCACCAATTCCCTCCGGCTGAAACGGGCGGAATTGTAACGGCATGCCCATTCACTCAAGGAGCTGGACCATGATGCATCAAGGAAGCGGATGGATGGACCACGGCGGTTGGATGGGAGGCGGGATGTGGCTCTGGGCGACGATTTGCGTCCTGGTGATCGTCCTGCTCGTCATCTTGATAATCAAGGTCTCCAAAAAGTGACCAGGGAGCCGAAAGAGGAGAGATGAGACATACACCAGAACCTGCAAATTCCGGTGCGGTCGTCGCGGTGCGTGGGAGTGTTGTCGATGTTCGCTTCGACAGGCATTTGCCGCCAATCTTCTCGTTGCTGCACGCGAGAGAAGGGCAAATTGCCATCGAAGTCCTCACCCACATCGACGCTCTCCATGTGCGGGGTATTGCCCTCACCCCCACCCAGGGGCTGGCCCGCGGCATGGCCGTAGAAGACAGTGGCGGACCACTGCAGGCGCCAGTCGGCAAGACCATTCTCTCGCGAATGTTCGACGTCTTCGGCCATGCCATCGACCGCCAGGAAGCGCCGGTTGATGTCGAATGGCGTTCAGTCCATCGTTCGCCCCCGCCGCTGGCGCGACGTTCCACCCGCTCGGAAATCTTTGCCACCGGGATCAAGGTCATTGATGTCCTCGTGCCGTTGGAACGGGGCGGCAAGGCCGGCCTCTTTGGCGGGGCCGGGGTCGGCAAGACCGTCCTCCTCACCGAGATGATCCATAACATGATCGGCCACCAGGAGGGGGTCAGCATCTTTTGCGGTATCGGCGAACGTTGTCGCGAAGGGGAGGAGCTTTACCGGGAAATGAAGAAGGCCGGAGTTCTGCCGAACATGGTCATGGTCTTTGGGCAGATGAACGAACCGCCGGGAAGTCGCTTTCGCGTCGGTCATGCCGCCCTGACCATGGCCGAGTATTTCCGCGACGATGAGCATCGCGACGTTCTTCTCCTCATCGACAATATCTTTCGCTTCATCCAGGCCGGATCGGAAGTCTCCGGTTTGATGGGGCAAATGCCGTCGCGCCTTGGCTATCAGCCGACGATGGGGACCGAGCTCTCAGGGCTGGAAGAGCGCATTGCCAATACCGACAGCGGCGCCATCACCTCCATCCAGGCAGTTTATGTGCCGGCCGATGATTTCACTGATCCGGCGGCGGTCCATACCTTTGCGCACCTCTCCGCCTCCATCGTCCTGTCGCGCAAACGGGCGAGTGAAGGGCTTTATCCGGCCATCGATCCCCTGCAATCGAGTTCGAAGATGGCGACACCCGGGATCGTTGGCAAGCGCCATTATCTCCTCGCCCAAGAGATCCGGCGGACCCTGGCGCAATACGGCGAGCTCAAGGACATCATTGCCATGCTCGGTTTGGAGCAGCTTTCACCGGAGGACCGCAATGTCGTCGCCCGTGCCCGCCGCCTGGAAAGATTTCTCACCCAACCCTTCTTTACCACCGAGCAGTTCACCGGTCTGAGCGGCAAACTGGTCAGCCTCGAAGACGCCCTCGACGGCTGTGAACGCATCCTCGGTGATGAATTCAAAGATTATCCGGAGAGCGCCCTTTATATGATCGGGGCGATTGACGAAGCTAAAGAGAAGATGCAACGCCCACCGGAGGATAAAGATGCCGCCGTTGCTGATGAATCTTAAAGTGCTCCTCCCCTTTCAGGTTTTTGTTGTCAAGAGCGGTGTAACCCGTATCGTTGCCGAAACGCGTGCCGGTTCCTTTGGCCTTCTTCCTCGTCGACTTGACTGCATTGCCGCTCTGACGCCGGGAATTCTCACCTTTGCGACCGCCGCCGAGAGTGAAGTTTACCTGGCCATCGATGAAGGGGTGCTGGTCAAGACTGGCCGCGAGGTCCTCGTCTCGGTGCGCAACGCCATCGGAGGAAGAGATCTCGGGCAACTGCGCAGAGCGGTGGAGGAGGAGTTCCTCCATCTCAATGAACGGGAGCAGAGTGTCCGCGCGGTGCTGGCAAAGATGGAGAGCGGTTTCATCCGCCGCTTCGCCGAGTTTCAGCATGAGTGACGATCGGAAAGAGCCAAGGGAAAAGAAGCCAAAGACCTTCAGCCAGGAGGTCGGTCGCAAGGCGGCCCGCAAAATCAAGGCGCAGCAACAAACCTCGCAGGGGATCTGGTTCGGACTCGGGATGATGGGCCTGATCGGCTGGTCGGTGGCGATCCCGACCCTGCTCGGCGCCGCCCTCGGTCTTTGGCTGGACAAAAGCCATGCGGGTAACCATTCCTGGACATTGGCACTGCTGGTGGCCGGTCTGGTCCTCGGCTGCTTCAATGCCTGGCATTGGGTCAGCAAAGAAGAGAAGTCGATGCGCGAAGATGAGGAGGATAAAGATGAATGAAACGGTGCGACTGCTGCTGGCCGGGCTGGCCGGAGGAGTCCTCGGCACGATCTTCTTTGGCGGTCTGTGGTGGACGGTGCAGAAAGGCTTGAGAGCGCAAGATCCGGCGCGCTGGTTTCTGCTCAGTCTGCTGCTGCGCATGGGGATAACTTTGGCCGGCTTCTTCCTGGTGGCCGCCGGAGACTGGAAACGTCTGCTCCTTTGTCTCCTCGGATTCATCACAGTGCGCATCATCGTCACGCGCTGCACCCGCGGCGCCACGCCGGGTTCTTTGGCAGTCAGGGGCGGCCATGCGCCTTAGTCCGGATGAGATCATCTTCTGGCAGAACGGGTTTTTTAAACTCAACGCCACCATTCTTTTCACCTGGGGCCTGATGCTCGTCCTCGCCATCGGGGCAAAGCTCATTACTCGCCACCTCTCCAGAGACCATCAACGCTCCCGCTGGCAAAATCTTCTCGAGATCGTCGTCACCAACATCGAAGAACAGATCGAAGAGGTCGGCCTGCCGCAGCCGCGCAAGTACCTCCCTTTTTTGGGGACACTCTTCCTCTTTATCGCGGTGGCCGCCCTCGCTACCATCCTCCCCGGCTATGAACCTCCAACCGGTTCCCTCTCGACCACCGCCGCTCTCGCCCTCTGCGTCCTAGTCGCTGTCCCGGTCTTCGGTATTCAGGAGCAGGGGGTGGGGAGCTACTTCAAATCGTATATGCAGCCGACCTTCATCATGCTCCCCTTTAACATCATCAGCGAAGTCTCCCGCACCCTGGCTTTGGCGGTTCGCCTCTTCGGCAACATGATGAGCGGAGCGATGATTATCGCCATCCTCCTCAGCATCACCCCCTTCCTCTTTCCGATCGTCATGACCCTCCTCGGACTGCTCACCGGCATGGTGCAGGCCTATATCTTCAGTATTCTCGCGACGGTTTATATTGCCGCCGCCACGCGTGTTATTAAACCGAGGCTTGAACGAACATGAACGATCACATGAAAAGGAGAAATCATGGATAGCATGACCATTATCGCGGTCGCATCAATCATCACCGCCGGTTTCACCACCGGTATCGGCTGTCTGGGGCCGGCCCTGGCCGAAGGACGGGCGGTCTCGACCGCTCTCGGGTCCCTGGCCCAGCAGCCCGATGCGTCCGCCACCATCACCCGGACGCTCTTTGTCGGCCTGGCGATGATCGAGTCCACAGCCATCTACTGCTTTGTGGTCTCGATGATCCTCATCTTCGCCAACCCCTTCTGGAATCACATAATTGCTCTGGCCACAGGAAAGTAAGCCATGCTTATTGATTGGTTCACCGTCATTGCGCAAGTGACCAATTTCCTTGTCCTGGTGTGGTTGATGAAGCGCTTCCTTTACCAGCCGATCCTCGACGCCATTGATGCGCGGGAGAAGCGAATCGCGGCGACCCTGGCCAATGCCGCTGCCCAACAGGCCGAAGCCGCAACGGAACGGCATGAATTCCAGCACAAGAATGAGGAGTTTGCCCGGCAGCGCGCCGCACTGTTCAACAAAGCGACGCAAGAGGCGCAAGCCGAACATCAGCGACTTCTTGATGAAGCGCGACAGGACGCCAGGGTCTTGTTGTTAAAGCGACAGGAGACGCTGCGCGACGATGCCCGCCGCCTTAATCGCACCATCTTGCAGCGGACGCAGCAGGAAGTCTTTGCCATTGCCCGCAAGGTGCTGGGCGATCTCGCCGGGACGACGCTGGAAGAGCGGCTGAGTGCGGTCTTTACCAAGCGTTTGCGCCAGCTGGACGACCAAACGAAGTCTGTCCTGGCTGCGGCGCTGAATAGCGCCACGACCCCGGCGTTGGTACGCAGCGCTTTTGACCTGTCTGCCGCGCAACGCGCAACGATTCAAAACGCGCTTAATGAAATCTTCGAAGCGGAAATTTCCCTCCGCTTCGAGAGTGCGCCGGAGCTGATCAGTGGCATCGAACTCGTCAGCAATGGCCAAAAGGTGGCGTGGAGCATTGCCGATTATCTGACGGCAATGGAAAAGGGGATCAGCGAAGTTCTGGATGGGAAGGAAGACGCTGACGCCTTACCACCCCCCGATCCCCTCCTTGAAGAAAGGAGGGGGAGTTGAAAACCATGGGAATGGAAACGGAGAGCCTCCAGAATGTTTTCGAGCGCACTTTTACCGGCATCAGCGCCGCGCGGGAAGATTTTGCCACACAATTAAGCTTGCAAGAGGTGGGGATCATCACCAGCATTGCCGCTGGCATCGCCAAGGTTGCGGGACTTCCCGGCGTCGGTTTCGATGAATTGGTGACCTTCCCCGGCGGTCTTTCCGGTATTGCCTTCAACGTTGATGCCGACGAAATCGGGGTCGTGCTGCTCGGTGAATACTGGCATCTCCAGGCCGGAGATGAAGTGCAGCGCACCGGTCGGGTCATCGATGTGCCGGTCGGCGCGGGATTACTCGGCCGGGTTATCAACCCCCTCGGCCACCCCCTCGACGGTCAAGGACCAGTGGCATTCAGTCAGCGTTTACCTGCCGAACGCCCGGCAGCGGCGATTATGGACCGCGCGCCGGTGAGCATCCCCCTTCAGACCGGGTTCAAAGTCATTGATGCCCTCATCCCTGTCGGCCGCGGCCAGCGTGAACTGATTCTCGGCGATCGCCAGACCGGGAAGAGCGCCATTGCCATCGACACCATTCTAAACCAGCGGGGACAGAGCGTTCTGTGTGTCTATTGCGCTATCGGTCAGCGGGCCTCCGCCGTCGCCAAGACCGTCGCCACTTTGCAGGAGAAAGGGGCGATGGCCTACACCGTCATCGTTGTTACCGAGGGGAACGAAGCGCCGGGGCTCGCTTACCTCGCGCCTTACGCCGCCACCACGATTGCCGAGTTCTTCATGGAAGAAGGCCGTGACGTGCTCATTGTTTACGACGACCTCACCCATCATGCCCGCGCTTATCGGGAACTCTCCCTGCTGCTGCGCCGTCCCCCCGGCCGTGAAGCTTTCCCCGGCGACATCTTCTATATCCACTCGCGCCTTCTGGAGCGAGCCACCCACCTGCGCCCGGAGCTCGGAGGGGGCTCTCTCACCGCCCTGCCGATCATCGAGACCGAAGCGCAGGACATCTCTGCCTATATACCGACCAATCTGATCTCCATCACGGATGGACAAATTTATCTTTCGCCCTCCCTCTTTGAATTGGGCATCCTCCCCGCAGTCGACGTCGGTAAATCGGTTTCGCGGGTGGGGGGGAAAGCGCAACGCTCTGCCTACCGGGCGGTGGCTGGCGACCTCAAGCTTTCCTATGCGCAGTTTGAGGAGCTCGAAACTTTTGCCCGCTTCGGGGCCCGTCTTGATGAAGAGACAAACAAGATTATCGAGCATGGCCGGCGGATTCGCGCCTGTCTGAAACAGCCAGAGTTCTCACCGGTCTCGGTCCCGGCGCAAATCGTTGTCCTTCTGGCCTTGACAGCCGGGCTCTTCGATCCCATTCCCCTGACGAAGATGACGAAGGCCGAGCAAGCCCTTCACGCCGCGGTATCGAATCTCCCGGCGGAGGTGGCGAAACGTTTGGAGACCGACGAAAAGTTGAGCGAAGAAGATCGCTTCACGATTATTGACCTCGCCCGCCAAGCGCTGACACCTTTCCAGGCTGAATCTCAAGGCAGGGAGGGGTCATGAGCGAGACGACGGCAAGTTTGCGCCGCAAGATTGGCGGGGCCGAAGATCTCCAATCCGTCGTCCGCACCATGAAGGCGATGGCCGCCGCGAGTATTGAGCAGTATGAAAAATCGGTGAGGGCCTTGACTGACTACAATCGTACCGTCGAATTGGGGTTGGTGGCCTGCTTCCGATCGAGCGGGACGCTGTCCTTCCTTGCCAAAGGACAGAAAGCAGCGGCGACCGGGAAGATCGCCGCGGTCGTCTTTGGCTCCGATCAGGGACTTGTTGGCCAGTTTAACGACGTGGTGGCGGATTATGCGATCAAAACTCTGGCGACGCTACCGGCTCAAACCGAGATCTGGGCGGTTGGTGAACGCGTTCATACCCGTCTGACGGAGGCAGGTCTTCTCCTGCGGGGACTCTTCATGGTCCCGAATTCGGTCAAGGCGATTACCCCCCTGATAGGTCAGATCCTGGTGGAGAGCGTGACGCCGTCGCACCAGGGAGAAAACCTGGAACTTTACCTTTTCCATAACCGTCCGACCTCCGGGGCCATCTATACGCCGGTCAGTCAGCGCCTGCTGCCGCTGGACGAAAAGTGGCGCCGTCAGCTGGCCGAACGTCCCTGGCCGACCGCAAGATTGCCCGAGGTCATAGGACAGGAGATTGCGACCTTGCAGGCTCTCCTCCGTGAATATCTTTTCGTCTCGATCTTCCGGGCCTGTGCGGAATCGTTGGCGAGCGAGAACGCCAGTCGTCTGGCGGCGATGCAACGCGCCGACAAGAATATCGATGAATTGCTCGGGGAGTTGAAAAGAAATTTTCATAGCTTGCGCCAGGGCGGGATCGATGAAGAACTCTTCGATGTCATCTCCGGCTTTGAAGCACTGCGTGGGGGAAAGAGTCTATGAGAAATCGTGCGACAAAAAGGAGAGATCGATGGCGCTGCGATTAATTGAAATGGTGGTGCGGGAGGAAGAAGGGGATGACCTTCGCGACCTCCTCAAGGAGCAGCGGTTGCTTGAACACCGGCAGCTCCGATTGACGGATTCCGAGGTCCTGGTCCGGATTTTGTTGGATGCCGAGCAGAGCGAGGCGGTCCTCGATTTGCTGGCGCAACAGTACTCGGGTAGCGAGGGCCACCGGATCGTCATTTTGCCGGTCGAAGCGACATTGCCGCGCGCCGAACCGGAGCCGGACGACGTCTCGGAGCCGTTGCCGACAGAGGAAAAAGTACCGGAGCGGGTCAGCCGGGAGGAATTGTACGAGGACGTAAAAAATAGTGCAGAATGTTCGCACGTCTATCTAGCGATGACAGCATTGTCCACTGTCCTGGCGGCTATCGGGCTGCACCACAACAGCGTTGCGATCATCATCGGGGCGATGGTGATCGCGCCATTGCTCGGCCCGAACATGGCATTGGCCCTCAGTACGACGTTGGGTGATTTGTCATTGCTGCGGCGCGCCGGCCTGACGATTCTGGCCGGCATTGCCACGATCATCATTTTATCTATGATCATCGGTGTGCTGCTGCCCGTCGATACAACCTTGTCGGAAATAACCCTGCGGACACAGGTGGAGTTAGGTGATGTTGTCCTGGCATTGGCGGCGGGGTGTGCCGGGGCGCTGGCCTTCACTACCGGAGTGTCGGCGGCGCTCATCGGCGTCATGGTGGCGGTGGCGTTATTGCCACCGTTGGTGACATTCGGGTTACTGTTGGGTGGCGGACAGCATGAGTTGGCAGTCGTCGCATTATTACTCTTTGTGCTGAATCTGATTTGCGTGAACCTGGCCGGCGTGACGACATTTCTGATCCAGGGCATCCGACCGGTCACCTGGTGGGAGAAAGATCGGGCGGTGAACGCCACACGTATTGCCATTGGGTTAGGCGTGGTACTTTTGGCGGGATTGATCGGCATAATTTTCCTGTTGCGAAAAGGTTGAAGAGGTCAAGGAGCGGAAACAGTGAAGATAATAACGGCTGATAAATTGAGGGGAAACTGGTCTCTACCGGATCTGGCTGGCCAGGTGGTCAGCGGCATTCGTAAAGACCACTGCAGCAGCCACGCCGCCGAGATCGCATTTTTCTTCCTCTTTGCTCTCTTTCCTTGCCTTCTCACTTTGACCAGCCTCCTGGCCTACCTGCCGGTGCCGGATCTGGTCTCGGTCTTGCTGAAAATCCTCGGCAACTTCATTCCCGACACCGTTCTTGCCTTGGTGGAAAAAAATCTCCAGGCCCTGGTCTCGGTGCAGAAGGGAGGGCTCCTCTCCTTCGGCGTCCTGTTATCGCTATGGACCGCATCAAGGGTGGTGGTTGCAATCCAGACCTCCCTGAATGACGCCTATGAGACAGAGGATCAACGCCCCTATTGGCAGGTGCGCTTTCTTTCCGCGCTGCTGGTCATCTGCTTTGCTTTTTTCATTATGGCCTCACTCCTTCTCCTTTTTTTCGGCCGCCAGATCGGCGTCTGGGTCACATCTCTGGCCGGCTTCGGCCATGCCTTCAATCTGGCTTGGAACCTTCTGCGCTGGCCGGTCATTTTCGCTCTGATGATGACGGCGCTGTTTGCACTCTATCGCTACGCCCCGGCGCTCAAGCTGTCCTGGCGGGAGACCATCCCCGGTGCCGTCACAGCCACCGGGGCCTGGGTCGTTGTCAGTCTGGCTTTTTCCTACTATGCGAATAATTTCAAATCCTATGACCAGACTTACGGGAGTATCGGAGCGGTGATCGCCCTGCTCTTCTGGCTGTACGCCAGCGCCTTTGTGATTCTTCTCGGTGGCGAGATCAACGCCCGCTTGCGGGAAATGCGTAACTCAAGAAGATAGCGACAAAACCGGAAGGGAACCATGCCGTTGCAAAAAAACGAATGATCGCAGGATCCGGAGGGAGGGGAAAGATGGTTTTCTCCTCCCTCCGGCACCTCGCCATTGCTATTTGAACTTTGCCATGGTTTTGTCGATGGACTTCTTCATATCGGCCATCGCCCTTTCAATCCCGTCCTTGAGCTCATCCCAGACATCGTTCCCTGAGGACATCATCTCGGCCAGTTTTTTCTGCAGAGCATCCTTTTCCTTATGCAATTTTTCGACAGCGTTCATGATGTCGATCTTTGCTCCTGCCGTTGCCTTTTCGCCCCGCGCCTTGAGAAGGTCGATCTTCGCTTCCCACTCTTTGATCTGGGCCTTGGCCAGATCACGATAGGCTTCTCTCTTGTCCATGGTCATCCTCCTCTGTTTGCTCTGGATTTCACGTTGACAACGTGTTCATTAAGAATACATCCCTCCAGGATTTTGTCGAGTGCAGCCACAGCGTTTCTTGTAAGCGGCGGAAACAGTGCTAAATTTTTGAAACAAAACTTCCAGTTCCCAGAATGAACGGGATCGCCCCGCTCGCTGCGGGGGCCAGAGAGGAGGTTCGATTGTCAGCTGGCATTACAATCTCACCGCGGGACTACGACGCAGTTCTGTTCGACCTTGACGGGGTATTGACCAGGACGGCACAGGTGCATGCCTCGGCCTGGAAAAAGCTCTTTGACAGCTTCCTCCAAGAGCGCAGCACCCTTTGCGAGCGCCGACTGGTCTCGATGGCCGACATGCATATCGGGGCGCTGGAGGTCTCGTTGACTGCTGAGAACTGGTCCGCCGGCGTTACGGTGCGTCGGCGATCGACGGACGTATCCTCAACGCCGGAGCCAGGCTCTACCGCAAATTCAACAACAAGCACCTCGAACCGTTGGTTAGTGAAATCGTTGGCGAGGACGGCGTCTGCTTGCTGGTGCGGACCTGCCAGTCGAATATTCATGTTGCCCAGGCGGCACGGACGCAAGCGTTCATCGCCGGGAAACTCCTTGGGGTCCGTCGGCAGATCATTGAGGAGCCGGGATACATTGGCCAGGAACTGAAGGTCGAACTCAAGCAAGGTGAAACCCTGGTGCTGGAGAAGTTGGCCACTTTCTATACCTCCCGCGATCACGCCATCTCGGAATGCTCTCTGGAGGCGCGCCAGGCGATGACGCATAGCGGACGCTTCGAGGTCGTGCTGGCGCGTTCCGATCGGCTGCGAGCGATGAATTTCTTTGCGGAAGCACTGCAAAGTGACACCAGCGATATCCAGCAGGGGACCACCGCCGAGGGCGTTCATCTTGGCGCCATGGCCGGGTCGGTCGACCTGATCCAGCGGGTCTCGACGGGGATCGAGGTCAGGGGCAATCTCCTTCATCTCAACCCCGAATTGCCAAAGGAAATGAAGCGCCTTGATCTGCGTATCCGTTATCGAAGACATTCTCTCGATCTGCGCTTGACCCGCGACTCGCTGACGATCCGCGGGCGTGATGGCGCAGCCGCGCCGATCTCCTTGTGCATCGACAACAAAGTTTACAAATTCGTCAGCGGCACGACCCGCACCTTTCGATTGAACGACAAGGAAGCAGCTGAAAAGAATGAAGAAAATCGGTAACAGCCCCCATTTTATCAGGAGGAATAAGCGATGGAACAATTTTCCGGGACTTCAATGGCAACGCGTTATGACAGAGTCCTCCAGCTCTTTCAGAAACGGATAGAAGAGAAGATACCGCTCCCCATTGAGATCCAGTTATGGGGAGAGCGCGTCTATCGTTTGGGAAAAGGTGAACCCGCCGTCAAGATATTGGTGAAGGACCGTCAGGGTCTGGCGGCCCTCAGCGAACTGGATGAGGTGAAGATTTGTGAAGCTTATATGGCCGGCAATCTCGATGTCACCGGTGACATGCTGGGCTTTGCCAGCCTACGCGGCCTGTTGAGCGACCATCATCCCCTGCACTCACTGTGGCGGCGGATGGCGCCATTGTTCGTCGGACGGGTGCAGGCCGACCGGCAGGCGATTGCCGGTCACTATGACTTCAGCAACGAGTTCTATCTTAAGTTCATGGACACTACCCGTTGCTATTCGCAAGCCGTCTTCGCGCGCGACGATGAACCACTGGAGCGCGCCCAACATCGCAAACTCGATTTTGCCATCGACGCCTGTCGACTCAAACCTGGAGATCGCGTCCTCGATGTCGGTGGCGGCTGGGGCAGTTTTACCGAGCAGGCCGGACGACGCGGCATTCAGGTCACGTCCCTGACGATTTCTCAACAGTCAGCGGCCTTCCTGACGGGCTTGATTGAGCAGCAACAACTTCCCTGCCGGGTGCTCAACCAGGACTTTTGGGAGCACACCGCAGCGGATCCTTACGATGCCATCGTCATTCTCGGGGTGATGGAACACCTGCCTGACTATCCGGCCGTACTCCGGCAGCTGCAAAGTCTGCTGAAACCGGGTGGACGCGTCTATCTCGATGCCAGCGCGATTCGTGAAAAGTATTCCAAGGCCACCTTTATCTCCCGCTACATCTTTCCAGGCGACCATGTCTACTTCTGCTTGCACGCTTTTCTCGCCGCAGTAGCGAAAAGCAAACTGGAGGTGTTAGAGGTCCATAATGACCGGCATAGTTACTATCTTACCTGTAAGACCTGGGCAGAGAATCTTGATGCCGCCCGCGATGAAATTATCAGCCGTTGGGGCGAAATGATTTATCGTCGTTTTCGCCTCTATCTCTGGGGCTCGGCTCAAGCCTTTCGCAGTCGCGGCATGGATGCCTATCGGGTCGTTCTGGAGCATCCTGACGACAACGCCGACTTAAGCGCCGTTACGGGATGAAGGGACGACAGGTTAGTTGCGAAAACGGGAGCGGACGCGACCTCCCGTTATTAGCGCACGCACAAGCCGGCCTCGTGGAAACGGCCTGACGAAAACGTGCTGTAGAAAAGGAGAAAAAATGAAACACATGAAAAACATATTGATTTTGAAGCCGATCAGGAACGCGCGGAAAGCCGCTGGCAGAGCGCTCGTTGCGCTCGTTGCCCTCTTCACCGCAGCCGCCGTATTGGGCGCCTCAGGATCCAGGCAATCTGCCTGACGATTATCTGCACCAAGCCTTGGTTGGGCAGCTGAAAACCCGGGAAGCAGTCTTCGAGTTACGGGTTCAACTCCAGACCGACCCGGTGGCGATGCCTGTCGAGGACGCGTCGATTGTGTGGGATGAAGCTCTCTCCATACCGATCCCGGTAGCTACCCTCACAATCGGGGTGCAGGACGTCGATTCGCTCGAAGGACTGACTCTGGCCGAGGAGTGCGAGACAATGGCTTTCTCACCCTGGAATGCTCTGGCCGAGCATCGGCCCCTGGGGGGAATCAACAGGCTGCGGGAGGCGGTTTATCTGGCCAGCCAGGCAAAGAGAGCGGCAAGGAGCTAAGCAAAGAGGAGATGGCTTATGGATTTTGTCAGAATTATTATTGCGATCATCCTTCCCCCTTTAGGTGTCTTTCTTCAGGTGGGAATTGGCGGTGCTTTTTGGTTGAACATTCTCCTGACCCTTTTAGGCTACATTCCCGGCATCGTCCACGCGGTCTGGATCATTGCTAAACGATAATTGTGAGATAAGCTCTTTATGAAAGAAAGGTTAACATAAGGATCGTAGACGATCCGATCACACCTAAGAAAGGAGAAATTGAGATGAACAATATTTTTTACATCATTGGTGTCATTGTTGTGGTGCTTTTCATCTTAGCCTTTTTTGGATTTCGGTAGAATTGCCCACGAAGAGTGAAGGGTAGACCTTGGTTCCAGTGCAATAAAGGACTTTCAGGAGGGACCGGCAGCCGGTCCTGGTGGCCGGCAGCCGGCTTCGCGCCGGGGATGCCAGCGGTGCATTTGCTACCCTGGCAGCGAAATGTGCCTACGGGATTGTGACGGAATCGTGGCGCTCAACAGCACTATCGAGTTGATGAACGACCTTGGACGCCCCCGCGGCGATATGTGGGAAGTCGCCCTGTGGGAAGATGTGCTCACCGTAGATGGCACAAACTGCTATTACACCTATCAGGTGGACAACCAATCCTTCGCCATTCCCGAGAACATCGATGCGATCCGCGCCCTTGCCGGCAGCGTGGAGGACGGACGGGAATCGATCCAGATGACGAACGAAGCCCTCGGCATCAAACGCAATTTCATTGCGCAGTAAGCTGTTGTGGAATGCCCGTGAACCCATTCCCGATTCGGCGGGTATTGAGAGGTCAGGAGCGGGAAATTGTGAAGAGAATATCAGCAGAGCAGGTGCGCTTTCTTTCCGCTCCTATGACCAGACTTACGGGAGTATCGGCGCGGTCATCGCCCTGCTCTTCTGGCTGTACGCCAGCGCCTTCGTGATTCTCCTCGGTGGCGAGCTCAACGCCCGCTTACGGGAAAGGCGCCATCAAATGTGACGGTTATGTCAGGTGTGATGGATTCCTCCACGGTTTCAATTTTTCCCCCACCCAAGTAATTTCAATATTTTCTTTATAATCAGATATTTGCGATATCACCATCCGTCCCTCCGCTCTGGCACGCTAGTTGTAATTCATCTGTCATGTCAGCACATGAGCAGTTTCTGTCAACCGCCATAGTAAGCATCGCTCATCTTGTCCCCGCAGCAAACATTGAAAGGGAGTATGCCCCATGAAAAAAGCACTTTTACTCAAACTGACCATTCTCTTGATGATCTTCTCGACATTGTCGGGTTGCCTCTGGGTCGAACCAATCGGCTACCGTGATGGTGGTTCCCATGGTGGAGATCGCGGCAATCATCGCGGCAATAAACATTAATGTCATTTAGTTTCCGGTCATTAGCATCATAAGGGACTCTGTTGCAGCTGGAGAGTGTTTAATGGCCATCGCGGCGACGACAGTAACGGTCACGCCGGGCTCCCGTCAAATATGACAGTTGAGCGTTGCGATATCCCGACATAACAGAACAACAGGACGGACCTTGCATTTTGTGATCTTGGCGTTATTTTTAAAAGAAACAAAAAAAGCAGCAAGAAATCCAACGTCACCAGAAGGAGGCTACCATGAAGTCAAGCATCAGGGACAAGACTGAAGGTACACTGCATCAAGTGAAAGGATCGGTTAAGGAGGTCGCGGGCAAACTCTCCCATAATCGGAAACTGGAAGCTGAAGGGACCGTTGAAAAGGTCGAAGGAAAAGCGCAGACCAAGGTCGGTCAGGTCAAGAAGGTTTTAGGGAAATAACGCTTCAACCCGAACCCTGAAACATAAGTTCCAGAGCGACTGCCGAAGGTATTGATAAAGTCATGACCGGCAGTAGAAAGGAGTAAACAATGGGATTCATTATTGCGGTATTGGTTGTGGTAATTTTGGTGATCGTTATTATGAGAATTACTTGATCATGGGGTTGCAGCAGGACCCTGTCAGTGACGATGATGCGCTCCGGAGAGCAGGGCTTTTACTCCACTCTCCGGAGCGTAATCTATTATGGCCTGCTGAAGTTAAAGATGGAGAGCTCTCGTGCTGATTGAGATTCATAATCTTACCAAAGTTTACGATGCAGACAGAGGGTTGCAACCGATCAATCTGACGATCGAAACCGGGGAGCTGGTTGCCGTCATTGGTCACAATGGCGCGGGAAAATCGACTTTTCTCAAGATGCTGGCGAGTTGGCATCTTCCCGATAGCGGCGAGGTGATCATCGACGGGATCGATCTGAAAAACCGGGTGGCGGTGGCGAGGAAGATCGGTTTTGTTCCGGAAGTTCCGAATCTTTTTGAATTTTTTTCGGTTGAATACAATCTGAAAATATTTGCCCGCCTTTTTCAGGTCCCCTTTCTACGCATCGAAGAAATCCTTCAGGAATTCGATCTGGGCAATTTCCGGAAAAACAGGGTGCAGATCTTATCCAAAGGGTTAAGGCAAAGGGTCAGCATCGGCCGTGCTTTGTTAGCTGATCCGCCGATCCTGCTCTTTGATGAACCGACTTCGGGCCTCGATTTTGACATGACCAAAGAGATTTACCGCATGATTAAAACCTTTCATGCCGCCGGCAAGACCATCATCTTTACCTCGCACCGCCCGGAAGAGATCAAGACTCTGGCCACCCGTGTGATTATGCTCCATCAAGGGAATCTGGTCTTTGATGGTCCGCCCCGGGAATATTTCCAATCGGAAGTTTATGAAAAGTTGTGTCTATTATGATGAAAAATATCATGACGTTGACTTTCAACGATTTGGCCATCGCCTTTAAAAACAAGACGATATTTCTGATAATTTTCATTCCGCTCTTTGTCTTTTTCTCTTTGAAATTGGTCGACAGCGCCCCGACCGACATTAAAAAAATAAGAGTAGGGCTGATTCAAGATGCAATCTACGCCCCGGTCATCCTCCAAACTATTGTTTCGTCCGATGGCATCTTTACCGTGTCGCGGGTTTCCAGTGAAGAAGAAGGTAAAAGCTGGGTCAAGGAAAAGAGATTGGACGGACTGCTGCTGCCGGCTGAAAATAGAGAGAACGGTTTGATCCTGGTCGTTCTGGAAAAAGGATCGTTACAGGCCCTTTCCATTATCGAAAGTTTTTCAGCACTACAGAATCTGGTCGAAGGAAAGAACCTCAACTGGATTGCCGATATTCAGTCCCTGCAGCAAGGGGGGATTCAGAAGCAGACCCTGCCGACCTGGATTCTCATGCTGGTCCTGCTCGTCGGGTTTATTATCATGCCGGCGCAAGTTGCCGAAGAAAAAGAAAAAAAACTGCTGATCGCCCTACTGCAAACACCGATGCGCGAGGTTGAGTGGTTGATCGCCAAGGTCCTCTCCGGTATGGTTCTGATCCTCACCGCCGTGATTATCTTGCAAGTCATGTGTCAGTTCGAGATCGGCAACATCCCGAGTTATATTGCATTTATCCTGGTGGGCAGCTTTTGTTTCAGCTCTTACGGCATCTTTCTCGGCTTTTTATGCCGTAATCAGGCGAGCGCTAGAACTTTGGGGGTTTTATTCTATCTCCCCCATCTTATCCCGTCGGCTTTATCCGATTTCTCGCAAAAGTTAACCTCCATTGCGACTTTTTTACCGTCCTATCAGCTTTACGAGCCGATAAAGAATATCCTCCTCAATGACGGCCACATCTCCAACCTTTCCCTCGAATGGATCAGCTTGCTGTGCGTCGGACTCCTCACCTTCCTCTTCTCCTATCTCTTGATGAAAAGACGCTGGCTGATGTAAACCTGGGGTAACTATTCAGCATACCAAGAAAAAACCTTTATTTAACAGGGATGAACAGGATGAAAGGGATAACGGCAAAAATCAAAGCGACTATTTCTTGGTTTTAAACCTAAAGTGTCTTTATGGTTTATGTTTATCCCCTTTATCCCTTGTATCCCTGTTAAATAGCATTTGTTTTGTTTTGGTTGTTCGAACATGCTGAATAGTTACAACCTGGGCAGATCAATGCAGCAAAAGCGATAAACCGATGTCCGATGGGAGACTCCGATGGCCATCATCAAGCCGGTATTTTTGTCATTTCTGCTGGTCTCTTTATCGATCCTCAACGGCTGCACCACCTTGCCGGATGTCTCCGCCGTGATCGATGCGGCGCCTGCCGCACAAAAGTCCCGTTCGGTCGAACCGATGGAGATTCTCGCAGGCCATATGGCGGTCGTCGAGTCGATCACTGAGAGCCCCTTGACCAAAGGGAATAAGGTCACGCTGCTGGTGGACGGACAAGCGACCTATGCCGCCATGTTCCAGGCTCTGGAAAGCGCCAAAGACCACATCAATCTGGAAAGTTACATCATTGAAGATGGGGAGATCGGCCACAAATTTGCGGAGCTGCTGCTGAAAAAACAGCGGCAGGGGGTGCAGGTCCATGTCATCTACGACAGCCTTGGCAGCATGCTGACGCCCGATGCTTTTTTTCAGCGCCTGCGGGACGAAGGAATTCAGGTGGTCGCCTTCAATCCCCTCAATCCCCTGACGGTTGGGAAAAAATGGGGGTTGACCCCCCACCGCGACCACCGCAAAATTCTGATCGTCGACGGCAAAGTCGCCATTATCGGCGGGGTCAACATCAGCAATGTCTACTCAAGTACTCCCTTCAAGCGGGGGAAGAACGAAAAAATACCGATCCACTGGCGCGACACCGACGTGCAAATCGAAGGCCCGGCCGTGGCGGAATTGCAGCAACTCTTCCTTGACACCTGGATGATGCAGCGGGGAGAAAAACCCGCCCTGCGCAACTATTTCCCGGTTCCGCAAGAAGCAGGGAGAGCCCTGGTACGGGTGATCGGCAGCACGCCGGGAGAGAGCAACCGGGTGCCGTTTATTGTTTATGTGTCGGCGATCTCCTTTGCTGAAAAATCGGTTCACCTGACCAATTCCTATTTCTTCCCGGACAAGCAGATCATCAAGGCCCTGACGGATGCCGCCCGGCGCGGCGTTGAGGTCAAGATCATCCTCCCCGGCATTACCGATTCGCTGCTGGCCTTGCATGCGCAGAGGTCTTACTACACCAAGCTGTTAAAATCGGGAGTACAGCTCTATGAGCACAGTGATTCCCTGCTGCACGCCAAAACAGCGGTCATCGACAGTGTCTGGGCAACAGTCGGCTCGACCAACATGGACTACTTGAGCCTGTTAAATAACAACGAGGTGAATGCGATTATCCTGAACAAGGAATTTGCCGCCGAAATGGAGAAGATGTTTGCCGGGGATCTGGCGGATTCAAAGCAGATTCACTGGGAGGAATGGAAAAAGCGGCCGTTGCTCCCCCGGGCCAGGGAGTGGTTTGTTCGTTTGTTTGTCCGCTGGTTGTAATGGAGCGAAAATAGCTGAGTTGCGTTCGCAATGTTTTGCAAGCTTACTCCGCCTTCGGCTCCGCGTGCGCAATTTCTATGATCTTTTTAGCAATATTCTCCGGCGAAAGAATGAAATCGATGCAGCCGCTGGCGATGGCACTTTCCGGCATATCCGGCTGGTCGGCAGTGTCGGGCTTCTGGGCGATGGTCATGCCCCCCACTTCTTTGATGCCACACAGCGCTACGGCCCCATCGCCATCAAAGCCGGAGACAATGACAGCGATGAGTTTGCCGTCCCAGTTCTCGGTCAGAGAACGAAGAAAGACCGTAATCACGTCCGGCCACCCGTGCGGTTTTGAGATCGGCTTAAGACGGAATTCTCCCTCAAGAACGTGCAAATCACGCTGTTCCGGGATGATAAAGACATGGTTGGGCGCGATGTCTAATTTTTCGGTAATCAGCTCCACCGGCATCTTCGTGTACTGCGGAAGAATTTCGTGAAGCAGGGTGGCGACGGTTCGCAGGTGGTTAACGATGACGATCGCAACACCCATATCGGCCGGCAGATGTTTAAGCAAGCGAATATAGGCATCAAGACCACCGGCTGAACCGCCCACGCAAACGACAGGAAAATCCTTTTCCCCACGCTGGGTCTTCATTGGCAGCACTCCTTGAAACTTTCGTTGAATAATTAGAATAGCAAATAAGTTGTTATTGGCAATCCCCGCTGGGCGGATACGGTCGGCGGTCGATCCCCTTCTCGATGGGCATGCGCAGTTTGTCGCTGGAAATCTTGAGAAAACCGGGATAAGTCACGCTCAAATCATGCTCCGGGTCGGGATCTTGAACGCCACCGGCGGGAGAGCTTTTGCGGCGCAACCGGCTAGGAACAAAGCCAGAAGTAAAGCTGGAACGAACGTATTTTTCATGAAAGGTTCATCTCAAAGTCCTGTCAGTTCCTGCAGCACAAGGCGAAAGTTTGTTGAATCATTCAGTGAGACAACGCAACGAACATGCCAGTGCAGATCCGCCGATATTGCGGAGACAACGGCATGATAACAAGGGGGAAAAAGGAAAGTTTCGTGAGGTGGGAAAGTTCAAACCGTTCTCGGGATTCTGCTAATCCTGACATTTCTGCCATAGCTGACGGGCGTTTTTAAGTGCTCATTTAGTCTTCATGATCGCGTCGCGTAAGGCATTACTGATCTCGTTCCAGACTTGTTCCGTTCCCGTTTTAAGTTCTTCCCATTCCGCATCACTGGCAGCCGATATTCCCTGCAGCTTCATGGCCGCTTCATCGCGTTTGAGCTGTAATGCCGCGATGGCATTGGCATATTCATACTTCACTTCCGGTGGAGCACCTTCTGTTTTCTCTTTGAGTAGCTCGATCTGGACATCCCATTCGACCATTTGTGCCGAGAGTTTTTCGACGTACTCCGTGCGTTTATTCATGCTGGTTCTCCTTTCACCTCACAGACTGTCCAATCATGCAAATAAAATGGCGCCCGCTAGGCGCCATTTTATTCAGCCGAACGTAGCCGAAACGTTTAATGCCGGAATCTCTCGACTTAAAGAATTTTTCGCCCTTGAATGATGCGTACCAGCACCACAATAACGGCAATGACCAGCAAAATATGGATCAGGCCGCCCATGGTATAGGAAGTAACGATTCCAAGCAGCCAAAGCACGATCAGAATGACACAGATGGTCCACAACATAACATTCTCCATTTGGGTCGGTTGCAATCAGAACTTCCTTGCCTTTGCACCCAACGTTAAAGGTCTGGCGATATGGAGAAGACCTGCCGCGGCAAGTCTTCTCCATATCGCTCGAAAATATACTATTTTACGACAAGGGCATTTTCGACGGAGACAACACCCTCAACCGCCCGGGCAACCTCGCCGGCTTTGGACACACTCTGCGACGAATCGACAAAGCCACTTAGCTGAACGACGGCATTGTAGGTTTTGACATTGATTTGTAGCGATTTCAGGGTCGGCTCACTGAAGATGGCTTTTTTAACCTTGGTCGTGATAACGGAGTCATCAACATACTCGCCGGTACTCTGTTTGGTTCGAGTGGATGTGGTGCATCCCACGAATGCGGTGAGTAACCCGATGCAGACCAGCAATTGTAATATGCGCGGTAGTTTTTTCATGATCTTCTCCCTTTCAGCTCGTTGGAAACTTTATCTTCATTTGCCACTTGTTTTGGTCGACAGCTTCGTCGCCCGACTACTTCCCACTGTATAATTCGGCCTTGATTTCATCGAGAGCGTAGATGACCGGCCGCATTGATGCTTTCAATTTGTCGAGATCCCGCACGCTTTTTTGGGCGATGGGGGTGACAGATGTGACCCCGTTCTGGGTTAAATCGTTAGAAAGATACATCTGGATTTCCTTGAGGTCAGTCATGTAAGCCAGATAGCTCTCTTTGAGCCCTTCATTGGCGGCCGGGACCTGAGCATAGATATCCGCCAGTTTGTTCTGGCGCTCCTGGCTGAGCTCGCGGAGGCGGGGATTGGTATAAGTGTCCCCTTCTTTTGCCCACTCGGTGAAATATTCCTTGGTGTTTACTTTCATTTCCGCCATGTACTTAAGAACTTTGTCTCCGGTCTTCTCCAGATCAGCGACATTGTCGGAATAGGTGGTGAAGGATTTTTTCAGGTCGGATTGTCCGGGACTGACGACAGCGTCAAGGGATGCCGCCGTGGTGTCAATCTGGGTCAACATTTTTCGCATCTCGGTGTCGACCTGTTCAATGGAGTTGGAAGCTTTGACGGAGCGCTGCATGCCGGTTTTCGCGCAGCCGCCGAGGAAGGAAGCAGTGGCGAGCAGGCAGATGGTGAGAAAGGCCAGGGAACGAACTCTGTTTTTCATGATAATCTCCTTAGGTTAGAGGCAAGTGGTTAAAGCTTAGCAACAACATCGCGATGTTCAAGGACACAAATAAATTTCCTGCAGACAGAATTGTCGGTTAGCTATTGTATGAGCAAGCGCCCTGCCAAGAATAAAGATGGAGTTGAATCTCGGAAATAGTCTTTGATAACAGGGGATTAGCTTTAAAGAAGGGGGTGTAAGAGGGAGGGGAAAGGTTTTTCGGGCCGCAACATTTGCTGGAACCACAATATGTTGCGGGATGAGATTCCGGTGCGGACATAAAAAAACCCCGGCAACAGGGGCGTGGAAAACCCTGCTGCCGGGGAGGAGGAGATCAGTTGCTTCTTGTTCGTCTACTTGGTCAGCTTCTGCAGGACCTCCCCGAGCTTTTTCAATTCTTCTCCGTAAGCGGCCCAGTTCCCCTGGCGCTGCAGATTGATCGCCCGCTCGTAGATGCTCATCGCTTCTTTGGCCAGATCGGTCGGCGCGGCGCTGAGGTCGATCTTGCTGCCTGAAGGGGCGGCGCTGCTCGGGGACATGTCCGCCCCGAAGAGGCGTTGCAGGGCGAGTTCGAGATTCTCCTCCATCACCACCTGATCGTCGAAGGAGACGATGACCCGCTTCAGTTCCGGCAAGCCGGCCTTGTCGGCGGCAAGGAAGAGGGGCTGGACATACAGCAGCGATTTTTCGATCGGAATGACCAGCAAGCTGCCGCGGATAACGTCAGAGCCGCGCTGGCTCCAGAGGGAGAGCTGCTGCGAGATAAAGGAATCTTGATTGATGCGGGCGTCGATCTGTTTCGGGCCGTAGATCAAGCGGTCACGCGGGAAGGTGTAGGCCATGATCTTGCCGTAATTTTCCCCGTCGCAGCGGGCCGTCAGCCAGGCGGCGAGGTTGTCGCGTTTCGAGGGGGTAAAGGGGAGGAGCAGGATGTACTCTTCCTTTGTTTCCCCCGGCAGCTTCATGATCGTGTAGTAAGGCTCCATCGGCCGGTCGCCAAGGGCGGGGATCTCCCACAGGTTCTCCTTGTTGTAGAAGACCTTGGGATCGGTCATGTGGTAAGCGGAGAACATCGCCGCCTGCATCTGCAGGTACTGATGCGGGTAACGGATATGCTGGCGCAGATCGGCAGGCATCGCCGCGATCGGCTGGAAGAGCCCCGGGAAGATCTGGCTGTAGACCTTGATCAGCACGTCATCCGGGTCGCTGATATAAAAGTCGATAGAGCCGTCATAAGCGTCGACCACCGCCTTGACCGAGTTGCGCAGGTAGTTGATCCCGCCGCGCAGCGGCTGCGAATACGGCAGGCGGTCCGAGAAGGTGTAGGCATCGATGATCCATTTCAACCGCCCGGCTTCGTCAACGACCATGTAGGGGTCGCCATCGAAACGCAGGAAGGGGGCGATGGTTTTGACCCGCTCATTGATGTTGCGGTTGTAGATGATGCGGCTCTCGGCGGTGATGTCGGTCGAGAGGAGGATCTTTTCAGTCTTGAAGCGGGCTGCATACAGGGCTTTTTTCAGCATCGAATCGATCACTACCCCGCCCTGGCCGGCATAGGTGGTGTTGATGTTGCCGGTGGCGGTCGGATAACTGAACTCCGGCACCTTGGTCTTGACGATGACGTAATCGTTGGAGAGTTCGCCGAAATAGATCTCCGGGCGGGTGACTTTAACGTCGGCGAGGCTGACCGCCGGGATATCCTTGACGAAAAACTCCGGCAGCCCTTCCTTGCTGATGCGGCTGACCGGCCCGAAGGTAATGCCGTTACCGTGGGTGAAGATGAGGCGTTCGTTGATCCAGTTCTTGCTGGGGAGATCGGCGTAGGACAACTCGCGCGGTGACAGCATGACCTGGGTGTACTGGCCGTTGACGGTGTAACGATCATTATCGACGTCAAAAAATTTGTAATAGGTGCGGATCTGCTGCAGCTGGCTGTAGGTCTTGAGCAGCGGTGCATGATCCCAGAGGCGGATGTTCTTGATCGTCGCGTCATTATTGGCGATATCTGCCGCCGTCAGTTTGGTATCGACATCGAAGGGGATGGTTTCGATCTTTTCGAGATCGTAGCCGAAACGGGTCGATTTAATATTATGTTCGATATAAGGGGTCTCAAGGGCCAATTCGTTGGGGGCGACCTTGAATTTATTGAGGACACCGGGATAAAGGCGGATGCCGATGATATAGACCGCGATGACCAGAATCAGCGGCAGCAGCGCCTGGCGCCAGGACCCTTTCCAGCCGCCGATTGCCAGCATGAGCCCGGCCAGCGGGGTAAGGAAGGTCAGAATCTGGTAGGTGAGGAGGCGGGAATTGACATCGACGTAATTGGCGCCATAAAAGTTGCCGTTATGGGAAAAGAGCAGGCGGAAGCTTTCGAGATAAAAGCCGGCGGCGACGACGCAGAAGAAGATGCCGACCAGGACGGCAAGATGACGGCGAACTGCTGCGTCGATGGCGATTCCCTGCTCGGTCAAGGTGATGCCGCCGCGCAGATAATAGGTGATAACGCTGATCAGCGCGGTTGCCAGCAGCATCAGGGTGGCAAAGCTCTTGAGTATCTCCAGCAGCGGCAGGCTGAAGAGATAAAAACCGAGATCCTTCCCCAGCACCGGATCGATGCTGCCGACGTTGGCACGGTTGCTAAAGAGGAGGACCTGTTCCCACTGCATCGCCCCCCACTGTCCGACCAAAAGCGCCAAGGCAACACAGACCAGCAGGCCGAGAGGGGTGACAAAGCGTAGTATTTCGCTGCGCAGCAGGCGGGCGCTGCCGACAACGATGTAGGCGCCGGCATGAGGAAAGGCCGCTTTGTTGGCATAAAAGAGATTGATCTGGGCAAAGATGAAGAGGAGCGCCGCAAAGAAGAGCCCGGCGCCGATTTTCGCATACAGGGTCGTGGTGAAGACCGCCGGGAAGCCGGTCTCGACGTAAAAGAGCCAATCGGTGTAAAAGCTGATCAAAAAGGAGAAGAAGGGAAGGGCGATTAACAGCGCGGAAAAGAGCACGAGATTTTTGTACTGTTTGAGCATGTTGACTCCTTGTTTTCTGCATTTACAGCGGCGGCCGCCATGGAAGTTTTTGCTCTTGGCGGCAAGTAAAAAAAAATCTTTACCCCGGCATGCCATGCCCAGGATAAAGATCTCGCTGACGATTTAAATCGTCTCCAGCCCGGGTTATGCACCGTATTGACGGGCCTGGAGCCGGCCTGGTCGGCGGCCGGTAGCTACTCCTCTTTATAAGGAAAAAAGGATGCCTGCCGGCATTGTGAAAGTCAAGCGATATCGACCACTGTTCCGCTGCTGCGTTCCTGTACTTGATTCTGTACCTTTTTTCTGGTGCTGCCCCTGCACTTTGTTTTTGCTCGGTTATACTGGCAGGAAATGGTAAGCGCTGCAGCAAAAGGGAGGGCAATACGAGATGAGCAGAGAAAAGAGTCGTGAAATCAGTCTGGTCCTCGGCGGTGAAGCCGGTCAGGGGTTGCAGACGATCGCGCAGATTCTGGCGCGGATGTTCATGAATGGCGGTTTGCAGGTGGTGGCCGCGAGCGAATTCATGTCGCGAATCCGGGGCGGCAGTAATTCAGTGACCCTGCGCGCCGCGCCGACCCCGGTGCGGGCGCTGAGTGGCAAGCTTGATCTGTGTGTCCTTTTGGATCGCGATGCTCTGCCGCGCTTGCGGAGTCGCTGCGGGGCTGAGACCTTGCGGATCGGCGACCCGCAGCTCTTTGCCGAGGACCCCGGACTCCTCCCCCTGCCGCTGCAAGCTTTAAGCAAGGAGCTCGGCGGCGCCATTTATGCCAACAGCATCGTCTGTGGCTATATCGCCCGGCTGATCGGTTGGGATCTCCTGCCATTGGAAAAAGCGCTGGTGCGAGCCTTTACCGAACCGGAGATTCTGAGCAAAAACTGTGCAGCTGCCCGCCGCGGCTGGGAGGAAGGGAGCGAAGCGATGAGCCGCTGTTTGCTGCCGTGCGGCAAAGTTCTCCCCGGTCGTCTCCTTCTCGACGGTTCGCAGGCCGTGGCCCTCGGCGCCCTGGCTGGCGGCTGTAACTTCATCTCATCCTATCCGATGTCCCCTTCGACCGGGGTCCTCATCCATCTTGCCAGGCAGGCGCAGCGCCACGGGGTCGTGGTCGAACAGGCCGAGGACGAGATCAGCGCCATCAACATGGCCCTCGGCTCCTGGTATGCGGGCGGACGCGCCATGGTCAGCACCTCCGGCGGTGGTTTCGATCTGATGGCGGAAGGTTTGAGCCTGGCCGGGATCATCGAATCGCCCCTGGTCATCCATCTGGCGCAGCGCCCCGGCCCGGGGACCGGCCTGCCGACCCGTACGGAACAGGGGGATCTCGAAATCGCCCGTTATGCCGGACACGGCGAATTCCCCCGCCCCCTCTTCGAACGCCGCGTTGATCTTGACAAGCTGGCGGTGACGATGCGGGAGATGGGATAAGGAGGAAGTATGAAATCACAAACTATCTCGGTCTTCATCACCGTTCCGGCCACCCACGTCTACGCCTTCGCGGCCAACCCCGCCCACCTGCCGCTCTGGGTGCCGTCTTTCTTTAAGTCCGTCGAATCCATCGACGGGGAGTGGGTGGCGCAGTCACCCGAGGGACGCGTGGTCGTTGCCTTCGTGTCGCCCAATGATTTCGGCGTGCTCGACCATACGGTGACGCTTTCGTCCGGACAGAAGCTGACCAATTACATGCGGGTCATTCCCAATGAGGAAGGGAGCGAAATCCTCTTTACCTTTTTTCAGCGGGAAGGGATGACCGACCAGCAGTTTCAGGAGGATGCGGCGCTGGTCCTGGGCGATTTTCAGACGTTGCGGCGGGTGTTGGAGAATGCGGCGAGGTAGGGGCGCCCCTTGTAGGTGCCCGGTTGACCCGCAAGCAAAATAATCCTTGCTCCCATAATGGGAGCAGAGTATGATTGCTTTTATGCGCATCATCTCCCGTAAAATTCTTCGCGAATTCTGGGAAAAACATCCCGACGCCCGGCAACCGCTACAGGCGTGGTACGACGATGTAACATACCCCGGCAGAGATCAAGATTGTCTACAGCAATGCCAGCTTTTTGGCCAACAACCGGGTCGTATTCAATATCAAGGGGAATAATTACCGACTGATCTTGGCCGTCCAATACGCCCACGGGCTCCTCTATATCCGTTTCGTCGGTACGCATCGAGACTATGACAATATTGACGCCACAACGATC
>JACUTW010000008.1 GCA_014859605.1 Desulfuromonadales bacterium
TGTCCGAGCAGATCAGTCTGGTCATCGGCCCCGGTTATGTCCTCTCCTTGCAGGAGAAGCCTGGCGACCTCTTTGATTCTTTGCGCCAGCGGATTTACGCCGATCAGGGGCGGGTGCGCAAGATGGGGGCGGATTATCTTGCTTATCGTCTCCTCGACACCATTGTCGACCACTATTTTGTCATTCTTGAACAGATGGGCGAGCAGATTGAAACGCTCGAAGAAGAACTTCTTGCCAAGCCTGACCGGCTGCTGTTGCACCGCATTCATCTGGCCAAGCGTGAAATGATCCTGCTGCGCCGGGCGGTCTGGCCGCTGCGCGAGGTGATCAGCGGCCTGCAGCGCGCTGATTCCGGAAACATCACCCCGGCGGTGCAGCCTTTTTTACGCGACCTTTACGATCACACTATCCAGATTATCGATACCGTCGAGACCTGCCGCGATGTCATTACCGGCCTCCTCGATCTTTATCTGTCATCGATCAGCAACCGCATGAACGAGATCATGAAGGTTTTGACGATCATGTCGACCCTCTTTATCCCCCTGACCTTTCTCGTCGGCGTCTACGGGATGAATTTCGACCATCTCCCCGAGTTGCACTGGCGCTGGGGCTATTTTGCTCTGTGGGGGGTAATGCTGAGCTGTGTCGGCGGCATGTTTGTCTTCTTCCGGCGCAAAGGGTGGGTGTAGGCGGGAGGCGGGCGATATTACAACGCAAAGAGGCTGCCCTTGAGTAGGGGCAGCCTCTTTGCGTTGTTTGTGAAATTCTTTCTTGTTGCGGTCCGTCAGGTTCAAGCTGTTGACGTCAGGTTTTAATCAGCCCTCACCCCCTGGGTCAGTTGCTGCGTCTTCTCACTATAGCGCTGCAAATTGTCACTCAGCCGTGCCTCTTCCTTCTCCAGCCCTTCTTCATCCGCTTCGAGGGCTGCGAGTTCGGCTTCGGATTCCCGCAGCAGGGCTTCGGCTTCGGCCTTGAGCTGGTCGGCCTCGGCGGTTGGCGGCACTTTGGCGATGGTCTCTTCGGCGGTCTTCTTCTTAGCGACAACGGCAGTCTTGCGTTCGGAGAGCTCCTGTTTTTTGCTGCGGACTATGCTCAGGAACTCCGTATCGACCCTGGTCAGTTCCTGCAGTTTTGCCAGATTCATTTCCTCCGGATAAACAATTTGTGGCGGAGATGCTGCGGGGATGTTCGCCATGGTTTTGGTCGGGCAGTCGATCTCGAGACGTTCGCCGCTGAGGGCCTTTTGCGCTTGTGCCGCGTAGAACCGCGCTTTGTTGTCCGCTTCGGGATTCTTCATGTCGGCGTATTGCGCGGCGGCATCAGAAAGGGCCTCGGCGCAGGCGAGGCGTTGCAGCGTTGACATCCCGCTGCTTTGGCTACTCCCCGGCGCGAGGCTGGCGGTCTGGCTGTGGTCGATCCCTTTCCAGGCAAGGGCGCCCTGGCTGCCGTTGCGTTGTGTGGTCGGTTCGTTATCCAGCCCCTTCATCTGTCCGGCCCAGGATTGCCGCCGCAGGCGTTCTGCTTCCGCTTTTCTTCTTGCCTCCTCTGCCTTGCGCAGCGCTTCAGCTTCGGCCAGACGCCGGGCTTCTTCTTCCTGCGCCTGTTTGCGGGCAATCTCTTCGGCGGACGGCCCGGTCGGGGGAGTCAGGGCGGCGCTGAGAATGCCCAGGGCCATGGCTTGTCCCAAAGTGGCCCCGGGAGGGATGGTAAAACCACTGCCGCCGCCACTGCTGCCGCCACTGGCAGCGCCGTTACACTGGCACCGTGTCTTTTGATAGCCGGTATCATTGGCATAGTTCCAGAAGGATTTAACGAGATCTTCACATTGTTTTTCAGTCGTGATATTGGCAGGGAGGGGATGGTGGGTCTTGTACATGTTCGATCGAGTTGCCCGGTTGAGGGTATTGACATACCCCTGGTCATAGATCACCACACATCCTCCGTGCGCCGGTGCAACGGCTGTCATCAGCAGGATGGCGGCTGTGGTGGCCGTAGCGAAGAGTCGGCAGCGGGCGTCAAGACGATGAATCATTCCTCTTTCTCCTCTTCCCACTCGTCCCCTTTGTTCTCTGCCGGGATCTCCACCGGGTGAGCGGGGGAGTGCCCCGGCGCAACGGTGACCTGCTGTCCCGCTGCGACGAGAACGCTGTCCTCCCCGTCGGGGCGGCTGACTTCGACACTCCCTTCGGTGACGGTGACGGTGGTGCTGCCGTTTTCGGGGTGAGCGATCCGGAAAGCGGTGCCGCGTACCGCCATGGCCGCCGCCGGAGTGCGGACCTGGAAATTCTCCGCCTTCGACAACTTCACAACTTCGAGCTTGATCTTGCCGAGTAAGAGTTCGAGAGGGGAAGGACCCTCGGGCAGGGTTAATTCGCTGTTTGGTCCGACCCTGACGGTGCCGGGTCGATTGCTGAGCTGGAGCGTCACATAGCCGTCGGCGCCGGTGCGGATCGGGGTGCCCGGCTCGGCGATGATCGGCTCACCTTCCGGGACGCGCAGCCATTGGCCACCCTGCCGGATCTCCACGCTCCCCTTATGGGAAATCGCTACGGCTGCCGGTCTTGTCCCGATCCCTTGGGCTAGCGCTGTTATCCGGCTTTTGATGGCGGCGGCCATCTCTGCGGCCCGGTCCCGCTGTGATTCGGCTTTGCGCATCGCCGCGCGGGCGGTGGCGGCGGCTTTGCGGGCTGTCTCCCTTGCGGCGGTATTGCCGGCGACGGTGGCTTTGGCCGCAAGGTCTTCGGCTTTGCGGAGGGTGACGCGGGATTTGTCGGCTTTTTTTCCGGCTTCGTCGCGCAGAGCTTCAAAGCGGGCAGCCGCTGCGTCGAGCCAGCGGTCACTTTTGCTCTCTTCAGCGCCGACCGGAGCTGCCGATGCGAGAAGAGCGAAAGAGAGCGCTATGGTCAGAGCAGAAAGTGTCGATCTCACTTGCGACGTCCTCCCGCGGCACTTTCTTCCTGTTTCGGGCTGGTCGCGCCTTCCTTGTCGCGGGCGGCTTCCCACTGATACACGAGATCGCGCGCTTTACGGGCGTCCGCCGCCTCGGGAGCGAGATCGAGATAAGCGTTCATCGATTCGATCGCCGGGCTGTAATCCTTATTCATGGCGTACGCCATCGCCAGATTATAGCGGGGAGTCGGGAGCCAGGGGGTTTTGCGGATCGCTTCCGAGAGGAGCGCAATCGCCCGCTCGGAGTCATTCTCCAGGGCCATCGTTTCAGCCTGGACGATGAGTCGCCGTGCCTCTTCCGGCATCGGCGGTTTAACCGGCAGGGAGCGGTAGCAGTCGAAGACCTTCTTTTTGATAGCGGCGAGATCGGCAGGGATCAGGGTATTTTCGTAGGCGCGGGTAAAGTGGTCAAGAGCGATGAACCCTTTGCCGGCAGCCAGGGCCTGATCGCCGCGCCGTTCTTCGGCCACGGGGAGGAAGAGGCGGCGGGACGCAGCCGCATCGATGCGGCCGCTTTGCTGGAGATTGCCGTTACTGGTCTGGGCCTGGACGATAACTTCGATCTCGCCCGGTTCAGCGCGGAACGAGCGGAAGAGGGGCGCGGCATCGAGGGCGGCTTTTCCGTTTATATCCGTTTCGAGGGTGCGAATGATCGGTTCTTCTCCCCTGGTCTGGAGTTGAACTTTAAGGGGGATTTTAGCGAGGCCAACTTCTTCGGAGACAGTTTTGCCGGTCGGTCTTTTCCTCACATCCCCGCGGGTGTCGACAATGTCACAAGAATCCATGATCCCGACGAGGGCCTGAATCGAGAACATAAACATCCCGTGTTCGCAGGGATTGTCATCGTCAGTGCCGAGGAGCCTGCCGAGGGCGGTGTCATCGTTGGAAAGGGCGGCAGCGCTGATAATAATCGGCGAAGCCACAGTGAGGACCGCACCAAGGGGGATGATCAACGGCCCCCATTGCCGTTCATAGGTGTTTTCCTGCACCGTGGTGATATTCGCCTCGGGGCCGGTCAGGGTGTGCGACACCATAAAGGCAAGGGGGGTGGCAGGCGTCTCCGCACTGGGGAGCGTTGTCACCAGCAGTCGCGGCGGCCCGGCCTGGGCAGCGTCCCGGTCAAGAGCGGTGTTGAAAGTTTTGGTGCGCGGGTCAGGGATGTAGCCGCTGGTGTAGGAAACACAGCCCTGCAAGGACAGGGCAAGGGTCAGGAGTGCGCCAAGCAGGAGTGAATGCGTGTTGCGGTGGGTCAGGCTGATTTTTTTCATTATCGACCTCTGGCTTTCTTTGCTTCAAAAATCTGTTGCGTTTCATTTTGCACTGCGCTTTGGGTACCATGAACCGGCGGAGGAGTCAGCGTTTCCCATTCGTAGATCTTATCCTTTGCCTGCCGTGCGTCCGGGGCATCAGGGGCCAGTTCGAGGTAGTGGTTCATCGTCGTGATCGCGGCGGAGTAGTTGGCTTCCATCGCTTGTGCCATCGCCAGATTGTAGCGGAGGATAGGCATCCAGGGTGCCATCTGGATCGCTTCACCGAGTTTTTGGATTGCTCCGGTCGCATTGTCATTCCTGGAGAGGGTCTCGGCCTGCACGGAAAGGCGCCGCGCTTCCTCGGGGAAGAGGGGTTTGAGTGGAAGAGCGCGGTAGGTCGAGGTGATCTTGGTCCAGAGACCGGGATTGACCACGGCTGGGTCGCCGTTGCCATTACCGGCGCGGGAGTAATGATCGAGAGCAACCAATCCCTTGCCGGCGGCGAGGGCCTGGTCGCCGGCCCGTTCTTCGGCGATGGGGCGGTAGAGGAGGCGGACGGTTTCGGCGTCGATCGCGATGCTGATGACGGTATTTTCTTCGTCAATGACGCGGAGGCTGGCTTCGACATCAGCGGGGTAATCGCGGTAAAGCGCAAAGAAGGGCTGCAGGTTGATGGCGACCGTGCCGGTGGAGTCGGTGCGGTAGGTCTGGACGATCGGTTGTTCGGCTCTGGCGCTCAGTCGCAATTCGACGGGTTTGTCAACGACCGGGACCTTTTCGCTGATGGTGCGGCCGGTCGGGGTTTTGACTTCGTTCATGCGGCGGGCAACGATGGTGCAGCTCGTGGCAACGCCGATGATGGCGTTCAGGCCGAATTCGGTCGTATTCTCTTTGCAGGGGTTGGGATCGGAGCCATAGAACATCTCAAAGGCTTTTTCGCCATCGCCGGAGATAACGCCGCCGAGAAAGCCGAGGGGGGCAGTCGGGACGAGCAGCACTCCGAGGGGGATCAGCAGCGGCGTCCATTGGTGCCGGTAACTGTTCTCTTGGAAGGAGGTGGTTTCTGTCTCCGGTCCGCTGTGGGCTCGGCTTAGTTGCACACTGAGCGGTGCTTCCGGCGCAATCGAGGAGGGTTGTGTGGTGAGGACCAGGCGGGGCGGTTCGGTTTGCGCTGCGGAGCGGTCAAGTCCCGTATGGGTCTGCAACGTTCTCGGATCCTGAACGTAACTGCTGTTATAGGAGATGCAGCCCGACAGGGACAGGGCGACGAGCAGGAGGAGGGGGAGATAGGTGCGCTGCATTCTGTTCACGATGATTTCCTCCTGTCAGGAGACATGTTGTCCTGTGCCTCGTCGGGCGTTTTGAAGTTAAAGGGGGATTGACCTCAGAGTCCGGTGATCTCCTGATTCTCCGGATAGCTCACCGCAAAAATGGTCGATAGTTGCCGCTTTTCGCCGGGAGCCAGGGTCAGGGTCCAGGTCAGGATGCCGTCGCTGCCGATCTCTGCGTCTTTGCTGGTCGGGGCAATGACTTCCACCTTGATCTCTTCGTGTGCAGAGATCGGGACTTGATCCCGCACCAGCAGGGTGATCGGCCGCGACTTGCCGTTGACAATCTCGGCCTGATATTCGTAGTGCTTGCGGGTCTTTTTGGCAAAGGCTCCGGTACGCTCGGTGAACTGTTTCTGCATTTTAACGCTGGCAAAGATCGTTTCGTCCATGCCGAGGGTCAGGCGCATCTCGTCGCCGGCCAAAATCGGTTTCTCGACCCTTTGGGTGCTGACAAAGCGGCCGTCGAGAAAGATGTTCAGTTCGCCCCCCGGCAGCGGGAAGACAAAGGGATTTTTGAGCTCAGCGGTCAGTGACGCGTATTGTGCCAGCTTCGGGATGGCGAGATATTCGAATTTTCCTTCGGCAACCGAGGAGGAGACGAGAATTTTGTGGGGCTGATTATCAGCGGGGAGGGAGACCCTCTGTGCCAGCACATAACTCATTGAGGTCGCCTCGCTCCGCACTTCCGGTGCGGCCAGGGCGTCTTCATAAGGCGCTGCCATCATGGCAAGTTGCGGCGCTTCCGACATCTCCATCATTTTAGCGCGCCCGTAAGGCTGGTAAACCGGCGGTTGGTAGATATCGAGCCGCCAGGGGGACAGTTCGGGGAGTTCGCCGGAGACCGCCGGCCGGGCCGTGGAAATCTCGATATTGCTGCCGCTCAGATCTTCGCCGCTGGCCTGTTTGACGATGGCGAAGAAGTTGAGTTCGAGGCGCTGGGTGAGCGTGTCAGCCCGCACTTCGTACTTTGGCGTCCATTGCACCCCCCGCAGAAAGTAGGAGTATTCGAGGGGAAAGGAGGTTGCCGCATCGGCATAAACCGTCACCAGGATGCTCTTCGACTCTTCCCGGCCGGGCACGAGATTGCGCTTCTCTCTTTCGAGCTCAGCCTTCTTTTTGTTGAGATCGGTGATGCTCTGTTCGAGTTCCGCAACTTTACCGAGGCGGTCAGTCGTGGCCTGCTCCATGGCGATCAGGTAGTCGCGGACGGTCGCAAAGGAGGTATTTTGTTCCTGGGAGAAGGGGACGATCTTTTGCAGAAAAGTCAGGGAATTCTTTTGCACGGTCAGGGCGTTCCCTTGGCGGACGAGATCTTGATCGACTTTGTCGATTTTGGCCTGTAACTCTTTGGTCCGATGCTGATCGGCTTTGATGAGAGCCGTCCGGCGCACTTCGATGTCGATGATCCGGGCTTTACCGGGGTTGCGGAGGCTGGCCTGAACGGAATCGTCGATCATGCCCGGCGTCAGACCGGTGAGTTCCAGGGTGTTTTCCCCTTGCGCGACTGCCACCTGGAGAGTCTTTTTCACCATGGCCCGATCCGGGTAAATGACGACGCCGACCGTGGTTGCTGCTGCGGTGGAATAGGGGGCCGCAGCGGCCAGGGAGAGGCCCGGCAGGTACAGGAACTGTAGGAGGAAGAGGCAGGGCAGGAAGTTCCGGATCATTGTGACCTCCAGGCAGATGCGATGGTTCCTTTCCGGAAGGGAATCCCTTCGGGAAAAAAAGGGGGATGCCAGATAAAAATCTGACGATGATTGTCGCAAAAATCCTTTTGCAATACCAAGTTTTTTTATTGGGCTTTGGTCATTATTTGTCGCGGCGGGGGGGAGTCGATGGTTCTGCTGTAGTCTGTTTGATCCGATTTTTATATTGCTCTGCATCCTGCTGGTATTCATCGAAGACAGCAAAGGCAAAAAGAGCGGCAACCAAGGCAACAATTCCTGCAGAGATGCGCCGTCGGGGAGTGCCGAAACAGAGCGGGGGAGCGATGACAAGCCCTGCAAAGATGGCCGAGAAGAATTGGCCGGCCGGAGATGGGATCATCAAACCGATGAAAAGGATGATTGCTGCCAGCCAGGTCAGTGTTTGCGCCGAAGAATCCTTGATTTTCATGTCAATCCGTGGCTTGTTCGTTTGGAAAAAAGGTTAAAACATAAAGCGTCGCATGCTGACATTGAGGAGTAATCCTGTGCCGATCATCGTTGTCACCATGCTGGTGCCACCATAGGAGAAGAGGGGGAGGGGGATGCCGACGACGGGGAGCAGGCCGGTGACCATGCCGAGATTGATAATGATGTGCCAGAAGAGCATGGCGGTGACGCCGACGGCGAGGTACATGCCGAAACGGTCGGAGGCGCGGCGGGCGATATAGATCCCCCAGATGATGATGAGGAGATACAGGGTCAAAAGAATGGCGGTGCCGATAAAGCCCCATTCCTCGGCGAAGACGGAAAAGGCAAAGTCGGTGTGGCGTTCGGGGAGGAAGGCGAGTTGCGATTGCGTCCCCTCCATAAAACCTTTGCCGGTAAAGCTGCCGGAGCCGATGGCGATCTTGGACTGGATAATGTGGTAGCCGCTGCCGCGGGGATCGGCTTCCGGATTTAAAAAGGTGAAGATACGCTGGCGCTGGTAGTTGTGCAGGAAGGACCAGCCGGTCCAGGCGGCGGCGACGGCAACACCGGCCAGAGTGATAAAGGTGCGGAGCTTGACGCCGGCAAAGAGGATCATGGTGGCGCCGATAAAGAGGAGCATCATGGCGGTGCCGAGGTCGGGTTGTTTGAGGATGAAGGCGACCGGCAGCAGGACGAAACCAAGAGGAATCAGCAACTCTTTGAGGTTGAGGCCGCCGAGGCGGCCATGCAGGGTAAAGTAGCGGGCCAGGGTAATGATTATTACCGGTTTGGCAATTTCACTCGGCTGCAGATTGATCGGTCCGAGGCTGAGCCAGCGGGTCGCCCCCATCGAGGTCTTGCCGACGAGCATGACCGCCAGTAGCAGAAAGATGGTGAAGCCGTAAGCGAAAAAAGCGGAATACTCGAGGTGCCGGTAATCAAAGAGGCAGAGCGTGAAGGCGATGCCAAGGCCGAGAGCAAACCAGGTGAGCTGTTTGAGGTAGACCGGGGTGGCCCCGGACCAGTCTGCGGTCACACTGCAAAGGTTGAGGATGCCGAGGCCGGCGACCGCGACGATCAATCCCAAAAGCATCCAGTCAAAGTGGGTGACAAGGCGACGGTCGAACATCTATTCGTCTCCAAAGGGCGACACGGCGGCCGCTTCGTCGGGGGGGGGAGCGATCGCTTCGACCTCTTCTGGTAGCTCGGAAGGGGGGACTTCCGGGTCGAGCGGTTCCGGAGCGGGGGCGATGAGTTGGCCTTTGAGCGGCGGCGTCACCACATCCTTGAGTCCGAAGTATTCGGCAAAGATGGCGCGGGCCACCGGCGCGGCCGCACTGCCGCCGTGCCCGCCATGTTCGACAATCACCGCCACGGCGATCTTCGGTTTGTCGACCGGGGCATAAGCGACAAAGAGAGCGTGATCTTGCAGTATTTTCCGATCGCCATTGGCGACCGCGACCTTGCTCTGAATGACCTGAGCTGTCCCGGTCTTGCCGGCCACTTTCAGGCCGGGGATGCGGCTGGCAGCTCCGGTTCCGCCGGCTTCATGGACGACCGCTTCCATCCCTTCGCGAACAACGGCAAACATGCTTTGCGGCAGGTCAAGGGTGTTGAAGGGCTCGGGGGCAGCATTGAAGACGACCCGGCCGTTGAGCTCTTCGATCCGCATGACCACCTGCGGGCGCAGAACTTTTCCGCCGTTGGCAACCGCGGCCGTCATCACGGCGAGTTGCAGGGGGGTGGTCAGAACATACCCCTGGCCGATTGAGGCTATCGCCGTTTCACCGTTGAACCATCCCTGGTTAAACCGTTTCTTCTTCCACTCCTTGGTCGGGATCAGCCCCTTCTTGACGCTGTCGAGGGGGAAGTCGTAGTTCTGGCCCAGCCCCATCTCCAGAGCGGTGGCAGCGAGTTTGTCGATGCCGAGTTTGAGCCCGACCTCGTAGAACCAGACGTCGCAGCTCTCCTTGATGGCTCGGCGCAAATCGACGCTGCCATGCCCGTCGCGCTTCCAGCAGCGGATCACCTGATTGTGCTTGCCGATGGTGATGCTGCCGCCGCAGTGGACAGAGGTCGCAGCGGTGGCAACATCGTTACGCAGGGCGGCGATAGCGGTGACGAGTTTGAAGGTCGATCCGGGGGGGTACTGACCGGAGATGGCACGGTTCTGCAGCGGCTTGAGGGGGTCATCGCGCAGTGTGCCCCATTCAGCAAAGGAGATGCCCCCGGAGAAGAGGGCCGGGTCGAAGGTCGGCCGGCTCGCCATGGCGAGAACTTCACCGGTTTCAACATCGATGGCGACAGCGGCGCCGCTCTCATCCCCAAAGGCTTCTTCCGCCACCTTTTGGAGCTGGCTGTCGATGGAGAGGTAAACTTTCTTGCCGGGGATGGGAGCAAATCCCTGCAGTTGGCGAAGTTCACGGCCATGGGCATCGACTTCAACGCGGCGCTCACCACTGATGCCGCGCAGCTCTTTTTCGAGATGTTTCTCCAAACCGGTCTTGCCGACCATGTCGCCGGGGCGGTAGCCGGTGAATTGGGGGCCTTGCAAATCCTTTTCACTGATTTCGCCGGTATAGCCGAAGAGGTGGGCGCCTTTTTCCCCTTGCGTATAGGTGCGCACCGGAACAACTTTAATCAGGACGCCGGGGAGGTGAAGATCGTTCTCCTGCAGGATCTCCATGGTGTCACGATCGATATCGTTGACCAGCGGCGCCGGCAAATAGGGGGGGTAGCGTTTGAGCAGGGCATATTTGCGCTGCAGCTCACTGTAGGGGACCCCCAAAAGCGTGTTGAGGCGCAGCAGCAGGAGGTCGGGATCTTTAATCTCCTGACGGATAAGGGCGACGCTGAAGGACGGGCGATTTTCGACGAGGAGTTCACCGTTGCGGTCGAAAATCGAGCCGCGCGGCGGATCAATAGGGATGAGCCGGGTGCGGTTACGATCGGAGAGGAAGACATATTCATCGCTCTGGATCACCTGCAGATACCACAGGCGGCCGAGGAGGAGGAGGAAGAAGCCGGCGGCGGCCAGGGAGAGCACATAAAAACGGCGGCGCAGGGCGGATGCGGACGATCCCGGTGAGTTAAGCCCCATGGATTTCAGTCCGCAAATGGGCAAAGCCGGGGATCACCAGGCGGGGCGAGAATCGTCGTTGCAGAGCGGCAATCAGAGTGATCAGCATAAAGGCGGTGAGGACATTGATGCTCCCCTGAAAGGTAGCGCGTTGGAGGAGGAGCGGAAAGAGCCGTTGCAGATCGGCAAAGATGCCGAAAAGGATCAGCAGGCCGCTTTGCAGGAGGGAAGCACAGAAGACCATCACCAGCAGCAGCAGGGGGCTTTCGGTATTCAGCGCTTGTACCGAGGAGCGGCCGATGATGAAGATGCTGAGGTAGATGGTGGCATGCAGGCCGAAGTGGGTGCCGCCGCAACTGTCAAGGAGAAGTCCGATCCCCCAGGCCAGACAGGCGCCCCGAACCACCTCTTCGGTCAGACAGAGATAGACGACTAAAAGGAGGAGAAGCTCAGGTTTGAAGTAGTGGGGGAGGAGCATTGGCAGCAGGGTCGTCTGGCTCAATAAAAAGAACAGAGCAACAGTAAAGAGCAGCAGTACGCGGGTCATGGCTTGTCGCCGGGAAGAGGGGAAGGGGACACTTTCGAGAGGATGACGAGGACTTCTTCGAGATGCTCGAAGTCGACAGCCGGTTCGACCTCGACGCTCTGGAACATGTCAAAGCCCCCTTTGTCGACCCGGGTTACGGCTCCGACGATGAGTCCTTTCGGGAAAGTGCCGCCAAGCCCGGAGGTGATCAGAAGGTCGCCGACCTGAACGTCGTCAGTCAGCGGCAGATAGTCAAGGCTCATGCTGTCACCATCGCCGCGACAGATCGCCCGGGCGCGGGTCCGCTCAATCAGCGTGGAGAGTTTTGAGGCGGCATCTACCAGCAGCAGAACTCGCGAAGAATGCGGGGTAGTGGTGACAACCCGGCCGACGACGCCATAAGCGGAGACGACCGCCATCCCTTCGCGAATCGCTTCAGCGCTGCCGCGGTCAATGGTGATACTGCGAAACCAGCTGGTGGCATCGACGCCGATGACCCGGGCCGCCACCATCGGTTCTTCGCGTTGGGCCCGGAAAGAAAGGAGCAGCTTCAGGCGCTCATTCTCTTGTTTCAGCTCGCTATGTGCGACGAGTTGCTCTTTAAGCTGCGCATTTTCGTTGTGCAGGCGCTGTATTGTCGCGTCCGAAGCGCCGAAGAGGTTGACCCGGACCGCTGCAATCCCGTCTTTGCCGAGCATAACACTCTTTTGCAGGGGATAGGTCAGAGTGAGGAGTTGACGCTCGATGGGCGAAGGAGCGTCTTTGTGGCGCAGGTGGGAACTGTAATAGCTGAGCGACGCAATCAGAAGAAGTCCGAGCGCAAAGGGTCTCCAGTATTTTTCAAACAATTCGCGCATGTTTTAACGTCGTGCGGCGGCACCAGAAAGTCGGTGCCGCCGCAAGGAAGAGGTCCGCCCGCGACAACCGTGACTAGTTGCGCGTGGTGACCTGCCGCAACAGGTCGAGTTCGTCGAGAACCTTTCCTGAGCCAAGGACGACACAGGAAAGGGGTTCGTCGGCGATAAAGACCGGCAAGCTGGTCTCTTCGTGAATCAGTTTGTCGAGCCCCTGCAAAAGGGCGCCGCCGCCGGCGAGGGTGATGCCGTGATCGACAATATCCGCCGCCAGCTCGGGAGGGGTGCGTTCCAAGGCAACGCGGATCGCGTCGACGATGGCATTGACCGGTTCGGAAATGGCCTCGCGGATTTCAACCGAATCGATGTTCAGTGTCTTGGGGATGCCGCTGACCAGATCCCGGCCTTTGATGTCCATGGTCAGAATTGCCGGGTCCGGGAAGGCGTTGCCGATGCGCATCTTGATCTCTTCGGCGGTGCGTTCGCCGATGAGCATGTTGTATTTTCGTTTGATGTACTGGACGATCGCTTCGTCGAGTTTGTCGCCGCCAACCCGGACGCTCTTGGCGTAAACAATGCCGGCCAGAGAGATAACCGCCACTTCCGTGGTGCCGCCGCCGATATCGACGATCATATTGCCGGAAGGTTCGGTGATCGGCAGGCCGGCCCCGATCGCCGCCGCCATCGGTTCTTCGATCAGGTAGACTTCGCGGGCGCCGGCCGATTCGGCCGATTCCCGGACCGCCCGCTTTTCGACCTGGGTGATACCGGAAGGGACGCAGATGACGATGCGCGGTCGCACCAGGGTCTTGCGATTGTGAACTTTGAGGATAAAGTGGCGCAGCATCTCTTCGGTGATATCAAAGTCGGCAATGACGCCGTCCTTCATCGGGCGAATGGCAACGATGCTGCCGGGGGTGCGGCCAAGCATTTTTTTGGCTTCGGAACCGACCGCCAGGACTTTCTTCTGGCCGTTATAATCTTTTTGGACGGCGACCACCGACGGTTCGCTGACGACGATGCCTTTGCCCTTGAGGTAGACCAACGTATTGGCAGTGCCGAGGTCGATGGCGAGGTCGTTGGAGAACATGCCGAGGACATAATCGAAGATGTTGAACATGTTGAGTTGTTGCTCCTTTGACGCGGCATTAGCCGGGATCTTGCACTATACGGGAAAATGTCGTTCAAAGTAACAAAATCATCCCGCCATTTCAAGGATAAATACTTAAAAAGAGAGTTGCATTATGCCCCCTCTTTGTCTAACATCGGGGAGTTTTTTATGCCCATTATCAAGTTGGTTTCCCGCAAGGAGTCTTAAATGCTCGGAATTATTCGTCAAAAGCAAAAAACTTTCTTGGTGCAGATTGTCTTTTGGGCGATTATCGCCACCTTTGTCGGGACGATCTTCCTCGTCTGGGGCAAAGGCGACGATGCGCCTGCCGGTGATGATTTTGCGGCCAAGATCAACGGTCAAGCGATCTCCATGACCGATTATCAACGTTCTTATGAAAATATCTATCGGATGTATCAAAATCTTTACGGCGAAGCTTTTACTCCGGCGATTGAGAGTTCTCTCAATTTGCGCAAGGTAGCGCTTGATTCTTTGATCGATCAGGTACTGCTGCAGCAGGAAGCCGAAAAGATGAAGCTGAAAGTCGGCAAGCAGGAGATTGTCGAGGCGATTGCCAGGATTCCGGCTTTTCAAGTCAACGGCGTCTTCAGTCGCGACCAGTATGTGCAGGTCTTACGCGCCCAGCGGATGACCGCGGATCAATTTGAAGCGATGCAGAAACAGGAACTCTTCGTTGAAAAGGCGCGGCAGTCCCTGGAAGGCCGCGCCGTGGCGACGGATGCGGACGTCGATGCCGAGTACGCTGAGCGCAACGAAAAAGTAAATCTTGCCCTGTTGCGGCTCGATCCGGCCCTCTTTGCCGGGCGGGTGAAGATCGATCCGGTCGGACTGGAGAGTTTCTTTGCTGACCACAAGGAGTCGTTTCGTCTCCCCGAAACGGCGAAAATTTCTTATCTGATTGTCGATACCAAAGCTTTCGCGACGGGTGTCGAGCTCAGCGAGACCGATCTTGAAAAGTATTACCAGCGTCACCTTGACCGCTTTGAAGTCCCCGAGCAGGTGCGTGCCGCCCATCTCTTGATCCGGGTGCCGCAGGGAGCGACGGCTGAAGTGCAGGCGGAGAAGCGGGCACTCATTGAAAGTCTGCGGGAAAAGGCCCTTCAGGGGGAGGATTTTGCCGCGTTGGCAAAACGCCATTCGGAAGATCCCGGCAGCGGCGTGCAGGGGGGCGATCTCGGCTTTTTCAGCCGCGGCACCATGGTCCCCTCCTTTGAATCCGCGGCTTTTGCTCTCAATGTCGGGGCGATCAGCGGGGTGGTGACAACCGATTTCGGTTATCATCTCATTCGTGTCAGCGCTCGTCAGGAGGCGCAGCTCAAGCCGCTGGCTGCTGTGGTCGAAGAAGTGCGGGTCGGCGCCCAGGAAGCCAAGGGGCGTGAGTTGGCGCTGGAAAAGGCCATGGATCTTTACAATATCAACCGCAAAGGCGGTTCGCTCGATGTAATTGCCAAAGAGTTTGCCACGCCGGTGCAGGAGAGTTCTTTTTTTACCTTTGATCAAGCGGTTGTGGCCAATACCGCCCTGAACAAAGAGGTCGCGAACGCGATCTTTGCCCTGCAGTCGGGAGCCATCGGTCGTCCCACCCTTCTGCCGCAAGGGCTTTTGTTTTATGCCCTGCAGGAGAAACGCGCCGCCCATATCCCGGAGTTGTCGGAAGTTCGTCCGGCCGTCGAAGCCGCTTATCGGCAAAGCCAGGCGGTTGATCTCGCTAAAAGTGAGGGTAAACTTATTCTCGCAGAAGTTCTCGTCAGCAAAAATCTCGCGGCCGCGGCACGGAAGCGTTCGTTGCCGGTAAGTGAAACCGGGCTCTTTACCCGCAGCCGGAGCTTCTTTGTGCCGATGGTTGGAGCCCATGAAGAGCTGAGCAACACCGCCTTTGCTCTGACCAGCGCTGCGCCGGTGCCGGCGACGACCTTTGAGGCTGACGGTGCCGTGGTCGTGGTCCAGCTGAAAGAGCGGCAGAATGCCGACCCGGCCGGTTTGACCGAACCGGTTCGCGAGGAAATGCGGCAGGCGGTGGTCGAGCGGAAGAAACAGGAAATTCTTGAACAGGCCCTGAAAGAGTTGCGGGAAAAAGCCCAAATCAATTACGCTGCCGCTGTCGCCGCAGACCAGAAAGGATAATCATCATGTCCGTGATCATGCAGGCGAATTTCCCCGACCTTAAACTCGTCACCCGCGGCAAGGTTCGGGATATCTATGACCTTGGCGAGCACCTTCTGATTGTGACTTCGGACCGGATTTCGGCCTTCGATGTGATTATGAATGAAGGGATCCCGAAAAAAGGGCAGGTCCTCACCCAGATTTCGATCTGGTGGTTCAAGCAGATGGTCGATCTCATTCCCAACCATATCGTCGCTGTCGATGTCGACGATTTCCCGGCGGAAACGCACAAATACCGCCAGCAACTCGAAGGACGCTCGATGTTGGTGAAAAAGGCGAAACCGCTGCCGGTTGAATGTATCGCTCGCGGCTATGTCTCCGGTTCCGGCTGGAAGGATTATCAGGCCACCGGCGCAATTTGCGGCATTCACCTGCCGGCCGGCCTCCTTGAAAGCGCTCAGTTGCCGGAGCCGCTCTTTACCCCTTCGACCAAAGCGGACCTCGGATCCCACGATGAGAATATCTCCTTTGCCACGACCATCGAACTGTGCGGCGAAGAGATTGCCACCCAGATTCGCGATACCACTCTGGCGATTTACAGCCGGGCCCGGGATATTGCCGCCGAACGCGGCATCATCATTGCCGACACCAAATTTGAATTCGGCATGTATGAAGGGAAACTCCTCTGGATCGATGAAGCTCTCACTCCGGATTCCTCCCGTTTCTGGCCGAAAGATCAATATAAACCGGGGGGGGCGCAGCCGAGTTTCGACAAGCAGTTCCTGCGCGATTATCTTGAAACCCTCGATTGGGGGAAGACCGCACCGGCCCCGACCCTCCCCGAAGAGATTCTCCGCAAGACCGGCGAGAAGTACGAAGAAGCGCTCTTCCGTTTAACCGGAATTAAACTTTAGGCCGGTGACCAGTCTCCTGATGTTCAACAGCGACCCTCTGCGGCGGTGGCGACTCCTCGTCACCGCCGTACTGCTTCTCTGTCTGGCGGCTTGTTCCTTCTCCTCCGCAGCAAAAGAGGAGCGTTCTGCGCAGTTGCAGCAGCACCTTGCCGCCGGCGATGCTGCCTGGCAGGGGCGGGATTATGCGGCGGCCGGCAACGCTTATGGCGCAGCCCGCCTCTTGGTCACCGCTGACCCCGCCCTCGATTTTCGTCTCGGCCTGGTCCAGGAACATCTCGGCAATTATGCCGAAGCCGCTGCTTTTTATCGCACCGCACTCAAAACGAAGAAACTCCCCGACGAGTTGCGGCACGATTTGACCTATCGCCTGGCTCTGCTTGAAGCCTTTCGTCTGCAGGGGGCAGAGCAGGTTCCCCTTCTCCTCGCCACCCTGCCGCCGACCTCGCCTTATGCCGCTGATCTGCAGGCGGTACTGGCCCTTTTGGCCGGAGATGGTCGCAAAGCCTTGGCCGAGCTGAATGTCGCTCGTGCCCTCCCGCTCAATCCGGAGCTGTCGTCGATCATCCTTTATCATGCGGCCCGCGCTTATTATCTGACCGGCGAAGTCGACCGGGCGCTGCAGAGCCTCTTTGAGGCGATCAACCTCGCGGGTTATGCTCCGGTTGCCAAGGACATCAGCGAGTTTCGCGAATTTCTCATCAAGCAACCCCGTTCCTGATCCTTCCTTTCATCTTTTCCGGAGTCCCTGATGTCCTCTTCTTCATTTTCGCCGGGTTCGACTTTTTCCGGTTATATTGTTCGTGCTACCCACCCTCTGCCGGAACTCAACGCCACCCTGATCGAGTTGCGCCACCAGGTGACCGGGGCGCGTCATGTCCACATTCAGACCCAGGATCGCAACAACCTGTGTGCCATCGGTTTTCGTACTCCCCCCGCTGATTCCAGCGGCGTTGCTCATATCCTTGAACACACCACCCTCTGCGGCTCACGGCGTTTTCCGGTGCGTGATCCCTTCTTCGCCATGATCAAGCGCAGTCTCAATACCTTCATGAATGCCATGACGGCCAGTGACTGGACTTTTTACCCCTTTGCGTCCCAGAACCCGCAGGATGTGCGCAATCTCCTGTCGATCTACCTCGATGCGACCTTCTTCCCGTTGCTGCGGGAAGAGGATTTCCGCCAGGAGGGACATCGCCTCGAATTTACCGATCCCGGCGATCCGTCAACACCGCTGTTGCGCCGGGGGATTGTTTACAATGAGATGCAGGGGGCGATGGCTTCTCCGTCTTCACTGTTGTCGCGGCGGATGAGCCGAGCCCTTTATCCGCATACTACCTATCACTTTAATTCCGGCGGCGAACCGGCCGAGATCCCCAAGTTGACCTGGGAAGAGCTGCGCGCCTTTCATGATGACTACTACCACCCCGCCAATGCCTGGTTCTTTACCTATGGCAATCTCCCGCTGGAAGGACATCTGCAGCAGATTCAGGAGGAAGTCCTTTGTCATTTCGGGCCGCGCCAGGTCGAAAGTGCGATTCCGCCGGAGACGCGTTTAGCGGCGCCGCGGCAGGTGGTCGAGTCCTATCCGGTTGCGAATGCAGAGACGGCGGAAAAGAAGACCTTCGTCCAGGTCGGCTGGCTGACCTGCGATGTTGTCGACAGCTTTGAACGTCTGGCTTTGTCACTGCTGTCGAGCCTCCTCATCGGTAATCCGGCGGCGCCCCTGTATCGGGCTCTTCTGGAATCGCGCCTCGGAGAGAATCTGGCGCCGGGCTGCGGCTACCACGACGACAATCGCACCACCGCCTTTACCGTCGGCCTGCAGGGTTGCAGCAGCGCCAGTGCGGCAGAGGTCGAGCCGTTAATTCTGGCGACACTTGCCGCGGTGGCGGAGCAGGGTTTCACGCCGGAGCGGATCGCCGGAGCAATTCAGCGCCTCGAATTCGAACATCGCGAAGTGACAGGCAACTCCTATCCTTATGCCCTTTCCCTCCTCTTTCGCATGCTCGGCCCGTGGCTGCATAACGATGATCCCCTGTCGGGCCTCCAGTTGGGGGCCAATCTTGCGCGCTTGCGCCAGGAAATCGCTGCCGGTCCCTTTTTGCAGAATCTCATCCAGCGCTGGTTTCTTGATAATCCCCATCGCGTCACCTTGATCCTTGCCCCTGATGCCGGGCTGCGTGCCCGCGAAGAAGCTGCCAATGCCGCCGAACTGCAGCGGATCAAGGCCGGTTTGCCGGCTGCGGCGGTACAGGTGCTAGTGACGGCCGCACAGCAGTTGCAGGCCGAGCAGGAGCGGGAACAGGACCTCTCTTCACTGCCGACCCTGACGCGCGCCGATATCCCCCGGGCCGAGGAAGTTTTCGCTCCGCTCGAGGGCACGGTTGAGCAAGGGATTGCCCACTTTGTCGCCCCGACCAACGGGATCGGGTATGTGGCCGGGAACTTTGCCGCCGATCGGGTCCCGCCCGCTCTCCGCCCGCTTCTGCCGTTGTGGTGTGCCCTGTTGCCGCAAATCGGCGCGGCCGGCTCTTCGTACGTGCAGATTGCCGAACGGATCGAAGCCCAGACCGGCGGGATTTCCTTTGCCTGTGAAATTCTCGACGATCTCCATTCGCTGCAGCGCTTTACTCCTGTCATCGCGCTGCGCGGCAAGGCGCTGCTCCCTTTGCAGGAAGCGCTTTACACCTTGCTTGGCGATCTCTGTACTGCGCCGGATTTCAGCGATCTTGAACGTTTGTCGACCCTGCTCGGGCAAGTTCAGGCCAATCTGGAGAATTCGATCGTCACGGCCGGACATAGTTATGCCGCCCGGGCGGCGGCGGCGCATCTGACCGTCGCAGCCCGCCAGCGCGAAGAGTGGGGGGGGATTTCTTTGTTGCAGCGGGTGCGTTCCCTGGCCGGCAGTGCCGGGACTCTGGACCGCTTTGCCGGCGATCTGGCAGCGATTACTGCCGCCCTGGTCGATGCTTCGACGCTGCGCCTCGGAGTGACGGCTGAATCCGGAAAATTTGCGGCGATCGATACCCCGCTGTACCACTTTCGGCAACGTCTGCCGCTCCTCCCTGCCAGCCACAGTGTCCCGTCCCTCTTGTCAGCACAGCCCGTTCGTCTCGGCTGGAGTTTTAACACCCCGGTCAATTTTGTCGCCCAGGTCTGGACCGGCGTCCCCTTGACGCATCCCGACGGGGCCGCCCTCTCGCTGCTGGCAAAAATGCTGCGCGCCGCGTATCTGCATCGGGAGATTCGCGAAAAAGGCGGGGCCTACGGGGGGATGGCGAGTTATGATACCGAGACCGGACTCTTTTCCTGCCTCTCTTATCGTGATCCCCACTTGCTGCGCACTCTTGAGGTCTTTGTCGCTGCAGCACAGTGGGGGGCAAAGGGCGGTTTCAGTGCCGCCGATCTCGAAGAAGCCCTGCTCGCGGTCTTTGCCGATCTTGATCGCCCCCTTTCCCCCGGCGGACGTGGTGCCCAGGAATTTGCCAACTGGCAGCAGGGGTTGACGCTGGAGATCCGGCAGGAGTGTCGTGATCGCCTCCTGGCGGTGACCCGGAGCGATCTGATGCGCGTGGCGGAGCTTTATCTGCTCGAACAGCGCCGCCAGAGTGCGATTTCCGTTATCGCCAGCGAAGAGACTCTGCTGCGTGCCAATGCCGAGACGAAAGAGCAACCCTTTACTATTGCGCGGATTTAAACCTGGAGACGGCAGTTAGCCGCAGATAAGGTCGGATAAAATCTGATAAATCAAGACGATCATTGTGTTGTCCGGCTTACCCGCCTGGCAAAATGATTGTCTCTAGTTTTATCTGCCCTTATCCGCAGTTATCCGCTTTTTCAGCGGCCAAATGCTTTTTTTAAGTTAAAAGGAGCGGATCAACCTTCCACTGCTCACTGCGTCTGGATTTTTTCGGAAAGTGTGCTAGCTTTTCGGGAAAGAGAGCATGGATTTCCTGACGTAATTTTTTTGCAGAGTTGGAGGAGACGATGACTTCGACCCGCCCCGCGGCTGTGGACGGCAGTTTCTACCCGGCCGATCCCCGGCAACTGCGCACTGTCATCTCCACTTTCCTTCGCGCCGTGCCGGCCGTTTCCGGTCCTTGTCCGAAGGCGGTTATTGTGCCGCATGCCGGTTATATCTATTCCGGGGCCGTTGCCGCCAGTGCTTATGCGCGCGTTGCTAGCGGTCGGGACACGATTCGGCGGGTGGTCCTCCTCGGGCCCGCCCACCGTCTGGCCTTTCATGGTCTGGCGCTAAGCAGCGCCGATTCCTTTGCCACACCCCTCGGTTCCGTCCCCCTCGATCATCCGGCAAACACCGTGCTGTTGTCGCTGCCGGGCGTGCAGATTCTCGATCAGGCGCACGCGCTTGAACACAGCCTGGAGGTTCAGCTCCCGTTTCTGCAGGAGGTCTTGTCTGATTTTTCCCTTGTCCCGATTGTGGTCGGCAATGCTCCGGCCGAGGCTGTCGCCAAGGTTATTGAGGCGGTGTGGGGCGGCGCTGAGACTCTGGTCGTGATCAGTTCTGATCTCAGTCACTATGAAGATTATGCGACGGCAAAGGAGCATGATGCCGCGACGTCGCAAGCCATCGAAAAACTTCATCCCGAAGTCATCGATTATCACGATGCCTGCGGCCGTTTGCCGGTGAACGGTCTGCTGCTGGTGGCGAAAAAGTTGGGATTAACCGTGACCCCTTACGATCTGCGTAACTCTGGGGATACCGCTGGTGACCGGGATCGGGTTGTCGGCTATGGAGCCTACGGTTTTGTCTGAATGTCATTTGACCCGGCCAGGCCAGCTCCATCTTCTCAATCTGGCGCGTGCGTCGATTCGTCGTGGGGTGCAGGCGGGGCGCCCACTCAAGGTTGCCTTGGCAGAACTGGCGGCGGAGCTGGTGGTGCCACGCGCCAGCTTTGTCACTCTGGAGAAAAACGGCCGGTTGCGGGGCTGCATCGGTTCCCTTGAGGCTTGGCGCCCTCTCGCCGTCGATGTTGCCGAGAATGCTTTTGCCGCGGCTTTTCGCGATCCCCGCTTCCCGCCGGTGCAAAGCGAGGAAGTCGAAGAGCTGGAGATCCACCTCTCCCTGTTGACTCCGCCAATCGCCATGACCTTCAGCTCGGAGGCCGATCTTCTGGCGCAACTCCGCCCCGGGGTGGATGGCTTGATCTTGTCGGACGGGCCGTGCCGCGGTACTTTTCTGCCGTCGGTCTGGGCGGAATTGCCGAGCCCGCAGCTCTTTTTGACGCAACTCAAGCGCAAAGCCGGCCTGGCGGCCGACTACTGGTCGCCGAGTGTGCGCATCTGGCGTTATGAGACAGAGATGGTGGAGTGATGCTGGCGGGGCAGGGAGGGTGCTGCGGTCAGTAGCGGCGTTTCGAGCGGGAGGATTTGCCGGCAAACCAGCCGAGAAGCAGGATGGCGGCCCCCGCCAGAAACCATTGTAATTGATTGCTATCGCTCAGGTTCGACAGGAGACCTTTCTCGCTGGCAGCCCCTTTCAGTTTGGCAACTTCCTGCCGCAGTTGATCCCGTTCTTGCTCAAGGGCCGTAATTTCAGCGCGGCTCTTTTCCACTTCTTGCGAATCCACGGGAGCAGGGATGTCTGCCAGCGTCGATTTCAGCTGTTTGACTTCGGCGCTTAACTTGGTAATGCGTTGCTGGGCTGTTGTCAGTTGCTCCTGTACGGCTTTGCTTGCTGCCGGTGTTCTTGCCGGCGCAGTCGGAACCAAATATTTGCTGCGGGCAAAACCGACCGTGCCGGTCGGAGATTTAATCTTGAGAAAGGTACCGTGATCTGCGACCACCTCAACTTTCATGCCGGTCGTCAAATACTCCAGGGGGAGGGAGGTATCGTCCTGGGCGGGACGCAGGGCAATGACTAGCTGGTCGGTGACGTAACGGCTTTCTGCCTGCGCCGACAGGGCGAGAGTCAGGATCAGGAAAGAGAGAAGGATGGTTCGCTGCATATTGCGCTCCTTGCGGGGCGGTGGGAGCCGCTCCCTAGTATTAATAGCGCAAAAATATAACGTAATTTCCAAAAATACCAGAAGTTTTTCATTCTTGTTGTCTTCGATGCTTTTTAAAGCAGTAAATAGACGGCCCCTCCGTTCTTCTTGCGTAGCAGAATCAGGGATTGTCCTGCTTTTCTGTCATCGAGCGCCGCATAAAAATCGTCCGGAGTTTTGACCGGGCGCCGGTTCACTTCTTTGATGATATCACCGGCTTTGATCCCGGCCCGTTCTGCCGGACTTTGCGGCACAACGTCGGTCACCAGGGCGCCCAAGCTGTCCTGACGACCAAAGGAAGCAGCCAGTTCGGGTGTCACTTTCTGGATGCTCACGCCCAGCCAGCCTCTGGTCACGACCCCTTTGTCGGCGAGTTGTGCGGCAATCGCTTTCGCCATGTTGCTGGGAATAGCAAAACCAAGCCCCTGGCCGCCGGGGACGATAGCGGTATTGATGCCGATCACTTCGCCGCGCAGATTGATAAGCGGACCGCCACTGTTGCCGGGATTGATCGGTGCATCGGTCTGCAGGAAATTGTCATAAACTCCGGAGCCGATCACCCGACCGGTGGCACTGATGATCCCCTTGGTGACGGTGTGCTCCAGGCCAAAAGGGTTGCCGATCGCCAGGACCCAGTCGCCGACGCGGATCTGGTCAGAATCGCCGAGGAGGAGAACCGGCAACTTCTCAAAAGGTGAAGAGATCTTGATCAGCGCCAGGTCGGTTTTGGGATCCCGGCCGATGACTGCCGCCTTGAACTCTCGGCTGTCGGTGAGTCTGACCTTGATTTCGTCGGCCCGTTCGACAACGTGATTATTGGTAAGGATCAAGCCGTTCTTGTCGATGATAAATCCGGTGCCGAGACTACGCTGTTTTAATTCGCGATCCGGCACTGCCCCGAAGAAGTTCTCAAAAAAGTCTCCGAAGGGGTCGTTGCGGTTCTGTTCAAAGAAGTGTTGAAAAGGATGCCCCGGAACCCTGACCGTCGTCGTTGTGCTGATATTGACGACGGCCGGTTGAACTTTGTCGACGAGATCGGCAAAGGATTGCGGGAATTCGACAACTTCAATCACCGGCGGTTCTTTGCAGCCGGCCAGAAGGGAGAGAGACAGGACGATCAGGAGCGTGAGGCCGGGTAAAAGTCTCCCCGGAACAAGGGATTTCCCTAAGGACGGAACCTTTGTTTTTATCCCCGAGCAGAGCATCGAAAAACCTCCATTTTAAAGTAATATTCCGTCCTTAAACTAATGGCAAATTGCGCCCTGTCAAGGGGGTAATTTGAAAAAAATGCTTGCATGCAACCCTGTCCTGTGATAGTACCTTTGCGGTAAAGTTTAGTTCACTGGCACAAAGTGGGCACGTCATGCTCACTTTTTTTATTTTCTGGGGTAGTATGGATAGCGAAAGTGTACATGATCGCGTTCAAAACCTCGTCAAGCCGGTGCTCGACGAGTTGTCGATAGAGTTGGTCGATCTTGAGTTTAAGCGCGAGGGCCGCGACTGGTTTCTGCGCCTTTTTATTGATAAAGAAGGCGGCGTCACGCTTGATGATTGCGCCGGGGTCAGTCGGGAGGTTTCGGCGATCCTCGAAGTTGAAGATCCGGTTTCGGCGGCTTATCATCTTGAGGTCTCTTCTCCGGGGCTGGATCGCCCCCTCAAGAAGGCAGCCGATTATGAGCGTTTTGTCGGCCGGCTGATAAAGCTCAAGACCTATGAAAAGCTCGATCCGGATGGCCGCGGGCATGAGCGTAAAACCTTTGTCGGGATCTTGTGCAGCTTTCAGGATGAGATCGTCAGTCTTGAGCAGAACGATAAAAAGGGCGGCGTTGTCAGTTTCCCGCTGGCAGCGATTGCCAAGGCAAATCTCGAATTAGAATTTTAAGTTGCCGCCTTTGGGGCGGGCAGCTTCATAAAGGCGAAGGTTGATGCGTCGTTTCGCCCAGACTGTAAACAGGAGTTAGACCGATGTTGGCAAATCTCAATCATATAATCGATCAGGTGGTTAAAGAAAAAGGGATCGATCGCGTTATTCTTGTCGAGGCCCTCGAATCTGCCGTCCTTTCAGCCGCCAATAAAAAATATCGTAATACCCGCGAACTCGAAGCGCATTACAATGATGAGCTCGGTGAAGTTGAACTCTTCGAATTTGTCACGGTTGTCGATGAAGTTCTCGATTCCTATAAAGAGATCGACCTCGCTGAAGCACATGAAATCGACCCTGAAGTTGAGATCGGTGACTCTCTCGGCATGAAGCTTGATGCCGGCAACTTTAGCCGGATTGCCGCCCAGACCGCGAAGCAGGTCATCATTCAGAAGGTGCGTGAAGCCGAGCGGGACGGGATTTATAACGAATTCCGTGACCGGATTGGTGAGATGGTCAACGGCATTGTCCGTCGATATGAGCGCGGAGATCTGGTCATCGATCTCGGTCGCGCTGAAGCGCTGCTGCCGCAGAAGGAACAGGTCCCCCGGGAGAATTATCGTCAGGGAGATCGCGTCCGTGCTTATATCTCCGATGTCCGTATGGCGACCAAGGGCCCGCAAATCATTATTTCCCGGACCCATCCCGGTGTGGTTGCCGCCCTCTTTAAATCCGAAGTTCCGGAGATTGCTGAAGGGATTGTCGAGATCAAGGCTGTGGCCCGCGAGCCGGGGAGCCGGGCGAAGATTGCGGTCGTTTCTCATGATCCTGATGTCGATCCGGTCGGTGCTTGTGTCGGTATGCGCGGCGCCCGGGTGCAGAATGTGGTCTCGGAGCTGCGTGGCGAAAAGATCGATATTATCCCCTGGACACCGGATATTGCCCGCTTCTCCTGTTTCGCGCTCGCTCCGGCAGAAGTCAATCGGGTGTATGTTGACAACGATGAGCAGTCCCTTGAAATTATTGTACCTGACGACCAGCTTTCTTTAGCGATCGGCAAGAAAGGGCAGAATGTTCGCCTTGCTGCCAAGTTGACCGGCTGGAAGATCGATATCAAGAGCGAAACCCGCGCTGCCGAAGCGCAGGCCGAGTTGAACGGTAGCGACGAAGCTGCTGACTCTGCCGAAGACGAAGAAGTTGTCGATGGGAGTATTGCGGGAGATGAATTTGTCGCCAGCGAGAATTCTGGCGATGAAGCCTCGGAATCCGGCGTTGCTGACGAAGAGGTCAAGGATTGACCTCTGACGAAGAACGCGGCCCACAGCGCACCTGTCTTGGATGCCGAAAGGCCTTTGCCCGCAAAGATCTGTTGCGCTTTGTCTTGGCGCCGCAGGGGGAACTTCTGGTTGACTACAAAGGGCGATTGCCGGGACGCGGTGCCTATACCTGTGTCGATCCTGGCTGTATAGCCGAAGCCATTCGCCGCCGCCAGTTTTCCAGAACCTTTAAACGGGAACTGCTGCCGGTCGCAAATGATTATATTTCCCGGGAACTATCCCGACAGATTCAAGAGCGGATCAGCGGCTTGATCGGCATGGCGCGTAAAGCGCATCAGCTCCTCTCCGGTAGCAGTCTGATCCTTGATCGCCTTGCTGCAGGTGCGCCCCTGGCCTTTGTGGTGATTGCCAGCGATGTCTCCGACGGCATCGGCGAAAAAGTTATTGGTCGTGCCACCAACCGGTCCGTCCGTTATTATCGAATGTTTGAAAAAGAGTTTCTCGGCCGTCTTCTCGGGACGGGGCAACGGAGCGTCCTTGCTTTGGTGCCGGGATCGCTCGCAGCAGCGATCAGAGTCGAGCTGGAACGTTACCAGCGAATTGCAGGGGAGTATTGATGGGAAAGACAAAAGTTTTCGAACTGGCCAAGAAACTCGGACTTGAAAACAAAGAGATGATCGAGCGTCTGCATAAGGCCGGAATCGACGCCAAGAGTCACCAGAGTGTCCTTGAAGAGGGCGATCTCAAGAAGTTTGAGTCCGCGGCTCAAAGTGATAAGAAGGTTGATGAAGAGCGCATCAGTAGCGGGATTATCCGCCGCCGCCGCAAGGAGGCTGTGCCCGAGGCTGAGGCTGCGCCTTCTGTCGAGGTTCCCGTCGCGGTGGCCCCTCCTGCAGCTGCTCCGGCAGCCACTCCGCCTGCCCCGCCAGAGGTTGTGGTCAAGGCCGCGGTTATCGAAGCTCCTGCTGTGGCCGTCGCCGCTAGTGCGGCTGCCGAGCCGGTGTCAACGCCGGCGAAAGTGGAAGCAAAAGTGGAAGCAAAAGTCGCAGCCCCGGTCGCTGTGGAGCCGCCGGCAACAGCTGCCCCCAAGGCTGAGCAAGAGACGCCCCCTGTCGTTGCCGCAGTTCCTGCGCAGGCCCCGGCCGCTGACGTCACGGCTCCAGGCGAAGCGGCGGTTGCCGAGAAGCCAGGCAAGCATACGCCGGTATTGCAGGATATGACCCAGGTCGAGAAGCACGTTCCCGGCCGGGCCCGTATCCTTGGCCGCGTCGAACTTCCTCCCCCGGCTGCGCCGCACCGCCGCGAAGAATTTATCAATAATGCGCCTCGTCCTTCGCGCCCGGATCAGTCCGGCGCACGTCCTGTCGATCGTCGTCCCCCGTCGCGCCCGGCCGGTCCCGGTGGCCCGAGCAGTGCTGGTCGTCCCGGTGGTTTCTCCCGTCCTTCCGGCCCCCCTGGTGCCGGTGGCCCGGGCAGTCGTCCTGGTGGCCCGTCCCGTCCGGGTGGCCCTGGTGGCGGCGCCGGTCGTCCTGGCGGCCCACCCCGTCCGGGCATGACTCCTCCCCCGGCGGAGCTCTTCCCCGGGAAGGAACAGCGCAACAAAAAGAAATCCAAAGGCAAGACCGACTATACGGCAGGGCCGACTGCCGATGGCTCGGGCGCCAAGGGTCGCGTTGGCCGGCGTGATGTTTTTGAACCGGATCACGGCGATCGTCAACGGCGGCAGAAAAGAGCTCAGAAGCCGGTTGCCAAGAAGACCGAGTTGACGGTCTCCAAGGCGATCAAACGGATTATCCGCATCAGTGATGCGATTACCGTTGGCGAACTGGCCAAGCGCATGGGTGTCAAGGCGAATGATCTGATCAAGGAGTTGATGCGTCAGGGGACGATGGTGACGATTAATCATCCCCTCGACTTTGATACCGCCGCGATCCTCGCTGCTGACTTCCAGTATGAAGTTGAGAACGTCGCATTTGATGAAGATAGCATCCTCGATGCGGCCGTAATCAAGCAGACGGAGGAGGAAGCCGCAGAAAATCTGCTGCCCCGCCCGCCGGTTGTGACGATCATGGGGCATGTCGATCATGGTAAAACCAGTCTTCTTGACGCTATTCGTGCGGCCAACGTTACGGATGGGGAGGCTGGCGGTATCACTCAGCATATCGGCGCTTACGACGTTGAGCTGAACGGACGCAAGATTACCTTCCTTGATACTCCTGGTCATGAAGCCTTTACGGCGATGCGTTCCCGTGGAGCCAAGGTCACGGATATTGTTATCCTGGTTGTCGCTGCTGACGACGGGGTCATGCCGCAAACCCGCGAGGCGATCAATCATGCCAAGGCGGCAGGTGTGCCGATCGTTGTCGCTATCAATAAAATTGACAAGCCCAACATCAACATTGACCGTGTTAAGCAGGAATTGACGGAGTTCGGACTGGTCAGCGAAGACTGGGGCGGCGACACCATCTTCTGCGAAGTGTCGGCCAAGCAACGGACGAATCTTGAACAGTTGCTCGAAATGCTCCTGCTTCAGGCTGAAGTCCTCGACCTTAAAGCGAATCCAAACAAGCGCGCGAAAGGGACGATCGTTGAAGCACGTATCGATCGCGGGCGCGGTCCAGTCGCCACGGTTCTGGTTCAGGAAGGGACGTTGAAGATCGGCGATCCTGTCGTCTCCGGCCTGTATTACGGCCGCGTCCGCACCATGACCGATGATCGCGGTAACCGCCTTGAGGTGGCTGGTCCTTCGGTTCCGGTCGAAGTCACTGGTTTGACCGGTGTGCCGGGTGCCGGCGATACCTTCTATGCGGTTGAAGACGAGCGCATGGCCCGCGATGTTGCCCAGCATCGTGAGCAGAAGTTGCGCGAAGTCGAACTCGCCAAGCACAGCAAGATTTCCCTCGAACAACTCTACGCCCGGATTCAGGAAGGCGAAGCGAAAGAACTCAAGGTCATTATCAAGGGTGACGTCCAGGGCTCGGTTGAAGCAGTACGGGATTCCTTGCTGAAATTGTCGACGGATGCCTGTCGTCTGGTCGTCATTCATACCGCAGTCGGCGGCATTATCGAGAGCGATATTACTCTCGCCTCTGCTTCGGATGCGATTGTGCTCGGCTTCAATATCCGTCCGGAAACCAAGGCTGCGGCCCTGGCTGAAAGTGAAGGGGTCGACATCCGCCTCTATACCATCATTTACGATGCCGTGGGCGACATCCGCAATGCCATGGAAGGACTCCTCGAACCGACTTATCGCGAGAAGGCTTTGGGTAAAGCAATCGTGCGCGACATCTTCTCGATTACCAAGATCGGGACAATTGCCGGCTCCTTTGTGACCGAGGGCAAGATTGTCCGTAATGCCCAGGTCCGATTGGTCCGGGATAACATTGTCGTCTGGACCGGAAAACTTTCTTCCCTCAAGCGCTTTAAGGATGATGTGCGGGAAGTTGCCAGCAATTACGAATGCGGTATCGGTCTTGAAAACTATAACGATCTCAAGGTCGGCGATATTGTCGAAGCCTTTGAGATGGAAGCGATCAAGACGACCCTGTAAGCGTGCTGGTGTTCCTTCGAAAAGTTTCTTCGAAGTTTCTTGCCATTTCAGTATGAGCAAAGGTAGCTAAGTTTGGGAATACAACGGGCACAAAAGGTCGCTGAGGCGATTCAAAAAGAGATCTCCTCCCTGATCATCAAGGGATTGAAAGATCCCCGGGTCGGTTTTGTCACCATCACCGCCGTCGACGTGACTTCGGATCTTTCCCTGGCCAAGGTCTTCTTCACGGTGATTGGTGATGACAAGGCCCGCAAGGACTCTGCGGCCGGACTCAAAAGTGCTATCCCTTATATCCGCCGTGAAATCGGCAAGCAGTTACGGTTGCGGGTTGTCCCGGAAGTGGTCTTCCACTACGATACATCGATCGATTACGGCCATCATATCGAAGCGTTGCTTAAAGGGATTCAGGAGAAAGATGAGGATGGTCGGGGCGATTCTCAAGACAATTAAAGAGAACCGCCGCTTTCTTGTGGTTTCGCACGAAGGGCCGGATGGTGATGCCATTGCCTCGACGCTGGCCTTGACCCTGGCCCTGCGTTCTCTCGGTAAGGAAGTTGTCGCGTATAATTGCGATGGTGTTCCTGATGCTCTGGCATTCCTCCCGGAGTCGACGACGATTCGCTGTACCCTGGAACCCGCCGAACGTTTCGATGTCGGTTTCATCCTCGATGCCGGTGAGTTGCGCCGGGCCGGAACGCATTTGGCGCAGCATTGCGATCTCCTTGTCAACATCGATCATCACCCGTTTTCCGAGCACTTTACCCCGCTCCATTATGTCGATGAACAAGCCAGTGCCACCGGCGTCCTCATCTATCGCCTGCTGCAGGCCGGGAATATCCCTGTCTCTCGCGAGGTTGCATTCTGTGTTTATGCAGCCATATTGGCTGACACCGGCTCCTTTCGCTACTCCAATGCCGATGCGGAGGCCTTTCGGGTTGCCGGTGAAATGATCGGCCTCGGCGTCAACCCTTGGGATGCTGCGGCTGGTCTTTACGAAAGCCAACCGGAGCTGCGCCTGCGTCTGTTGGCTCTCGCCCTGCAAACCTTGACCATCTCCCCCTGCGGTCGTTACGGTTCGGTGAGTGTGACAACCGAGATGTACAGTGCCACCGGCGCCCGCGCCGAGCACACCGATGGTTTTGTCAATTACCCGCGCTCGATCCATGGCGTTGAGGTCGGCCTCTTCTTTCGGCAGGTCGGACCAGGGCAGTTCAAGGTCGGTTTCCGTTCCAAGGGGCGCATCGATGTCGGTGCGATCTCCCGTGAATTTGGCGGTGGTGGTCATCATAATGCCGCCGGGGCTCAGCTTGCGGGGGATCTTGAGTCTGTGCGCAACACCGTTTTTCAGCGCGTCGATCAGCTCCTTGATAGCTGCTCTTGAACGGTTTTCTGGTCGTCGATAAACCTCAGGGGGTCACTTCCTTTGATGTGGTGCGGACGATCCGTCGTGCTCTCAAGGTGCGGCGCGTCGGTCACTGCGGCACCCTCGATCCCATGGCGACCGGAGTTCTGCCGGTTGCCATCGGTGAAGCGACGCGGCTGGTCGAGTTCGTCATGGATGGAGAGAAGATCTATCGCGGCACCCTGAAGCTCGGTGAGACTACCGATACTCAGGATGCGGAAGGAACCATTCTCTGTTGCCGTCCGATCGATGGGATTGGCCGAACGCAGATCGAGGCCGCGATTTCTACCCTGCTCGGCCCGATTCAGCAGTTGCCGCCGATGTATTCGGCATTGAAGCGTGACGGCGTGCCTTTGTATGAGTTGGCGCGAAAAGGGGTCGAAGTCGAAAGGGCTCTGCGCTCTATAGAAATTTATCGTTTTAAACTCTGCGCCGTCGATCTGCCCTTTGTCGCTTTTGAAGTCACCTGCTCCAAGGGGACTTATGTTCGCACACTCGCGCATGATCTTGGTGTACGTCTCGGCTGCGGCGCTCATTTAACCGCGTTGCGTCGCCTGAAGAGCGGCGCCTTCACTGAAGGAGAGGCGATCCCCCTCGATCGCCTGCGGTGTGAACCGGAATCAGTGCAGCTTTTGCCGGTTTCGGCTGCCCTTGCTTCTCTGCCGGCTCTCGATTTGTCAACAGAGGCGCTGGTTCGCTTGAAGAACGGGGTACCGCCGCAACGGAGTGAAGTCAGCGACATACAGCCGTTCCCGGTCGCCGGCAGCCTCGTTACGCTCTGTCGAGATCGACAGTTAGTCGCGGTTGCGCGCTTTGAACCTGAACGTGAAAATGAGGCGCGCGGCGATTTTGTTCTGCTTCGGGTCTTCCCGTCCAACGCATAATAACTTTACAGCCTTTTTCTTCTGTGATAAAAGATCAAGGCTTCATGACCACCGGCCATTTGAAGTCCGGTACAAGCAATAAAACTAGAAGGAGGTGGCACAGTGCTGGCCACGGAACGCAAACAGGAAATCATCGAACAGTTTAAGACTCACGAAGGGGACACCGGTTCGCCCGAAGTCCAGATTGCTCTGCTTTCAGAGCGCATTATTTATCTGACCGAGCATTTTCGCTCTCATGCCAAGGATCATCATTCGCGGCGTGGATTGCTTAAGATCGTTGGACAACGGCGGCGTCTTCTCGACTACTTGAAGAGCAAGGACGTTGAGCGTTATCGAACTGTGATCAAGGCCCTTAAAATCCGCAGATAATACCGATAAGCGCACTCTTTGCGGTGAGGAGTGCGCTTATCTCTTTCCACCGTCGGCGACTCGGGAGGCTGTCCCGAGAGAGTTTTTAACGTGAATGTTGATCGCGTTTAAGACTGTCTCAGGCCAACCTCCCTAGTCTATTTTCACCGTGCTAAAACGTCGAAAAATTCAATCGTTACGGAATGATTGAGAGTTTTTCAGTAGACAAGGAGTATGACCATGTTTGAAAAAACCTACCATCAAGTTGAAACACAGTTTAACGGCCAAACATTCACGATCGAAACCGGGAAAATGGCTCGCCAGGCGCACGGTGCGGTTGTCGTTTCTTATGGTGGCACCAAAGTCATTTGTACTGTTGTTTCCGCCAGCAAAATGCGCGAAGGGCAGGACTTCTTTCCGATGACGATCAATTATCAGGAAAAATTCTACGCCGCCGGCAAGATCCCCGGATCTTTCTTTCGTCGTGAACGCGGTTCTTCGGAGCGTGAAACGCTAATCTGCCGTCTCATTGACCGTCCGATGCGTCCGCTCTTTCCCAAGGGTTACATGTTCGAGACCCAGATCATGCCAACAGTCATCTCGGCAGACCTGATCAACGACCCTGATACTCTGGCGATGGTTGCCGCCTCGGCGTGTGTCGTCATATCTGATATTCCCTTTGCCGGCCCCATTGCCGCTGTGCGCGTCGGCCGTATTGCCGGCGAGTTGATCGCCAACCCGACCCGCGAGCAGATGGCGGCCAGCGATCTTGATATTATTGTCTCGGGCTCGAAAGAGGCGGTGATGATGGTCGAAGGCGAAGCCGATCTCATCTCCGAAGACGCTATGCTCGAAGCGATCTTTTTCGGTCACAATGCGTTGCAGCCGCTGATTGAGCTGCAGTCCAAGCTGCAAGCGCTGGTCGGCGTCAGCAAGCGTGCTTTCGAAGTTGCCAAGGCGGATGCCGAGCTTGAAGCCAAGATCACTCCGCTGGCTGCCGAGCGCCTCAAGGCCGCGAGCAAAATCGGCTCAAAGCAGGAGCGCTATGCTGCCATCGATGAGATTAAAGGCGAGATTAAAGAGCTGATGGAAGTCGAATATGCCGGACGCGGTAATGAAGTCTCCGCCATCCTCAATTCGATTTCGAAACGGGCTCTGCGGCAGATGGTCACCCAGGAGAATGTCCGCATCGACGGTCGCGACATGACGACGATTCGTCCGATCGTCTGCGAAGTCGGCAACCTCTCCCGTTCGCACGGCAGCGCCCTCTTTACCCGCGGCGAGACCCAGGCTTTGGTGGCTGCGACCCTCGGCACCTCCAGCGATGAACAGCGCATGGATAACATCCAAGGGATGGAGTTCAAGAAATTCATGCTCCATTACAACTTCCCTCCCTTCTCGGTCGGGGAGACCAGCATGCGACTCTTTCCGGGTCGGCGTGAAATCGGCCACGGCTATCTGGCCGAGCGTTCGGTTGCCAAAGTCCTCCCCCAGCATGATGCCTTCCCTTATACCATCCGCATCGTCTCTGATGTTCTGGAGTCGAACGGTTCTTCGTCGATGGCCAGCGTCTGCGGCGCTTCCATGGCGTTGATGGATGCCGGTGTCCCTCTGACCGCTCCGGTGGCGGGGATTGCCATGGGTCTCATCAAGGAAGGCGATGATGTTGCCGTCCTTTCTGACATCCTCGGTGATGAAGATCACCTCGGCGATATGGACTTCAAAGTCACCGGTACCGCGACCGGCGTTGCTGCCCTGCAGATGGATATCAAAATTACTGGTGTCGATCGGGCGATCATGAAGCAGGCGCTGGAGCAGGCGAAAGCCGGCCGTATCCACATCCTCGCCAAGATGGCCGAAGCGATCGGGACCCCCCGTGGCGACCTGTCACAGTACGCACCGCGTATCACCACCATCTACGTCAAATCCGACCAGGTTCGCACCGTTATCGGTTCGGGCGGCAAGAATATCCGCGGCATTATCGAAGCGACCGGTTGTTCGATCGACATCGAAGATGATGGCCGCATCAATATTGCCTCGGCTGATGGCGATGCCTGTAAAAAAGCGATCAAGATGATCCGCGACCTCACCCAGGAAGCCGAAGTCGGCAAGATTTACCAGGGGATTGTTCGCAAGATTATGGAATTCGGCGCTTTTGTCGAAATTTATCCCGGCACCGACGGCCTCGTCCATGTCTCGGAACTTGCGCATGAGCGGGTCAAGAACGTCTCCGACGTTGTATCTGAAGGCGATTCGATCCTGGTCAAGTGTATCGGTATCGATAAACAAGGGAAGATCAAGCTCTCCCGTAAGGAAGCCCTTGGTAAGCCTGAATCCGCTGGCGAGTAAATCGTTGCGGCTATGATCCAGAAATCGGTTCTCGATAACGGTATCCGGATAGTCAGTGAAAAGATCCCGGCGGTTCGCTCTGCGGCCGTCGGGATCTGGATCGAGACCGGTGCCCGCCATGAAATGCCGCAAGTCAGCGGCATTTCTCACCTTGTCGAGCACATGCTCTTCAAGGGGACGCAGACGCGTGACGCCCGGTCCATTGCCAAAACCATCGATTCAGTCGGCGGCGTTCTCAACGGCTTCACCAGTCGGGAATATACCTGTTACTACGCCAAGGTTCTTGGCGAAAAGCTGCCGCTGGCCATCGACCTCCTCGCCGACATGGTGCAGAATTCGATCTTCGATCCCGAAGAGCTCGAAAAGGAGCGGCGGGTCATCCTGCAGGAGATCGGGATGGTCGAAGACTCCCCCGATGAACTCAGTTACGACCTCTTCAACCAAACCTTCTGGCAAAATCATCCCCTTGGCAACTCCATCACCGGTACCGCCGCATCTATAGAATCCCTCACCCGCGACGATCTCTGCGCTTTTGTACGCGAGCGCTATTGTGGCGAAGGGATGGTTATCGTTGCGGCCGGGAATGTCGATCATCGTCAAGTCGTCGACCTGATCACCGCGGCTTTTTCCGATATTCGCCCGACCCTGCCGGAGGTCGCCACGCTGTTGCCCGATTACGGGCGTCACCTTAATCTTCACGAAAAAGAACTCGAACAGGTGCATATCTGTCTCGGCACCCGTCTCCTGCCGCAGGATCATCCCAATCGTTTTGCCGCCTACCTCCTCAATATGATTCTTGGCGGCGGCATGAGTTCCCGTCTTTTTCAGTCGATCCGCGAAAATCTCGGGTTAGCTTATTCGATCTACAGTTCGGTTGACGCCCATTCTGATGCCGGCGCTTTGGTCGTTTATGCCGCTGTCGCCCCGGCGGATACCCGGCAGACCGTCGATGAAATCCTCAAAGAACTGGCTAAATTTCGCACTCAGCCGATCCTTGCGGAGGAATTGGCTGTTGCCAAAGATCAGCTTCAAGGAAATATTCTCCTGTCACTGGAGAGCTCTGACACCTGCATGTCCCTGTTGGCCCGCAATGAAATTTATCTCGGACGCATCTTCCCGGTTCGCGAACTGCAGCGCGGTATTGAGAAGGTGACGGTAGAGGATATTCATCGCCTGGCCGAGTTTGTCATCAAGGACGAATATCTCAATCTGCAGATTCTTGGCCGTGTCCAGCCGCAGGATTTTGACCTGTCGCAACTCACGGTCGAAGGGCGTTAGCATGACCGCAGCGACTTTAACGGTGCAGGTGCGCCGCCTCTCTGGTACAGCGATCCTCCCCCGCTACATGACCGAGCTTGCCGCTGGTGTGGACCTCCATGCCGACCTGGCAGCGGACATCAGTCTGGCGCCGGGGGAGCGCACTCTCGTCCCGACTGGTCTTGCCCTGGCAATCCCCGCTGGCTTCGAAGGGCAGGTCCGTCCCCGCTCCGGCCTCGCCTTGAAAAAGGGGATAGCGCTGGTGAATTCGCCCGGCACCATCGATGCCGACTACCGCGGTGAAGTCGGGATTATTATCATCAATCTTGGCCAGGAGATCGTGACAATCGCTCCGGGTGAACGCATCGCCCAGTTGATCATTGCCCCGGTGGTCAGAGCGAAATTTGTTGCCGTCGACGAGCTCGATACCACCCGGCGCAATGCCGGCGGTTTCGGCCATACCGGAGGATAAGCATGGCGCATAGCTGTGACTGTGGCACAACGAATGGCAAGCCCCTCGACGAGCTGGTGGAATTCCCCTGCGATTACATCTTTAAAGCCTTTGGTCCCAATAATGAGACCTTTGTGGACCGCGTCCGTGCGGCGGTCGGCGCTACCGTCTTTGCCCCTCTCGACGCCATCAAGGTGCGCCCCAGCAGCAAGGGGGAGTATCAGTGTGTGACCGTTGTCGTCCGTTTGCAGAATGTCGAACAGCTCAAAACCATCTATCACGATTTGCAGCAGCTCGCCGAGCTGAAATACCTCCTCTAAAGCCACTCAAGCGGGGTCGCCGATGATTATACCTGTTCATGCCGATAATCCGCAGCCGCGCCAGATCAGCCGCATTGTCGAGACGTTGCGTAAAGGCGGGGTTATCGCTTATCCGACCGATACCATCTACGGCATCGGCTGCGACATTACCAATCGCAAAGCGATTCAGCAGATCTACCGGATCAAAGAGCGCGATCCGAAAAAACCCTTTGCCTTCATCTGCCCCGACCTGGCCGCTATCACCCGTTTTGCCCAGGTCAGCAACTTCGCTTTTCGCATCCTCAAACAACGCCTCCCCGGTCCTTATACCTTTATCCTTGAAACGACGCGACAGACCCCGGAGATCCTCACCACCAAGCGGAAGACTGTCGGCATCCGTATCCCCGATAATCGTATTGCTTTAGCAATTGTCACCGAACTTGGCGAACCTCTCGTCACCACCAGTGTTAACCTTTCCGGCAGCAACCCCCTCTGCGATCCTTATGATATTGAAGATGAATTCGGCCAGCAACTCGACATGGTGGTCGATGGCGGCATCCTTATGGGCGATCCTTCAACCGTGATCAGTCTGGTCGGAGACCGCATTGAAATCTTGCGGCAGGGCTGCGGAGAAACCTCCTGGATCACCGAAGGATAGCTTGATGATCTATCGCTGCGCCCGACTTCTCCTGGTCACGCTGACCGTTCTTTTCTGCCTCTGTGGGCCATCTGTCGCCGCACCCCCGATCGCATTGGCCAAACCGGCAGAGATGGGGGGCGTCGGTCTGCAGGTGGTGCCGATTGCCAGCGGTGAGATTGTCGTCATTGCCGTCTTGGCGAAATCCCCGGCCGATAGGGCCAAGCTGCGCCCCGGTGATCTGATTATCGCCGTTGACGGCGTCGCTTTACGCGGCAGCAAGTTTGCTGATGTCACCAAAAACCGGCTTTGGGGCAAGGTCGGCAGCAAGGTCAAGCTGACCTGGCAGCGCCCCGGCGTGGCCGGTAAGAAGAGTGCACAGCTGGTGCGGGCAGCCCTCAAGAATGAACCGGCACAAGATCTTGAGGTCCAGCTGCTGGTGCCGGTCGCGACTCCTGTTTCTGAGGTAACTAAACAATGAGCGGCAAAGAGATCACCCTCACTTTTTACGGACGACGTTTTTTTCGGGAAGATTGGCGCATCGATTTCGACCGGGCCAGCATCGATACCTGGGTGAGCAAGTTGCAGGGCGAATACACCCCTTTTCAGATAAGTGTTCAAGGGCGCTGGCAGGAAGATGTCGTCCTTGAGCTTAATGGCTATGCCGACCTCCTCAACTGTGTGCGACTCAGTTCCCCGCAAGACGGCATAAGTAACCTGTGTCTCGGTCATATCATCGGCAAGAGTGCCAACTGTAATCTCGAGGAGGATATCCGCCGCGGTGTCAGTCGCGTCGCCTTTGCCCCGGAAATGGTAGAACCGGACGGGGAGAATAAGCGGGTCTGTCACAACTGCGGCTGTGGGTGTTGAGGAAGAGGATGTAGGAGCGACCTCCAGGTCGCAATCATCGCAGACTGGAGCCGGCTCCTACAGTTCACCCACAAATCGCCGGAGCAACATTAAGCGAGCGGGGCGACTCATCATAGAGCCGCCCCTTTTTTGCATTCAGGCACGATATGATTCAGCCGGCATTTTAGTTGAATGAATCGTTTCAAACGGTTAGGATACTGAAGTATTTGTGCAAACATAAAATATCCTTACGTCTACGCTTTCATGGGATAGGTGCGGTCATTTTGCCATTTGTAGACGTACTGAATTTTATCGAGGCTCTTGCCAAAATTGGTCAAACGCCGATTTGTAGAGTTTCGCAATATAATCGTGAAGACAAGTCAGACCGGCACATTGTGGTTTTCTACGGTGACGGAAGATGAAATTGCGGATAGAGGGGGGAAATAATGAAGATTAAATACTCGGAAATCGCTGAAAAGCAGATCAAGCGAATTGCCAAAGGTGACAGAAAAAGTACAGTATTGATTCTCGCGGCCATTGAAAGATATGCTGAAAACCCTTCCACGGCATAGAATGTCAAGGAGTTGAAGGGGAACCTGGTTTCATTCAAACGACTTCGCGTTGGCAACTACCGCGTTATTTTTGATGAATCAGGGAACATTATGTTTATCTACGAAATTAAACACCGGCAGGAGGCATACAATGATTAAAACACAAATTGTTCGTGAAGGCAGAAAACCGGTGGCGGTTATTCTTGATTACGAGGAATACCTGAGATTAAAGGGGATTGCGGAAGACAAGGAGGACTATGTCACCGCGCTGTATGTAAAGAATACCAACAAAACATGGAAAGATCATGATCAACTGAAGAATGAACTCGATTTGTGATTGCAGCGAAATATTGAGATGGGTTTGAAGGGATGTTTTATGAACAAAATCGGCCGTAACGATCTCTGCTCTTGCGGGAGCGGGCAAAAATTCAAAAAGTGTTGCCTGGCAAAGATTGACCAGTTCGAGTCGCGGCGGCGCGAAGAGCGTCAGGCGATCCAGACCGCCATCGACTGGCTGCAAGAGACCTATCCCGACGAAGCCGCCGCCGCTTTGTATTTTGATTTTATGGATGAACCGGATGAAGAGAGACAGGCTGCTATCGACGCGCTCTCCGATCGTTTCGAAAACGCTGTAGACGTCAATATCGGCGAATGGCTGCTGGCGGATGCGCAGCTCACCGTCAATGGCCAAGATGTCGCCGCGAGCGAGCTGATCCTCGGCAAAGGGGGGCCACTGCTGCCGGCCCGTGGACGCGAGTGGTTGCAGGAACTGGCAAAACGCCCTTTAGCGCTTTATGAGGTGAAAGAGGTTTTGAAGGAGAAGGGATTGATCCTTGCCGACATGCTGCACCCGGATCTCCCCCCGGTCGAGATCCGGGAAAAGGCGGCAACCAGATTTTTGCGGCCCTGGGATACGTTCGGAGCTCGTCTCCTTTGGCAGGATGACAGTTTTGTCATGAGCGGCGCGGTCTATCCAATGGATCGGGAGGCGGCACTTGACTGCCTTGCCGAGATAGCCAGTGAGTTGAAGCATGAAAATGGCGATGCCACGCTGGAGCGCTATATTACAACCTGCACTATCATCGATTACTGGCTCGATTCGCTTTTGGAAACACGGCCACTTCCTGAGCTAGTGGATGCTGAGACCGGGGACAAGATCCACTTGACCACCGATCATTATCGGGTGACCGATTGGCCGAAGCTGGACAGCGTTCTTGCTGAGCAGGACGATGTTACTGGCGATCGTAACGAAGGATGGAACCGTTTTGTCGAGCTGGAGGAGGGCCAATATCGCACTCGTGCCTATTTGATGGTAAAAGGAGTTGATTCTCTGGAGGTCTTCTGTAACACCCCCGGTCTGGCCGATGAAGCAAGAAAGTGGCTGGAAGGGCTTGCTGGGGGGATCGTTCAATACAAAATCCGCGAACTCGTCGATCCTCGTTCCGAAAAAGTGCGCAATGCCTTGCAACAAAGGCCGGAATCCGAGATCCCGCAGGAGGTGCAGCGCCAGATTGTTCACCAGTATCTTGCCAAACACTACGCCACCTGGCCGGAAATAGCGCTGCCGGCCCTGAACGGGAAGACGCCCCTTGAGGCGGTCAAGGATAAAAATCTCCGGCCGGCCGTTATTGAGCTTCTGAAGTCGATCGATCAGCTTGAGGCGGGGCGGACTGAGGAGACCGGGGGAGAACCTTTTGATGTCTCATTCCTCTGGGCGCGGTTGGGGGTGGAGAGAAAGTAGGGGAAGATAAAGTGCGCGATGCAGGCAGGCGGGGAGGCAGTCGCTGCAGCCGGTACAGCGCTGCGCATTGACGACGGCGGTTTTGCGGCCGAAGCCGTCGGTGCGTTCTGTCACGAGGGTGAGCGCGTCGACGGGGCAGGCAGCGACACAACGACCGCAGCCGGTGCAGTTCGTAGTGATCAGGAGGTTGGGAACTTTTTTTTGCAAGTGCCGCTAAAAATCCAGGTGGCGTTCGACAAATTTTTCGATACTGCTGATCTCCCTTTGCAATTCGTAATTACGGTTTTCCAGCTGAATAATCTCTTCCCCGAGACGCGCCTGTCTCTCCTTGAAGGCCGCCATCTGTGCCTTGGAATCTTCAATCATCTTGCTTAAATCCCCGTTTGACCCGCCTATATTCTGTTTTTGCCGCTCTTCCAGGGCGAGGATCCGCTCGTTCCAGGTCTTTTGCGCATCTTCGATGTTGTTGCGAGTATTTTTCATGGCGGTAATGTCCCGCTCGACGACTTCGATGCGCCGCGAGCGAAAACTCAGATAACTAATGGCCAGATTGAGTTTCTCCAGCGATTCTTTGTTGCTGGCGCTCTTTTGCCCGGCCTCCATGGCTGCTGCCAGGCGATTGATCGCTGCGGTCAAAGCTTCGACTGACGCCGGCGCCAAAGGCTTTTGCTCGGATGCGACGGCCGGGGAAGAGGGTAGGAGCAGGAGGAAGAGAACAGCTACGGTTAAAAATTGTGACATCAAAGACTCCGAATAACGTGAAAGGGGTTCAGGAACAGCAGTCGCCGCCGGGGGCACGCAGATTATGTTCGCGCAGCCAGTCATTGATCAGGCCGGTGGCACAGCCGACCCCGGCATCGACGGAGATTGCCGCCACCGGGCAGTTCAGCTGGCAGGCGCCACACTCCATGCAGTCGTCACGCAGGGCGATAACGGCCTTCTTGCCTTGCAGAACAAAGACCTGATGCGGACAGACCTCCAGACAGCGGCCACAGCCGATGCAGATTTCCTCCTGCAACTGCAGGGTCGTCACATCCTTTAAATAGTGGAAACCTTTCATCACTTCATCCTTTCATGACCAGCCATTGGCCGACAGCCAGCAGGACCGCGCTGCTCAGAATCGCCATCCCCATCAGCGGCATCGCCAGCCGCATCTCCTTTTTAACCCCGTTCGGTGAGGTGTAGGTCGTGCAGCCGGTGAAGTTGAGGGTGTAAAAAGCACTCACGGCCGGTAGCGCCAAAAAAGCTGCCAGCGTCTGCGGGATATTCCAGTCAGCGCCGACCAACTGATAGCAGATGAGTGCCCAGAGTAGGCCGACGCTGGCGCCCTTGACGGCAAAGCTCCGTCCCGGCAGCCAGGGGAGGAGGAGGGGGCCGACAACGATGCCGGTGTAAAGGGCGCCGAGATAAGCAAAGATCATCTGGCTGGCAGCCGTGCTGCCGCTGCTGAAGAAGCCGAGAAGGAAGAGGAGCAGAGTGATGATTGCCGCCGATTTTACGGCATGGACGATCTCGACCGGAAGGAGGACGAGGCGTTCGTAGAGGGTGAAGGTCAGCTCCCGCATGGACGGGGTGGTGACCTGACCGTTGTCGAGATAGACAGGGAGATCGGCAGCGCGGATCGTTCCGTAGCGAACATTGAATCCACTCTCTTTCTTCACCGTGTGGGCCGCCACCCCCGGCGCGCCGAGGATCGGCAGGATCAGCTGACGATGGTTGACGATGCCTGCGAGGTTGGTCGCCTTGATCTGCGTCAGCAGTTCGCCCGTGCCGAAGGTCCCTTTGCCGGCCGCGCACCAGACATTGACGCCGAAGGTCTCCAGCACCAGCAGCCAGAGGTTGCGGCCGCGCAAGGTGCTGCGCAGGATGTCGTAACTCATTTTGTAGTTGGCAGTGACCAAAACTGGTGCCTCAGCGTCCGGGGTGCCGATGGCATACAGGCCGGGGGGGACAAGATAGTGCATCCGGCCGATCCCCCAACGCGCCTTGCAGGCGCCGAGATGATCGCTCAGGGTCAGTTCGCTGGCGATCTGCGCCACCCGTCCACCCTCGGACGTCGGCATCCAGCGCAGAAAACCGGGGACTTTTTCAGTAATGACGCCGCCGTGGGTGGTGGCGGGTGGGCCGCAACAGGGGGGCTTCTCCAACGTGGCCGGGGGTGCGGCTGCGGGCGGGCAGCAGCTCGACAACGGCGGACAACAGGAGGGTGTGGGACGTTTCTCGATCTTTTTAATACGGCGTATCTTCATAAGGATAGCTCTTTAGCTGGCAGTTGCGCAGCCAGGTGTGCGGTCAGTTCCGGCGGCAGCTTTGGACGGCCGCCCGCGCCGACGGCGGTGCCGGTGACCTGCGCCTTGACGATCAATTTGTGATCGGGTTGGCGGTAGATCGTTTGCAGAAAAGTGATCCGCACCGGCGAAGTCCGTTCCATCGCCACTTCGACGACAAAGGCATCGCCGCTGGTCAGGGAGGTTTTGTAGTCGATCTCGACCCGCGTCACCACCAGATTGATCCCTTGCGCAGTGAGAGCAGCAAAATCGATGCCGAGCGTCTTGAGGTATTCGTGGCGGGCATGTTCAAGATAGTTCTGGTAAACAGCGTTATTCACCACCCCCTGCAGGTCGCATTCGTAATCGCGCACCGCCATATCCAGACAAAAGTTTTTAGATTCCACTTGTTCACTCCATGTCCCGCGCGGCAAAAAGACGGGACTTCGTCATCGCCGGGGAAAATCGTCCAGGGATGTCAGGTTTCTCACTCAGCTGCTCTTCGCGCCGGAGCGGACCACACAGTTGCGTCCTTGCTCCTTGGCCCGGTAGAGAGCTTTGTCGGCGGCCTTGAGGACCGCTTCCGGGGTGAGATTGAAATTGTTGCGTTCGGCCACGCCGATGCTCGCTGTCACCTTCAGTCGTTGTCCTTCTTTGCCCTTGACCGGTTGTTCCGGCTTCTCATTGGGCCGCGCGACATCGCGCAGGGTAAAACCAGTCATCTCGATGCTATGTCGCAACTCTTCAAGGTGGGGCAGCGCTTCCCGCGCACTTTTGTTCGGAAAGAAGACGGTAAACTCTTCGCCGCCGAAGCGATAGGGGCGCCCGCCACCGCGGACCTCCTCAATCTTCGCCGCGACCATCTTCAGAACCTGATCGCCGACGTCATGACCGTGCGTGTCATTGACCTTCTTGAAATAATCGATATCGACCATGGCGATGGTGTAAGTCCGTCCGACCTTGAGCAACTCCTCGTTCAGCGCCCGCCGCGCCGGCAGACCGGTCAATTCGTCACGATAGGCCATGCGGTGCGACGATTCGACCAGCGAGACGGTGAGAATCAGTCCGGAAGTGGCAAACCAGAGGGTCAGAGTCTCGCCGGAGACCCCGGCGGCGAGGGGGACGATGGCGGCAACCAGGGCCCAGAGGAAACCGCCGTCGATCGCCGAGGGGTGGCGGGGAAAACGAAAGGCGAGGATGCCGCCCCCTAAAAGGAGGGCTGCTAAAGGGATCTGTGCCAGCGGCAGACGATCGAGAAGCGCCCAGGGGAGGGGTTTGCCGATCAGGAAGTTGCTGAGGACCGCGGGGCTGGCAAGATACGCGAGATAAAGACAAAGGGGTTGCGCTGCGATCACCCCGGCGCGCAGCAGTCCCGGTCGGGAAAGCAAGCCGCGTTCGACAAAGAAGCTGATCATCGCCAGATTCAGGGGGATGAGGAATTCGGCTGCGGCAATGGCGAGCACGCGGGTCTCACCGTCCGGAAAGCGGCGCAGGCACAGGTCGGCTAAGGTTAAAAGGACCAGGGCAAAGAAGAGCCGGGTACGATTGAAGCGCCAGCTGAGAAAGAGCCCGAGCGATAGGACCAGGGCGGGGTAGTAGGCAAAGAAGCCGCGTACCTGGTCGGGGAGGGTGAGGAGATGGAAGAGGAGGACGCCGCCGAGAACTAGCAGTCCGCCGGGGAGGAGATAGACGAGATCCCGCTGGCGCAGGTTGATTTCAGCGGTCGAAGGGAGCAGTGCCATGTTTTAAAGTCCATTTGTGCCAAAAATTTTAAGGAGATTCATAGCATGAGTCCGGCGTGCTGTAAATCTTTTGAAAGGTATTTGGATCTCGCTCTTGGCTAACGTGGCGGCCGGGTAGGGGATGAGCCGGTAGTAGAGGTGGGCGCCGTAGGCGGCGAGAAAGAGGATCACCACTCCGCCTGCCGGCAACAGGCTGGCATAGTGGCGGTCGGCGGCGCGCAGGGCGATGCCGCTGCCGATCAGCGCCGCACCGCTGACGACGGCGAGGATGATCTGCCGGGCCGGGGTGAGCCAACCGAGATCGACGCCGAGCTTGATCAGGTAGGCGACCGCGAGGACCAGGGCTGTGACTCCGGCCCAGCCGAGGAGTTGGGTGACATTGAGCTGCGGGAGGGTGGAGCGGGACGCCGGGCGGGGAGTCGTTGCTGTTGTTCGCGGGGGAGTCGGCGCCGCCGGTTCAAGAAAGATGAAATCGCCGGGATCCCTGGCTGTCTCCGATGTCTGCAGCGCCTCCAGGCGACGTACTCGCGCTTCGAGAGCGAGGATCTGGCGTTTGAGTTCATCTTCGGTGGGGGGCATGCGTTCTCCCTGCAATTCATGTGTTCAAAGTCGGGCAAGGTTTTTACAATGGCGCAAGATTATACCGGAACAATCAAGACGGCAACAGAAACGAAAAAGGAAAGAAGAAGCGATTGAGTCCGCGTGCTTTATGAGCTCTGTTCATTGCCGTTGTAGGGACGGATCTATGTGGCCGCCCGGTTTTGCTGTTCTTTCCGCTGATCAAACGTTACCCGTATCGATGAATAGGTCGAGCCGGTCGCGCGTTTCAGCGGACAGGTTGAGGATGTGTTCATCCCGCAGAAGCTTATGCCGATGGAGAAGGGGGAGTTTGAATAATAGATTCGAGCGCCGCCAATTGTCGAAACACTCAGCAACGATGGCGTCTGAGTCCTTGAGGTGTTTGTAGAGGAGCAAGTACTTGTCATGTTCGGATCCGATGCCTGAATGGACGATCGCCGCTGCCTGTTGATTGATCGTGCGGCAAAGCTCGGAGAGGAGATCTTTTTCGACGCTGCGCAGATATTTCCAGTCCTTTTCCGGAATTGAGTTTGCCATGGCTGGCTTTTCCTCCTTTTGCCACCTTGATCTCCGCCATGCCGGCTCCGCTACTCCGCTCCCATCAACCCCGCCACTTTCTCCCACCACTCTTTCTCCTCTATCCCGTACTCCCCGCTCTTTTCGCGGACAGCGCCATGCTTCTTGTCCCTGGCTGCCCCGCTCAGCAAAGCGCGCAGAGCAGCAACGTCGAGGCCGAGAAAGCACGCTAGGCGCGCCATGACATCAGGCGGCGTCTGCTCGGGGGGCAGATCGTTATTCTCTAACCTAACCAGCGTCGCCGCTTCCAGACCGACGGCGGCGCAGACCACCTCCGGCAGCAGGTGGGTGGCGGTCAAAACTTCACGCAGGTATTCACCAAAGGAAAGGTATTGCCCGAGGAGCGTGGCGTTGACCTTGGCGATGGCGGCGCCGCGCGCACCTGCGAAGAGATTGACCTGCGCGTCGGGAAAGCGGTCGATGAGCTGATGGACGAGGAGATTCATCGACGGCGTAATCGCCACCTCGCCCCGCTCCCAACGTCCGTAACTGTTGCGTCCGACATGCAACAGGTCGCAGATCTCCTCCAACTTGAGGTTGAGAACCTGGCGCAGGGTCTTGAGTTGGAGAGGAGTCAGAAGCGGCTTGGCCCCGAATTCAAGGGTGATTCGTTTCTTGTCGATCTCCAGGCTCTGGAGATGGGTAAAGGTGATCTCGCCGCAGGCTGGGCAGATATCGCAGTCGAGGTCGCGCAGGGTGTGGACGGCGTCGTTGATGGTGATCGTTAATTCGGTCTTGCCGGGTTGGTTTTCGGCGGCGAAGCAGCTCGTGCAGATCATGGTTGGCATCCCTGTTGGTTCGTGAAAGAGGTCAGCGTCCATTCGATGAAGGCATCGGTCGTCGGGTGGTAGTTGCTGCACACCTTGCAATAGACCTTGGTCCCTTTGGTGCTGGTGCCGTGGATGACGTAATGGGTGTTGAGTTTGTTGCTCGCTCGAACGCTCGTTGCCGGCATGGCTTTTTCTACCGTTGTCGCGGTCATGATGATTTGTTCCACATCTGCTTCGTAGAGTCCGGCGCGGATCATATCCTTCTGGCAATCAAAGGTCTTGCGCAATTTTCCCGCCAGATAAACATCCTGGATGGTGTGCAGAACCCGATCGTCCAAAGCGGTTCCAATCGGTGTCATATAAGATTCCTTCTGTTGCACCAATTGGTGTTTTTATGATTACACCAATTGGTGTGATAGCGTCAATAATTATTTTGAGGCGTATATTTGCCGTCTTAGGTCAAAGCCGGGCGGACACACAGGTCCGCCCCTACCGAAAAAATCGGTCGACGGCAATAACGCTGCTGATCCCACGCAGAAGCGGGGCAATCCAGCTTGTCGCCGCATTGCCCCGCTTCTTTTAATCAATCAAAATCCGACTCATTATCCCCTCCACCCGTTCACTCTATGCGCATTCACTATATCCACAAGAATGACACACGCAGCAGCCGCCTTCGTGCTCGACGACGCCGCCGCATTCGGGGCAGGCGCCGCCATTCTGGGAGTGGATGGTCCCTTCCATCCCTTCTTCATGCGCCTGGACATGCATCATGATCGCCCGGGCAACGGCGTCGGAACAGCTGGTGATGCGGTTATCGCCGAAGCCGGCCGGTTTGTGGCAGCTGATACCGATCAGCTGTTTGACCGTCTGCCGGGCCTGGACGCCGGAGCGCCAGGCGAGGGAGACGAGGCGGCCGATCGCTTCGCACTGGCTGGCAGCGCAACCGCCAGCTTTGCCCATGGTGGTGAAGACTTCGAAGAGGCCGGAGTTATCTTCGTTGATGGTGACGTAGAGGGGGCCGCAGCCGGTCTCCATCTGATAGGTGGAGCCTTTGAGGGCGCGGGGCCGGTCGCGCTTGCGGCCGGTCTTCTGGGTCTCGACCGGAACAGCGGCAGCGGGAGTCTCTTCCTTCTTGCCGACGGAGAGGACCTGCATGTCGCGGGAGCCGTCGCGGTAGATCGTCACGCCTTTGCACCCCTGCTGATAAGCGAGGCGGTAGACGGTGGCGACATCCTCTTTGGTGGCGGAGTTGCAGAAGTTGACCGTCTTACTGACGGCGTTGTCGGTGTATCTCTGGAAGGCTGCCTGCATGCGGATGTGGTCTTCCGGGCTGATATCGTGCGAAGTGACGAAGATGCGGCGGATATCCTCGGGGACTTGATCGATATCCTTGACCGTGCCGTGTTGGGCGATGAGTTTCATCAGCTCCGGCGAATAGAAGCCGCGTTCCTTGGCGATCTTTTCGAAGAGGGGATTGACCTCGACGAGGATGTCGTTATCGAGAACTTGACGGACATAACTGACGGCGAAGAGGGGCTCGATGCCGCTCGACGAGTTGGCAATAATCGAGATGGTGCCAGTCGGGGCGATGGTGGAGCTGGTGGCGTTGCGCACCGGCTTGCTCCCCTTTTTGTCGAAGGTGCTCCCCTTGAAGTTGGGGAAAGCGCCGCGCTCGGCCGCTAGTTCCTGCGACATGATCCGCGCTTCGTCGGTGATAAACTTCATCACCTTTTCACCGAGCTCCACCCCTTCCTGCGAGTTGTAGGGGATGTTGAGAAGAATCAACATATCCGCCCAGCCCATGACGCCGAGACCGATTTTGCGATTGGAGCGGGTCATTTCGTTGATCTGCGGGATCGGGTAGTTGTTGACTTCGATGACGTTGTCAAGGAAACGGGCAGCGCTGCGCACGGTCTTGCGGAGCCGCTCCCAGTCGACCTGGTTTCCCTTGATCATCAGCGCAAGGTTGATCGAGCCGAGGTTGCAACTCTCAAAGGGGAGGAGGGGCTGCTCGCCGCAAGGATTGGTCGCTTCGAATTCGCCGACCAGCGGGGTCGGGTTGTCGCGGTTGAGGCGGTCGAGGAAGATGATCCCCGGCTCACCGTTGCTCCAGGCGAGTTCGACGATATGTTCAAAGACTTTACGCGCCGGCAGGGTGCGGCCATCTTCTTTGTTGCGGGGGTTGACGAGTTTGTAATCGGCATCTTTTTCGACCGCTTCCATAAAGGCTTCGGTCATGCCGACGGAGATATTGAAGTTGGTGAGGACGGTCTGATCCCGTTTGCACATGATAAAATCCATGATATCGGGATGATCGACGCGCAGGATCCCCATGTTGGCGCCGCGCCGGGTGCCGCCCTGCTTGATCGTCTCGGTGGCGGCATCAAAGACTTTCATGAAGGAGAGGGGACCGCTGGAGACGCCGCTGGTCGATTGGACAACATCGTTGGCGGGACGGATGCGCGAAAAGGAGAAGCCGGTGCCGCCGCCGCTTTTGTGGATGAGGGCGGTCTGCTTGATCGCTTCGAAGATCTCTTCCATCGAGTCGCCGACCGGCAGGACAAAGCAGGCGGAGAGCTGGCCGAGTTCGCGGCCGGCATTCATCAGCGTCGGCGAATTCGGCAGGAATTCGAGGGAGGTCATCATCCGGTAGAATTCGTCGGCCAGAGCCTTGGCGTCGACGCCGGTCCCCAAACGAACTTCGGCACTGGCGATCGCTTCGGCGACGCGGCGGAACATCGCTGCCGGGGTCTCGGTCGGTTTGCCGTCGAGATCACGTTTGAGGTAGCGGCGTTCGAGGACAGTGATGGCGTTTTTTGAAAGGCTGGTGGTCGTTTCGGTCGTCTTTGCGGGCATGAAATGGGCCCTCCCTTTGAGGTTTCAATAACTTATGGTTATTTTATGTTTTCGTTGAATGGCACTAGATGGTGTGTGGCGCCAAGAGTTAAACCACAATATGTCGTGCATGTCAAGACGCGGTCCACAAAAAAGCAGAAAAAATTCATGCGGGACCTGATGAAAAGGAGGGCGGGCCTTACTTCTCGATCTTAACGATTTGACTCTTTGCATTCCTGACTGGATGTGTTAATGATTCAGGAATTTTAAGCAGCTGTTCTATGGTGAGCTGTTTGCGGTGCCTGGGCTTTAGCTGCTTTCCGGAAAGTGAGGACTCACATTGAGTATCAAACGATTTTCCGAGCTCGATAACGTACTGAACCAGGACGAATTTACCGACGAAGAATTGAATTGTCTGCGCGAGGTTCTTTCGGTCGCCCAGGTTGTCGTCTCCTCGCTCGATCTTGACGAAGTCCTGCACAACATCCTTTGCAGTTCCTTGGGGATTATGGATATGCCCGCCGGGAGTATTGCTCTTTATGATGACTCTCTCAACCGTCTGCAGTTGCACGCCCATATCGGTCTCAGCGAAAAGTTGACGGCCAGGTCGAGTTGGTCGGTCACGGTCGGCGGCTTGACCCATCGTATTCTCAGCGAAGGGCAGCTCTTTGTCGTCGAAGATACGCAAGGGGAAGCGTTCTTTAAGAATCCGCTGGCGGTGGAGGAAGGGATTCGTTCACTGATTGCTGTCCCCCTGAAGATCCAGCAAAAGATTATCGGCATCCTCTATCTCGATGATTTCGTCCCCCGCACCTTCTCCGCCATGCGTCTGCACATGCTCTCTATCCTCGCTTCTTTTGCCACCATGAGTATCGACAATGCGCGTCTGCATGTAAAAACCCATCTTCTCGCCTGCACTGACGGTTTGACCGGTTTGTACAACCATCGGCACTTTCTCATGACTTTTGACGAGGAGATGGCTCGTGCCATTCGCTATGAAAAACCGCTGTCGCTGCTGATGCTCGATGTTGACGACTTTAAACGTTTTAATGATACCTACGGACATCCTGTTGGGGATAAAGCTTTGATCGCGGTCGCCAAGACTTTGCACTCTCTATTGCGCACCTGCGACTTCTCCTTCCGTTATGGCGGCGAGGAATTTATTGCGATTCTTACCGAGACCGATCTTGATAAAGCCCTGGTTGCGGCGGAACGTTTGCGCCAGGGGATCATCAACAGTACCCGCGATGCTTTGGTCGGCATCGTCCCGGAAGGGGTGACGGTGAGTATCGGCGTCGCTTCCTACCCCCGTGACGGGTTCGGCGATGTGTTGATTAAAGAGGCGGACGATCAACTGTATCGCGCCAAACGCGAAGGAAAGAACTGTGTCTATCATCGGGAGTTGAAGGAGTAGCATGGCTGCGGAAAAGATTCTGATCGTTGATGACGAAGAGGGGATGCGCCGCCTGCTCGATCGCCTCCTCAGTCGTGAAGGCTATGAAACCGTGACGGTCGGATCCGGGAAAGAGGCGATCCGGCAGATGCGCGCCGACATCTTCGATCTGGTGGTCACCGATATCAAGATGCCCGAGATGGACGGGCTGCAGCTCCTCGAAGAGATCAAAGCCTATAATCCCTCCTTGCCGGTGATCGTTATTACCGCCTACGGAACAGTGGAAAATGCCGTTCAGGCCTTGCGTGCCGGTGCCTACGATTACATCACCAAACCCTTTGAAAGTGACGAGCTCCGCTTGACTGTGGCTCAGGTGCTGGAACGCCAGCGTCTGTTGGTGGAAAACCGCTATCTGCATCAGGAACTGGAAGGTCGCTACAGCTTTTCCGGGATTGTCGGGGCGTCGCAGGGGATGAGCAAGATCTTCGAGACCGCCTCAGCGGTGGCGGCGAGTAATGCCAGCGTCATGATCACCGGTGAATCCGGGACGGGCAAAGAGTTGATCGCCCGTTCGATTCACTTCAGTTCAGCGCGCAAAGAGAAGCCCTTTGTCGTCCTTAACTGCGCCGCCCTCTCCGAAGGGGTGCTGGAGAGTGAACTCTTCGGCCATGAACGCGGCGCTTTCTCCGGCGCCGTGGCACTGAAGAAGGGGCGTTTTGAGATGGCGCACGAAGGGACGCTCTTTATCGACGAAGTCGGTGAGATGAGTCTCAATGCCCAGGTCAAACTGCTGCGCGTCATTCAGGAACACGAATTCGAGCGGGTCGGCGGCACCAAGACCATCCGTACTGATGTCCGTATCGTCGCTGCCACCAACAAGAATCTCGAGACCGAGGTCAAGAAAGGCACCTTCCGCGAAGATCTCTTTTATCGCCTCAATGTCGTCAATATCCATCTGCCGCCTCTGCGCGAACGCCGTGAAGATATCGAAGCTCTGGCCCGGCACTTTCTCGATCGCTATGTGCGCGAGACCGGGAAAAAGGTCGAAACCATCTCTCCACGCGCTATCTCTTGTCTTTTGGCCTATGATTGGCCGGGGAATGTTCGTGAGCTGCAGAATGCCATGGAGCGCGCCGTCGTCCTTTGTCGTGGCAATGTCATCACCCCCGCCGACTTCCCGCCGGCGATTCAGGGGGGGGAGGAGATCTATCTGCAGGTGCCGGAACGGGGCGGCAGTCTCACCGAGATCCTTGAAGATCTCGAACGGCAACTGATCGTCCAGACTCTGCGCCGCGAAGAGGGCTCGCAAACACGGGCCGCGGCTGCCCTCGGGATCAAACGCACTACCCTGCGCTACAAGATGGAGAAATACCAGTTGATTGACCAGGCTGACAGATTGTCGTCAGAGCGCGACGACTAGTGGCGCGCTCGCGCGGATATATGGTGTGAATCCTCCTTCGGGTATATTCCTTGCTATTCCTCCCCCCTATGAATCGTTCCCCGTCTGATTATTTGCGGCTTCTGGCTGTTCTTACTTTTGTCCTGCTGGCCGGTTGCCGGTTGCCGGGGGGCAGCCCCGAGCTGGCTGATCGTGCTTATGCCTTGTGGTTGGAGCAGGCGCCGCAGGATGCCGATTGGGAGCGGGCCCTGCCGCGGGTCATCACCGTCAAGGGTGGACGGGTGCATAAACTCAACCCCCTTCCGGATATCGATGAAGATACCGTCCATGTCACCACCGCTTCCTGCCATCACGGTTCGACCCCGCCGGCACCTCTAAGCGTCGATCTACGCGCTTTTTATACCGATAGCGATCTTTATCTGCGGTTCTCCTGGCTCGATCCGACCCGTGACGAAGCGATCCGGCAATGGCAGTTCGATGGCAAAGAGTGGCTGGCTTCGCCGGCCCTTGAAGACGGTCTGGGGATCCTTTGGGATAACGACAATCGCTTTCACCAATTCACCTGTTCTTACGCCTGCCATATCGACGGCTTCGGCGTGGCCGGGGCGAATTTCCACGCCAACAACAAGATGAAGCTCCCTCGCGATGAAGGGATCGAGCTCGATCTCTGGAACTGGAAGGCCGGTCGCACGGCCCGTTTCGGTTTTGCCGACGATCGCACTCTCGCTTTCAAGGGGATGGAAGGGGATGTGCCGGGAGAGATCTTTCTGGAAAATTCCCGCGCCCGCAGCGAAGGGCAGGGGAGCATCGAAATTTTCGGGGCTGGCGACACGCCGGTCTACGATCAGGAAGGCCGCTCCATCGGCAAAGAGTTCCGTCCCGCCGGATCGGTGGCGCCCGGTTATATCAGTGCCCGTCCAATCGGCAGTCGTGCCGATGTGGCAGCGGTGACCGACTACCGCAATGGCCGCTGGATCGTCATCCTGCGCCGTGCTTTGCAGACGGCTGATCCCCGCGATGTCGTCTTTACGCCGGGGAAGACCAGCGGGGTTGCCTTCGGTCTGGCGATCATGGATGATACCATCAAGGAGCATTACGCTTCGATCACCACCGAACATCTGGTTCTGTTGCCGAAAAAGTAAGTTGCAGGTTGCTGTTGAACAGCCTCACCGCGAAACGCAACATTGACCGCGAGTTCAACGAAAGAGCCGTCGCGTTTCGTCCCTCAACACGACCTACGTTAGTCCCGTTTCAGGAGAATTCACAATGAAGTTAAGTCCTTTCTATCTCCTTCTCGTCCTTGTCTCGCTGCTCGTTGCCGGCTGCACGCAAGAGTCGGCAACGCCTTCCACCGGCAGCGGTCGGTTACGCGGCGCAGTTGTCTCGCCACTGGAAGGGACCTATCTTTATGTCTACAAGCAGGGGATGGATCTTTACGGTCCGGCCTTTGCCATCTCCGAGGCGACCGGTCCGGACGGCGCTTT
>JACUTW010000145.1 GCA_014859605.1 Desulfuromonadales bacterium
AAGGGCGGAATTCTTTACGAGCGAACCGGGGTGAAGGTCAGTGATACCTTACAAACCTCGAACCCTCATGTCTATGCCGCCGGCGACATCTGTTTTCCTTACAAATTCACCCATACCGCCGACGCCCTGGCTCGCATCCTCATTGCCAATGCTCTCTTCATGGGACGGCAGAAGAGTTCGGCGCTGACCATCCCCTGGTGTACCTACACCGATCCGGAGATCGCGCATGTCGGGATGTATGAAAAGGAGGCCAGGGACAAAGGGATTGAAGTGACAACCCTCACCGTCCCCCTTGCCGAGATTGATCGCGCCGTCCTCGATGGTGAAGAAGAGGGTTTTGCCCGCGTCCACCTGCGCCAAGGGACGGATAAAATCCTCGGCGCCACCATCGTCGCCCGCCATGCCGGGGAGATGATCAACGAATTCTCCCTCGCCATCACCAGTGGCCTCGGTCTTGCTGCCATCGGCAAGACCATCCACCCCTACCCGACTCAGGCCGAGGTGCTCAAACGTCTGGCCGATGCTCACAACCGGACGCGGCTGACCCCTTTCGTGAAGAATCTCCTTTCCGGCTGGCTCAAGTGGCAGAGAGGTTAACCGATGAACATTAAAAAGATCGTTCTGGCCCTCAGCGCTCTTATTGCCGTGGCCCTCTTTTTTTACTTTGATCTCGGCCGGTTTCTGACCCTGGCAGCCCTCAAGGCGAATCGGCAGTCGCTCCTTGATTACTATGCCGCCCACAAACTGATCATGGTCGCCGGTTTCATGACGATCTATATTCTCACCACTGCCCTGTCCCTGCCGGGAGCCGCCATCCTCTCCCTGGCGGCCGGGGCGATCTTCGGTTCGATCATGGGGACTCTCTACGCCAACATTGCCGCCACGATCGGCGCCACTCTCGCTTTTCTCGTCACCCGCTACCTGCTGCGGGATGCGGTCCTCAACAAGTTTGGCCATAAACTGGAGGGGATGAATCGTGAACTCGAAAACCGGGGGTTCAGCTACCTCCTCTTTCTCCGCCTGGTACCGGTCTTCCCCTTCTTCCTGATCAACCTCGCCGCCGGTTTGACCCGTTTGCCGCTGCGGACCTTCTTCCTTGCTACCATGATTGGTATCATCCCCGGCGGTTTTGTCTACGTCAATGCCGGGGCGAGCTTGGCGACCATCGACTCCCTGGCCGGAATCGCTTCCCCCCGGGTCCTCGGCTCCTTTGCCCTGCTGGGGCTCTTTGCCTTGATTCCGGTGCTGTACAATAAATTCAAAAGCAGGAAGTCGTGATTCAGCCTCTGTCCAATGGTCTGTACTTTGCGCTCCTGAGCATGCTCTTGGCCGGCATTAATGATGTCGTGTTTAAAAAATATTCCGCCAAGGAGAGATCCCGGGGGATGTACGTCCTTGGCATCGGCCTGACCTGGGCGCTCTTGCAACTCCTCTGGATGCAAGTCGAAGGTCTTCAGTTTCATGCTGAAGTCACGACCGTCACCTACGGTCTGCTGGCCGGGGCACTTCTGACCGTCTCCAACCTCTTTCTGATTGAGGGGCTGACCCATATCCATGTCAGCCTTGGCTCGACCGTTTACCGGTTAAACACGATCGGCGTTGTCATCCTCTCTTTTCTCGTTTTGAGCGAACCGGTCGGAACTTTTAAAGTCGCGGGGATCGTTCTTGGCATCATCGCCGTTCTGATGATGTACGGCGGCGGCCACGCCTCCGGTACTGTTGACAAGTCAGCTCTCTTCTTCTGGCTGGTCATATGCGCATCGTTCTTCAGGGCACTGTATGGCGTTGTCTCGAAGATCGGCTTATCCGCGCAGGCAGACGCACAGAGCATGTTGTTGCTCATTGCCCTGTGCTGGGTTGTCGGTGGAGCCTTTTATGCCAGGATGGTCGAGAAGAGGCTCGTTGTCACTGGAAAGAAGATCGTTTACTCGCTCCTCTCCGGCTTCCTGGTCTTCGGTATTGTCAATTTCCTGATGTCGGGGCTGAAAATCGCCCAGGCCAGCATTGTCATCCCGATTGCCAATATGAGCTTTATCGTGGCCCTGCTGGTTTCATTGGTTTTGAAAATTGAAGTGCTGACGATCAGAAAGTCGATCGCAGCCGGGTTGGCTGTCTTCTCAATCCTACTCTTATTAAACGCCTGAGCG
>JACUTW010000146.1 GCA_014859605.1 Desulfuromonadales bacterium
AAGACAGCGTTTTTTGACTCAAACACAAGGAGTAATGCCTATATTCTAAAGGGTTTATCCCCTTGATCCCCTTCATCCCTGTTAAAGAGTTATATTACAACCAGAGGAGCGGGTCATCGTTCGCAGCGGGTTTGGCACCGAAGTCATCGATAAAGAGACGGTGCCAGATGGCAAACTGGATCAGCGACCAAAGCTCCCGATCGCGGCCGCCCCGCTGGCGCTGGGCAGCGCAGAGGGCGCTGACGCCGGCGGGGTGAAACCATTGCCGGATCCCCCGGTTCGCCAATAGTTTGCCTTCAGCGGCACTGACAAAGGCGGGGGTCAGCCACTCCCTCATCGGCACATGAAAACCGCGCTTCTTGCGATAAAGATGCTCGGCCGGAATGGTCTTCTCCGCCCAGCGTTTAAGAAAGATCTTCCCCTGACGACGATCGGTCTTGAGTTGATCCGGCAGACTCAGGCCGAACTCGACGATGCGGTGATCAAGAAAGGGGACGCGCCCTTCGACGCCAAAGGCCATGAGCATGCGATCGGCCTTGACCAGGAGGTTGTCGGGCATGGCGGTCATCAGGTCGGTATACTGGCAGCGCTGCAGGTGGCTCCATTCGCGCGGTGTCTCGCTCCAGGCCTGAATAAAGGGGCGGCGGATCGCCGCCGTCGCCGCCCGCAGCTCGGGGCCGAAGAGCCGCGACGCCCAGAGGGGATGCAATTGCGGGCTGGTGCGAAAACCGCCGCTGCCGGGGCGGACAAGATTCTGGAAAAAGCGTTCAAAGCCCCCTTTGCGGTAGCGGCCGTAACCGGCAAAGGCTTCATCCCCCCCTTCGCCGGAGAAGACCACCTTGAGTTCTTTGGCAGCATGCTCGGCGAGGATCGCCGTCGGCAGCGAAGCATAGTCGCGCATCAGATCGTCCGCCGCCCAGACCGTGATCGGCAGACGGCCAAGGACCTCGGCGCCGTGCAGCGGAATCGAGGTATGACGGCTGTTGAAATAGTTGGCGATGTATTCGGCGCCGGCGAGCTCTCCCTCCATTTGGGAATCGGGAAAGCCGACGGAAAAAGTCCGTACCGGCTGTTCCTGATGCTTGGTCAAAAGGGCAAGGAGGAGAGCGGAATCGACGCCGCCGGAAAGGAAGAGGCCGCAGGGGACATCGGAGCGGACATGTTCGCGCATCACCGTGTCGATCAGGGGCGCAAAGCTTTCAAGCGCTTCCTCCATGGAACAATCGACCGTGCGCACATCCGCCGCACTCCAGTAAGGGCGCAGCATTGTGGTGCCGTCCGCCTCAAAGATCAGCGTTGTCGCCGGCGGCAGGCGCTGAATCCCCGCGATGATCGTCGCCTCACCAGTGTTGAACTGACTTTGCAGATACTGCAGCAGCGCCTCCGCCTTTACCTGCGGGGCGGCGCTACGGGCGGCGATGATCCCTTTGAGCTCGGATGCAAAGAGGAGGCGCTCGCCATCGCGGGCGTAAAAGAGGGGCTTGATGCCGAGCCGGTCGCGACCGAGAATGACCCGATTGCGTAATTTGTCGATCAGGCAGAAGGCGAACATGCCGTGCAGATGCTGAGCAAAATCATCGCCGTAGATCGCATAAGCATGGATGATCATCTCGCTGTCAGAATGGGTGACAAAGACGCACCCCTGCGCTTCGAGTTCCTGACGCAGCTCGACAAAGTTGTAGATTTCGCCGTTGGCGACGAGGATAAAGCGGCCATCCGCCGAGCAGATCGGCTGGTGTCCGCCGGCGAGATCGATGATCGACAGCCGCGTCTGCACCACCCCGTGTCCCTGCCAGATCAGCAGGCCAAGATCGTCCGGGCCACGGTGGGACAGGAAGTGCGCCTGGCGGCGCAGCTCCGCTTCGCTGGGGGGATGGTTTTGACTCAGGATTCCGGCGATTCCACACATAGGCAACCTTTAATCAAGCAAATTTACAGGGATGAAGGGGATGCAGGGGATAAGGGCAAATACAAAAGACTGCGTTTTTTGGCTCAAGCACAATGAATAATTAAATTAGCGTCAATCGTCCGCGCCGGGTTTTTCTCCCTCCCCTTCAAGGGGAGGGTTGGGGTGGGGATGGGAAGTTTTCGGCACCAATAAGACCCATCCCCCTCCTAACCTC
>JACUTW010000073.1 GCA_014859605.1 Desulfuromonadales bacterium
CGCGAAGCGCTGCTGCGCCTCCTTGAGCCGGTGTATGCCGCCAGCCATCGTTGTGCCTGGGTGCAGGAGTTGCTGGAGAGCAACGATATCTACCATCCGCTCGCCTGGACACCAGAGGAAGCCTACCCGCTTCTCAAGGATGGGCCGGTGCTGGAAGAGAGCGGCCTGGTGGTGCGCCTGCCGGACTGGTGGAAAAAACGTCCCCGTCCCCAAGTCCAGGTGGTCGTCGGCGCGAAGGACAGCGCCACCCTTTCGGCGTCGGCCTTGCTCGATTTTCGGGTGCAGTTGACCCTGGACGGCGCCGACCTGACCCCGGCGGAAATTGCGGCGTTGACGGCGGCCGGGGAGGGACTGGTCTTTCTGCGGGGGGGGTGGGTCGAGGTCGATGGTGATAAGCTCCGTCAGGCGCTGGAGCAGTGGCAACGGGTCGAAGCCGAAGCCGGGGGGGATGGCCTTTCCTTTATCGAAGGGATGCGTCTCCTCGCTGGCGCCCGGCGTGACCTCTCCGGCAATGAGCCGACGCTGGATGAAGCCGGCTGGGCCTTTGTCGAGGCGGGCGACCGGTTACGGGAGTTGCTGGCGGGATTGCGGGAACCGGCGCGACTGGCAGCTGTGCAGGCTGATGACCGCTTGCAGGCAACTCTCCGCCCTTATCAGCAGACCGGCCTCAACTGGCTCTGGTTCCTTTCCGAGCTGGGGCTGGGGGCTTGTCTGGCCGACGACATGGGACTCGGTAAAACCATTCAGGTCATTTCACTTTTACTGGCGCAAAAGGGGCGAGCCGGGAAGTCCTGTCCCAGCTTGCTGGTGCTGCCGGCCTCGCTCCTTGCCAACTGGAAGAGTGAACTGGAGCGTTTTGCCCCTTCGCTGACCTTTGTCTGTCTGCATCCGTCGGAGCTGGAAAAAACCGAGCTGGCGCGTATCAGCGCCGATCCGCTCCAGGCTTTGGCTGCAAACGATGTGGTGCTGACCACCTACGGCATGCTTCAGCGCCAGGAGTGGCTCCGAAAGCTGGAGTGGAACCTGATCGTCCTCGACGAAGCGCAAGCGATCAAGAATGCCGGAACCCAGCAGGCCAAAGCGGTGAAGAGCCTCAAGGGGAGGGCGCGCATCGCCCTGACCGGCACACCGATAGAAAATCGCCTCTCCGACCTTTGGTCGCTCTTCGATTTCATCTGCCCCGGCCTCCTTGGCTCGGCTCCCCGCTTCAAGCAGTTCGTCACTGCCCTCGAAAAATGCGAACCGCCCTCGTACGCGCCGCTGCGGACGCTGGTGCAGCCCTATATCCTGCGCCGGATGAAGAATGACCGTAATATCATCAGCGATCTCCCCGACAAGGTCGAGATGGTGATCTGGTGTGGTCTCGGCAAGGTCCAAGCCCGGCTCTACAGCCAGGCTGTCCAGGATTTGGCCAAGGCTCTCAAGGAACAGCAAGAGGGGATAAAGCGTCGCGGGCTGATCCTTGCCTATTTGCTGCGCTTCAAACAGATCTGCAACCATCCCAGTCAGGCGCTGGGAGATGGCGATTATGACGAGGAGCGCAGCGGCAAGTTTGTCCGTCTGCGCGAACTCGTCGAAGAGATCGCCTCGCGCCAGGAAAAGGTGCTGATCTTTACCCAGTTTCGCGAGATGACCGTGCCGATCGCCTCCTTTTTGGCCATGCTCTTTGGCCGTCCTGGACTGGTCCTGCACGGCGGTACCCCGGTGGCGGAGCGGAAGAAGCTGGTCGATCGCTTTCAGCATGAGGAAGGGCCGCCTTTTTTCGTCCTCTCCCTCAAGGCCGGCGGCTCCGGGCTTAATCTGACTGCGGCCAGCCATGTCATCCATTTTGACCGCTGGTGGAATCCGGCGGTGGAGAATCAGGCCACCGACCGCGCTTTTCGCATCGGTCAGAACAAGAATGTCATGGTCCACAAGTTCGTCTGCAAGGGGACAGTGGAAGAGAAGATCGACGCCATGATTGCCGCCAAGTCTGGTCTGGCGACCGAACTTCTGGAGGGAGCGGAAAGGTTACTGACCGAGATGGATGATGCGGCGCTGTTGCAGTTGGTGGCGCTCGATCTTAACAAGGCGGGGATATGAAGAGTTGTTGCCTGGAGCGTTGGTTTAAAGGAATGAATTCATGAGTTATTACGGTTGGGCCCCTTATGTGCCGGTGGCAGAGCGCCGCGCCAAGGCGATAAAGGCCCTCGAAAAGCTGAAGAAGAAGGGACTCAAGGTGCAACCGGTCGAACTGACCGGCCGCAAGATCGCCGCCTCCTTCTGGGGCAAGGGGTGGTGTGACCACATGGAGTCCTTTAGCGATTATGCCAACCGCCTCCCTCGCGGCCGCACCTATGTGAAAAACGGTTCGGTCTGTCATCTCGAGATTCAGGGCGGCGTCATCAAGGCGATGGTCAGTGGGACAACCCTTTATAATGTCTCGATCACTATCGCGCCGTTGATGAAGAAGAAATGGGAAACCCTCAAATATTCCTGCACCGGCCGTATCGGGTCACTGATCGACCTGTTGCGCGGCAAGCTGGATCAAAACGTCATGGAGGTCGTGGCCCATCGCCGGGATGGTCTCTTCCCGCTGCCGGGGGAGATGAAGTTCACCTGTGACTGCCCGGATTGGGCGGGGATGTGCAAACATGTCGCGGCCGTCCTTTACGGGGTGGGGGCACGACTCGATCATGCCCCGGAGATGCTCTTCCTGCTGCGCGGGGTCAATCACGAAGAGTTGGTCGATGTCTCCGCGGCGGTTACGGATGTGGCCCAAGGTGGGACGTCCCGCCGGAGGATTGCCGCGACCGGTATTGCCGATGTCTTCGGCATCGATCTGGCGGAATCAGCGGAATCGGTTTCCGGGCCAGCCACCGTCCTCCCGCCTCAAAAAGCAAAAGCTCGCAAAGCGTCTTCGCCAGGAGTTCCCTTTCCTGATCCCCTCACCGGTGACGCCATCCGCGCCTGGCGGTTGTCTCTTGCTGAAACCCAGACGACCTTTGCTGACCGCATCGGCATAACTGCCACCAGCATTTCGCAATGGGAAAAAAGGGGGAAAGTGAGCATCGGCATGCAGCCACGCACCCTGGCGAAGCTGGTCAAGGCCTGGAGCCAGACGCAGAGATAAAGGTGAGGAGGACCTGGAGGATGCCGGTGCAGTTTGACCGCCCTCTGACACCATGTTATGGTTTCGAAAGTAATAAATAGAAGGAGTCCCCTTTATGCTCATGGCACGCTCGGATATCGAATCCTGCCTCACCTCGCTCCCCGAAACCGTCGACTCTGAAGAGGTCATGTATCGCCTCTATCTGCTTGAAAAGATCGAAGCCGGAGAAAAGGATCTGGGCGAGGGCCGCGTCGTCTCCCACGACGAAGCCATCGAAAGACTTGCCCGTCGATGGCAGGGCTGAAGTGGACGCTCAAGGCGATTAGCGATCTTGAGCTGATTTACGATTATATTGCCGCCGATTCCCCTTGGTATGCCCGCATCCAGATCGAGAGACTGTACAAGTCGGCCGAACACCTCAAAACCTTCCCCGAAGCCGGTCGTCACCTGCCGGAATTCCCGCAACGCCCACATCGTGAAGTCATTAACGGCGCTTATCGCTGCATCTATCGTCATGACGTGCAGAGCAATACCGTCTATGTGATAACCGTCGTGCATGGCAGTCGCCTGTTATCAGAAAAACTCCTTAATCTGACGCCTTAGTTGATAATTAATTTTTCTGCACCCACTCTTGCCCCACTTCACCCCTCCACCTGCAGGAAGCTCCGTAGATACCGTTGTTGAAGCGTAACGGTATCTAAATGCCTTGATTTATCAGCTTTTATCCGAACTTATCTGCGGCCAACAGGCTTTTCAGGTTTAAAAAACGGGCAAGCTCTCATCTCTTGTCCCGGCGGCGCACGGTGACGGATTCGCCGCCGATTCCCCAGTTGTCGGTATCGACCTCATCGATCACCACAACCGTTGTTGCCGGATTCTTCCCGAGCACATCGACCAGCAGTTGGGTCGCGCCTTTGATCAGGGCAGCTTTCTGTTCTGTGGTGGCGCCTTCGCGGGTGATCTTGATGTTGACGTAGGGCATATTCACTCCTCCTGTCGTAATTCCCGTCTTAATCCTGCAATTTCCTCAAAATCACTTCGATAATCAATACGTTACATGGTTCTGGAGCTCTGGCAACAAATTGTAAGAAGTTTCGTCTCGTCTTCGTTTACACCCAATCGACCCACTGCAAATCCGGCACCTGTCGGAAGTGCTTGGCATTATTGCTGACCAGCGTGGCATCGAGGCTGCGGGCGTGGGCGGCGATCATCATATCCATAGCGCCGATCGGCGTGCCGTTTTTTTCCAGAACCGTACGGATGGCGCCATAGTGATCGGCGGCGATTTCGTCCCAATGGTAGAGGGTCAGGCGCGAGACGAAATCATCGATTTCGCGGCGGATCGCCGCCCCCTGCGGGTGACGGGTTGCGCCGTAGTAAAGTTCGGCCAGTACCACGGTGGAGAGGCCCAAATGCTCCGGGCCGACTTCGTCAAAACGACTCTTCACCGAGACTGGACGACGTTTGAGGATGTAACTGCAAATATTGGTGTCGAGGAGGTAGAGCATCAGAAAAGCTCCCGCTCTTGCAATGGCAGATCGGTCCGATCGGCAAGAAAGTCGTCCGGCACCGACGAGGCACTGGCAAAGAAGCTCTCCCAGCCCTGCCGTTTAGGACGCAGAACCACGACCTCCCCTTGGCGTTCGATGTAGACTTCCTTGCAGTCGAAACGAAATTCGGCCGGGAGCCGGACGGCCTGGCTGCGGCCGTTCATGAAAACTTTAGCGGTATTAGGCATGACATCCTCCTGTTGATATATATTAATAGTCTATACCAATAATTCGATTTTGTCCAAGGTCATTTTTTCGGTAGGGCAAAAGCGGGCGACCACCGGGTCGCCCCTACGGGAAATCATGATAATGGAATTGTTAAGAATTACCCTGCCTGCATCTCCTCCAGAAAGGTTAGCGACTTCAGCGGTCTGGTCAAGTGCTGGCGCAAGGCGTCGCTGAGGATTTTTCCCCCTTCGTTCAAGGTGCGCTCGCCAAAATGGAAACCGTTAAAGGCTTCGATCGGGGTGCGGGCGAGGCGGGAGAGGGTGCCGATGGTGCCGAGGGAGACGGGGATCAGCCCCGGCGGGGCGCAGGCCGGGCAGAGACTGCCGCCCTGTGCGGCGGAGAAGGAGAAACTTTCCGGCAGGGGGCCGAAGCATTCGGCGCAGTGGAGGAGGTGCGGGGCGTAGCCGGAGTGGAAGAGGAGACGGACTTCGAGGAGCAGACGCGCTTCCGGGGTGGCGCCGGTCGTGGCGAGGTGATCGAGATAGGCGGCAAGGAGGGCGAAGATCTCGGGGTGGCCGTGGCCGCCGCCGAGGGCTTCGACCAGTTCGCAGCCGTAAGCTGCGAGAGCGAGGCGTTGCAGGTCGCTGCGCAGGCCGACGCGCAGATCGATCAGTTCGGCGTCGCGCAGGCTGAGGAATTCTCCCCCTTTGACCGGGGTGTAATGGAGGCGGACCTGTGCGAAGGATTCGAGGGCCGGGCCGAAGCGTTTGCGGCTGGCGCGGGCACTGCGGGCGAAACCTTTGCAGATGCCGTCGTCCGGAGTAAGGAAAGTGACGATGCGGTCACTTTCGCCGTAGTCGCGGTGGTGGAGGATGATGGCGTCGCTGACGGCGAGGGTCATGGACAGTTCCCTTGCTGCCGGAGAGATTCAAATCCCCCCCGCCCCCCTTTGTCAAAGGGGGGAGCAAACAGATGCAAGGCGTTGTTTTTGTCCCCCTTTAGCAAAGGGGGAGAGAGGGGGATTTCAACCACAGCGCTCCCCCTGCCGGGTATCGCGCCGTGCCAGTTCGGCGTCGATGGCGTTGAGGACTTCCCATTTTTTCAGCGACCACAACGGCGCGAGGAGGCGGTCGCGGGGGCCGTCGCCGGTGAGGCGCTGGATGACGGTGGCGGGGTGGAGGCGTTCGAGAACATCGCAGGCGAGGGTGACGTAACTCTCCTGATCAAGGACCGCTATCTCGCCGCGCTGGTAGGCGGCGCCGAGTTCGGTGCCGCTGAGGATATGGAGGAGGTGGAGCTTGACGCCGTCGAGGCGAAGGCGTGCCATCTCATCGGTGGTGGCGAGAATCTCGGCGTGATTTTCGCCGGGGAGGCCGAGGATGAGGTGGGCGCAGACCCGCAGACCGCGCAGCCGTGCCCGCGCCAAAGCATCGAGGAAGCAGCCATAATCGTGGCCGCGGCGCAGGCGTTGCAAGGTGGCGTCGTGGCTCGATTGCAGGCCGATCTCCAGCCAGAGATCGGTGCGTCGGGCGTAATCGGCAAGGAGGTCAAGGACATCATCAGGGAGGCAATCCGGCCGGGTGCCGATGGCGAGACCGACAACACCGTCAACGCTGAGGGCTTCGTCGTAAAGGCGGCGCAACGCTTCAACCGGCGCGTAGGTGTTGGAGAAGGGCTGAAAATAGGCAATGAACTGCTGCGCTTTGTACTTGCGCTGCATGATCTCTTTGCCGACTTGCAGCTGGGCAGCGACACTGAGGCGGTGGTCAAGGCCGACCGATCCTGAACCGGTGGGGTCGCAAAAGATGCAGCCGCCCTGCTCCCGGCCGCCGTCGCGATTCGGGCAGCCGAAACCGGCATCGACGGAAATCTTGTGGACGCGATGGCCGAATTGCTCTTTGAGCTGATTCGAATAGAGGTGATAACGCTTTGCTTCCATGGCGAAACTATGCCACGGAAGGGGAGGGGAGGGCAAATTCGCCGAAAAGATTAAGGCCTCTTTTTCTTGGCAATTGAAAAGATCGTGATATACTTTTTTGCAACGCTCATCGCCCTGCCCTATTCCCCTTTTGATTTCGGATTATTAAGTCTGTGGAGAGTTTCCCGACAGCCCTATTTTGCAGTGATCCGCTGCACTGCCCCCACCCGCCGGTCGGGGGGGACGATGCGTTGGTCTTTGATCGCTGTTTCGACTGTCCTGACTTCTGGCAGAATGTGCGCGACCTTTCACAACGGCCGGAAGGGGGAGAAGTCTCTGGCTTGGCGAGTGCCTTGTTGTATGCCCAGCACCGCATCGAAGAAATCAACTATCGGTTACAGGTCAATGACCGGGAATTTGAATTCCTGCGGGATGTCGGGATCTTTCTCCAGGGCTCGGTGGGCCGCGATGAAGTCATCGTCATGGCCTTGACGGCGATTACCGCCGGCAAGGGGTATGGACTGAATCGTGCCATCCTCCTCCTCGTCGATGATTCACGCGAGTATTTGAATGGTTACCTTGCCGTCGGCCCGCGCACCGCTGCCGAGGGGTGGCAGATCTGGAACGAGATTGTTGAGCGGGACGAATCCCTCGAAGAGATGGCGCGACGCTTTCTGGCCGAAAAGCTGACAGATGAGCAGGAGCGTTTTCGCGAACTCCTCGAGAGCCTCTCCATCCCCCTGAATCGTCAGGACCACCTCTTTGTCTCGACCCTGGAGAGTCGTCAATCGGTGCATATTTCGCAGCCCTGGAATGAGCCGGGGCTCGATCCGCAGCAGGTCGAGCTTTTGGGGACAAGCGAACTCGTCCTCGTCCCCCTGCTGAGCGGCTCCCGCCGCATCGGTATCCTCCTGGCCGATAATATCGTCACCGGCGCGCCGATCAGCGAGAATGATCTTCACCGCCTCGAAACCTTTGCCCTGCCGGTCTCCTACGCCATTGAACGCGCCGCCCTTTACGAACGTCTGCGCCAGGAGCTCAGCAATCTGACCGAAGCGCACCAGCGCCTCAGCGCCCAGCAGGAAGTCATCGTCCGCATGGAGAAGCTGGCGCTGATCGGTGAGATGTCAGCCGATATTGCCCACCGTATCCGTAATCCGCTGACGATTATCGGTGGTTATGCCCGCCGCCTCCTCAAAGGGGAACTCAGTGACGAACAGCGGCTGGGGCTCGAAGTGATTCTCCGTCAAAGTGAGTTGATCGGCGAAACGACCAGCCATCTTTTGGCGGAAACCGACAGTCAGCACCCGCCGCGCGACCGCTGGAATCTCGGCAAAACGATTGCCGCCGCTCTCCTCCTTCATGCCGAGAAGATGAAGATCCAGGGGATTTCCTGCACTTTTGAGCCACCTGAAAACGAAGTTATTGCGCTCTTCGACCTTAAAAAGATCAGTTATTGCCTGAAGATTATAATTGACCGCTGCCTCGAAGCGTTACCGTCGGGAGGAGCTCTTGAGATTGAGTTGAACCGGGGCGAAACAGAGATCTCGGTGAGTTTTTCCTTCGACGCCGGCGCTCTTCTGGTCGATGAAGAAGGGGCGGCGGCGCGCCAGCCCCGTGATATCGAACTCGCATTGGTGATGCGGATGTTAAAACAGCAAGGGGGGCAAATCGTAAGGGAGAAGCGTCCGGATGGCGGCGCAACTTACAGGGTTATCCTCCCCGACAACAAGGAGAATGAACATGGCTAAACTGCTGCTGGTTGATGATGAACGGGATATTCGCCATCTCTTTGCTGCTGAACTTGAAGACGAAGGCTATCAGGTGGAGACGGCGGCTTCAGTGGCTGAGGCCGAGAAGGCGTTGGCAGAATCGACCTTCGATCTGATGATTCTTGATGTGCAGATGCCGGGCGAGAGTGGTTTGCAGCTGTTGCAGCGCCTGGCGAGCGAGCGCTCGCCCCTGCCGGTGATTTTGTGTACCGCCTACAGCAGTTACAAAGATGACTTCTCGTCGTGGATTGCCGATGGCTATGTGGTCAAGAGTTCCGATTTCTCGGAATTGAAGTCGGAAGTGGCGCGGGTGTTGGAGAAGAATAAAGGCAATTCTGAATTATAATTTTTTTTGCTACGGAGGCATTATGAAAGCAGTGATAATGGCAGGAGGATTCGGGACCCGTATTCAGCCCTTGACCATCGATCTCCCCAAGCCGATGATCCCGCTGGTCAACCGGCCGATCATGCTCCATATCGTCGACCTGTTGAAAAAATACGGCATCACCGAGCTGATCTTCCTCCTGTATCATCAGCCGATGATCATCAAGCGCTTCTTTGGCGACGGCAGTGAATTCGGCGTGCGGATTACCTACGTCACCCCCCTGGAAGATTTCGGCACTGCCGGGGCGGTGAAGGCGGCGGCGAAATATCTCGACGATACCTTTCTGATTATCAGCGGTGACCTCCTCACCGATTTTGACCTGTCACGGGTCATCGCCTTTCATCGCGACAAGCAGGCGCTGGCAACAATCACCCTGACCTCGGTGAAGGATCCCTTGCAGTTCGGGGTTGTCATCACCAACAAGGAAGGGCGGATCAACAAGTTTCTCGAAAAGCCGGGGTGGGGAGAGGTCTTCTCCGATACGATCAATACCGGCATTTATGTCCTGGAGCCGGCGGTTCTCGATTTGATCGACGACAACGCCAACCGCGACTGGTCGAAGGATATCTTCCCGCGCATGCTCGAAGAGCAAGCCCCCCTCTTTGGCTGCACGCTCAGCGGTTATTGGGCGGATATCGGTAATACCGAAGCGTATATCGATGCCAGCCATGACATCTGTGCCGGGCGCATCAGCGTCAAGATCGATGAACAGGCGTCGCCGGGGAGCCAGATTTATCTCGGTCAGGAAGCGCAGAGCCGCAATGCCCGCCTTGACGGGATGGTGGTGGTCGGTGAGAACAGCCAGATTCATGACGGAGCTCACCTCAAAGACAGCATTATCGGCCGCAACTGTTCGATCGAAGAAGGGGTTGAGCTTGATGGCGCGATCCTTTGGGATAACGTCCATCTCAAAAAGGGGTGCCGGGTGCAGGGGGCGGTTTTGTGTCACAATGTCCGGCTGGGTGAAGAGGTCAGCATCGAAGCCGGAGTGATCGTCGGCGCCGAGACGATGATCGGCGCGCAGGCGCTGGTCAAGAAGGATGTCAAAATCTGGCCGCGCAAAGAGGTAGAAGGGGGGGCGATCGTTACCACCAATCTCATCTGGGGGGAGAAGTGGCGCAAGAGTCTCTTCGAGGGGGCGATGGTGCGCGGCTTGACCAATGTTGAGCTCACCCCCGAGTTTGCCGCCAAGCTCGGCGCTGCTTACGGTTCCACCCTCCCCAAGGATTCCTTTATCCTCGCCGGTCGCGACCCGATCCACGCTTCGCGTATGCTCAAGCGCTCCTTCCTCGGCGGCGTCCTTTCCAGCGGCGTCAATGTGCGTGATGTCAAGATGATCTCACTGCCGGTGCTGCGCTACAAGCTCACCACCTTCGGTGAGGTCGGCGGTGTCCATTTCCGCCAGGCCATGGATGATCCCGCTGTCACCGAGATTATCTTTTACGATGCCGATGGCGTCGAGATTTCGGTGAATTCGGCAAAAGCGATCGAGCGGGTCTTCTTCAAAGAGAACTTCCGGCGCGTCCATTACACCGAACCTGGGGCGATTCATGAACTGCCGCGCATCTACGATTTTTATCATGAAGGATTCTTGCGCGCCGTCGACCACGATCTTCTGCGTCGCGCGGCCCCCAAGGTGGTCATCGATCTCAATCATTCGCCGGCCGGCGCTGTCCTCCCCGCCCTTTTGAGTGAACTCGGCTGTGAAGTCATCGAACTCAATGCTCACATGGTCGAAGCGTATACCGGCAAGACCGCTGACCAGACCGAGCGGGCCATCGATCAACTATCGCGCATCGTTGTCACTCTGGAGGCAACCGCCGGTTTCTGGATGGGACCTTCCGGCGAACGGCTCCGGATCGTCGATGAAACCGGTTTTGTCCTCACTGAGCTGGAGGCCCTGATGACCCTGGTCTCTCTGACCTGTCGCGCCAAAAAACAGGGGATCCTGGTTGTCCCGGTCGCCGCTCCTTCGGCGGTAGAGCTGGCGGCAAAGGGGGAGGGATTGAAGGTCAAGCGGGTGAAAGAGGACGGCCGCGCTTTGGTCGAGGCGGCGAAGGAGAAACAGGTGTGCATGGCCGCCGCCCTTGATGGCCGGATCGCTTTTCCGGTCTTCCAGCCGAACTTTGATGCGCTCTTTACGGTCGCCAAGATCCTGGAGATGCTCGTCCGCACTGGTCTTAAGCTCGGGCAGCTGCGCCGTGAACTGTCGCGCCGTACCTATTGCCGGGCACAGCTCCCCTGCTCTTTTGATCTCAAGGGGGGGATTATGCGCAAGATGAGTGAGGATTCGGTCGATCTTGAGGTCTCCTTTATCGATGGCGTCAAAGTTTATTTCGATGATGCCTGGGTCCTGGTCCTGCCGGATCAATATCGCTCTTTGGTTCATATCGTCGCGGAAGCGGACGATGCCGAGCGGGCAAAGCGCCTGCTTGATGACTATTGCCGTAAAGTCGAAGGATGGCAGCAGGAGTTGCGTCGCGACTGAGCTTGCGATAAAACAGACAAAAATCTTTGCTTCTCTCTGTGTTCTCTGCGAGCTCTGCGAGAAACCAGATCTTGAAGGTTGGTCTCTCGCCCGTTCGCTTTGCTCTCTTGAGAACACAGAGGACGCGGAGAAAATCTTACGGTGAAGCATGGACTTTGGGGTTAAGAAAAGAATCTAAACAGACGATTCAATTACGAAGACGATTGTGATGACCCTATGACGATGCGCCCCTATTTCCCTCTTGCCTTGCAAACCAGCGCCGCTGCCTGTCAGCGCCTGCAGCTTGCCCCGTCCATATTGGCCCCTTCTCCCGGCATGGAGCGTTTTGCTCTGCGCCAGGTGGCAGCGGCCTTGTCGGCAGGGGGCGTTGCTGTCGCACCGGGCGGGGCGCAGGTCAATCTTTTTGCCCAGCTCAGCCGCGCCTTCCGCCACATTGCGCTGCGTTCCCTCGCGGCTCTCCCCGTTTTTGCGCCGGGCGATGATTTTGCCGCTACGACGACGGCTTTTCTCCGTCTTTACCCGCCTGCCCGCCCCGCCGCGGAGGGAGCGGTGACACCGGTTGAAATTGCCGCCGAACTCTTTATCCTCGTTGCCCAGAGTCAAAACCCTGCCGCCAAACCGCTCCTCCCCCTCTTTGATCCGGGCGATCTCGAAGCTGCGGTGCCGTGGCGGCAAACCGTGCAGTGCATCGATCGTCAGTTATTGCCGATGGTGGAACGAGCCGGGGGGGCAAAGACCCTGCTGCAACTCCTTCTGGAACCGCTGTTGGCGGCGCCGGATTCTCTGGTTGCCCAGCTCCGTTATGTCGGCAGCCAGTGGGCGGATCTTCTCCCGCCGGAATTTCTCAACGAAATGAACCTGGCCTTTGCTCTCGTCGCGGAAGAAGAGACCCTGCGTGGCGGCGGTCCCGGCCCGAGTGTGGGGCCGACCTTCAGCCGCCACGACGCCGAAGAGGTCGAGCGTTTCTCGGCCGACAGCGACTGGATGCCCCATGTTGTCCTCATCGCCAAGACGGTCTACGTCTGGCTCGATCAACTCTCCCGTCTGTATCAGCGCTCGATCACCCGCCTCGATGAAATCCCCGATGAAGAGCTGGAGCTGCTGGCTCGCCGCGGCTTCACCTCCCTGTGGCTGATCGGCCTGTGGGAGCGCTCCACCGCCTCGGCGATCATCAAGCAGCGGATGGGGAATCATGATGCCGTCGCCTCGGCCTATTCCCTTTACGATTATGTCGTGGCCGTCGATCTTGGCGGCGAAGAAG
>JACUTW010000074.1 GCA_014859605.1 Desulfuromonadales bacterium
CTTTTATAAGAATAGCGCAAAGCGACAAACTGTCAACAGAAAGGTGATGAATCCGAAAAAAATCAAGCATTGCCTTTAAGGAGTTGAATAGCATTTTCACGGAGCGAGCAATCGATTGAATCTGCATCAACAAAAGTCTGCAGTATTTGCCTGCCCTCTTTTGTCCAGCCCAACGCCAGATAAACCCGGGCAATATTGTATCCCCAAAGAGGATTTGCCGGATCTCCCTTGGCTGCATTTTTAAACATTTCTAAAGATTTCTGCAAGTTTTTCTTGTGGCGCAACCAGAAATCAGCTAACTCAACATTGGCACCGCCAGAACACCCTCCTCCGACAGGAATTGCACTCAGAACAGCTTCTGCTTCGTCAATCCTGCCTTGCGCTTCCAGGGTCCGTGCTACAAAGACCATCAACTCGGGATCTTTATTCCCTAAATTCAAAGCTTCAGTCGCGTGTTCAAAAGCTTTGGCTGAATCACCCTGCGACTGACAGATCTGCGCAAAGCGCGCATGACAATAATCCGGCATAAAGTTCGCTTTGAGCATTTGTGACAATAAATTCTCTGCGGCAGCATAATTCTTTTGGCCGATATGAAGATCGACCAGGGTCAGGGCCGCAAGAATAAAAGCAGGATTCATACTGATCGCTTGCTGTAAAGCCTTTACCGCCTCATGGTATTGATTCTTGCGCGCCAGCAGGGCACCCGTTTCATAATAGAACAAATCATTCCGTTCGTTCTCATCAGTCGTCGAAAAGAGTTCTAAAGCTTCATCATCTCTTTCTTCATGAGCCAGGAGGATCGCTTGACGCATCAACGGTGAAAGTTCGAGATAACGGGAACGTAGATCAGAGGGGTATGCGGTGAGAACGAGATCAAAACGGGTTTCCTCGTCAAAATCCCCCGCATGCGCCGGCGAACTCATCGGCGCTGAAATGGTTGTCCCGCAACAGGAAGAAGCACAACTGCTCTTAGTCAATGTGGTGGACACCGGTGGCATAGTTCCGGTAATAAAATCACTACTGCTGCCAATACGGCTAAATTCTGCATCAATCAAATCCCGTAGAACGCTGGAACGAACCAGTTGACGGGCCAAATCAAGATGCTCCATGCCCCGACGAAAATTGTCGGCACGGAGAGAAGCAAGTCCTTCCTCAAAATTTATGCGCGCCAAATTATCAGCCGCCCCATTGACCAGACCGCACAACTCAGCCTTTTCGCTGGCCGGCAAAGCATTATCTTCTATTGCCGATGAAAAACTGAGGACATCAGCCCAACGCCCCTGACTTGAAGCTTTGCGAATTTCATCCAAAGGATTTCGGGAACCAAACCAACGTGATAAAAATGACATACTTAATCCTGCCGGCGTTAAAGAGTTGTAAAGGGCGAAAGAGTCCAGATGACTTTGGTTTCACTATTACCTGAATTATACCAACGATGGGGGAGATGTGACTTGAAGGACAAGCTGTCGCCGGCAGAAAGTTCATGCGTCTCATCGGCAATGGCAATCGACAACTGACCTTGCACAATATATATCAATTCATCCCCTGGATGGTACATATTCTTTTCACCGCTACTCCCTCCCACCTTGATTGTACAAAAAAAGGACATGAATTGCGGGTCGCGCAGTCCGGAGGTAAAGGACTCTGTTTTCATGTTTTCAGAGGGGTCGTCATAAATCGTTGTATCCCTTTGCCCCGGTCGAGAATAGACAATTTCGTGCGTGTGTGAAACTTCCTCGACAAAATAATTAATACTTTTATCAAAGACACTCGCCAGCTTCATCAAAATCTCGACAGAGGGGATTGTCAACCCCCGCTCGATGCGAGAAATCATGTTTGACGAAACCCGTGAACGCTCTGCCAAAACCTGTATAGTTAAATTTCGCTTCAGACGAATATTTTTAAGTTTTTTACCGATAATTTTTTTTAGTTTCATATCCATTCAGCCAGTCAAATAAAGTTTTAACAAGTCACCGACGGGGCAGGAGAAACGACCCAGAGAACCTGGGCACGGCCCAAACTCAGATTTTTCCAACGATGCGGCCGAGAGGCTTTAAAAACGATCGAGTCACCGACATTGACAACATATTCTTCCTCGTCGACATAAAATGCGACCGACCCTTCAAGGACATACGCAAACTCTTCACCGGAATGCACCATCCCCCCTTCCCCGCTATTACAGCCTTCTTCAAGAATATCGATGAAAACAGAAAATCCCGGATCACGAATGCCTTGTGTGAGGCTGAAAATCTGATGTTTGTCCTCGAAGAAGAAGATCGTCTCCCCCTGCCCATTCAGCGTATGCACGAGCGTCGAACCCTTTTCTGCTTCTTCGACGAAAAAATTCATGCTCATGCCGAAGGAGGAAGCAAGGCGCATGAGAATTTCCACCGAGGGCGTTGTCAAGCCCCGCTCTATGCGTGAAATCATATTCGATGAAACCACGGCACGTTTCGCCAACTCCTGAATCGTCATATCATTCTTCAGACGGGTCGCCTTGAGCTTTTGCCCGATAATACTTTTGATCATAGCTCCACCTGCACAAGAATTTAAAATGATGTTTTATCATTCCACTTAATGACAGTCAACCAGATAGCTTGAATTTAAATTTAATCATTCGAAATTCCAATTGTAAACCGTTATCAGTAAATGTGGTTGACAATCGGAATTGACTCCATGTAATGTTTTATAGATAAATTCAAAAAAGACTGGACGCACTCATGTTTTCATTCCCTTCGACTCTTTACCAAAAAGCCAAACAGCGGATTGCCCCTTCTCTTGACGAAGCACGGCAGATTTTACGCTCACAAGGGGCGGAACTGACAGCGATCTTTGCAGTCGCTCAAACCTTACGCGAAGAGACGTTCGGCAACAGCATCGAACTCTGCTCAATCATCAATGCTAAATCCGGGCGTTGTGCGGAAAATTGCGCTTTCTGTGCCCAATCGAGCCACCATGCCAGCACAGCTCCGGTCTTTCCGCTCAAATCACAGGAAGAGATCGCCAGCGGCGCCCATCAGGCCGCCCGTGACGGATCGCACTGTTACGGCATTGTCACCAGCGGCACCCGGGTCCAGGCCGGGGAAGAATTCGAGCGCATCCTCGCTTCCCTGCGCGAAATCCGCGCCACCACCGCCATCGACCCATCCGCCTCCCTCGGCATCCTCGACCCCGCCAACGCTGCCGCTCTGGCTGCCGCCGGTTGCGTGACCTATCACCATAACCTCGAAACAGCGCGTTCTTTCTTCCCGCAGATCTGTACGACACACGACTACGAAGAGGATGTGCAAACAGTGCGTGTCGCCAAGGCCGCGGGGATGAAGGTCTGTTGCGGTGGCATTTTTGGTCTCGGCGAATCACTAGAACAGCGGGTTGAACTTTGCCTGACCTTGCGTGAGCTCGATGTCGATTCGATCCCCCTTAACTTCCTGAATCCGATTCCCGGGACGCCGTTGGCCGACCTCCGGCAGCTCACCCCCCTCGATTGTCTGCGCATTATTGCCCTCTTCCGCATTGTTCACCCGACAAAGAGGCTCAGCATCTGCGGCGGGCGCGAACCGAACCTGCGCGATCTCCAGTCCTGGATCTTCATAGCCGGCGCCAGCGGCACCATGATCGGTAACTACCTCACCACCAGCGGCCGCGATCGTGACATGGACCTGCAAATGTTCCGCGATGCCGAGGTGAACGTCAATGTCTGCCGCTAATCTGCCCTTTAAAGGGATCTTTGTCACCGGTACCGACACCGGCGTCGGCAAGACGATGGTCAGTGCCGCATTGGCCCATTATTTAACAGAACGCGGTCTCAAAGTCGGCGTGATGAAACCGGCCGAGAGCGGGATCTGCGACCCTTCCCGGCTTGGCGGGGATGGAGAATTGCTCCGTTGGGCTGCCAACAGCAGTGATAACATCGAAGATATTTCCCCTTATCGTTTACGGGCACCGCTGTCACCGGCGCAGGCGGCCGAAAAAGAGAAAATTTTTATCGACTTTTCCCGTCTGGTGACGACGGCGCAAAGTCTGGGCCAGCGCCATGACTTTCTGATCATTGAAGGCGCCGGCGGGCTGATGACCCCCTTGTCCGGCGGATTGCTGATGGCGGATCTCGCCAGAGAGATCGGATTGCCGCTCCTGGTAGTGACTACCGCCCGACTCGGCACTCTCAATCAGACCCTCTTGACCATCTTTGCCGCCCAGCAGATGGGAATTCCGGTGGCCGGCTACATAATCAATCGCATGCCGGCGCAACCGGACGAAGCCGAGGAAACAGCGCCGCACACCCTCTCCTCCCTCGCCTCGGCCGCTATCCTCGGAGTCCTGCCGGAGGTGGACGGCCCAGACCGGGACAAGGTCCTCACCCTCAGCGCCGCCCTCAAAACTTTGCCTTCCCTCCCCTGGCTGCACGCGGCTCTCGGAGTTTAAATGACCAAAGCTGAACTTCTCCGCCTCGATCGCGCCCACGTCTGGCACCCTTGCACCCAGGAGAAGGATCACGAACTCCTGCCGCCGATCCCTATCGCCCGCGGTGAAGGATCGTGGCTGATCGATGTCGATGGCAAACACTACCTCGACGGCGTCTCCTCCTGGTGGGTGAACCTCTTCGGTCACAATCATCCCCGCCTGAATCGCGCCCTGAATGAACAGGCCGGAAAAATCAGTCACCACATCTTTGCCGGCTTCACCCATCAACCGGCGGTAGAACTTGCCGAACGGCTCTGCGCCCTGGCGCCGGGCAACCTGTCCCGGGTCTTCTTTGCCGACAACGGTTCTTCCGCCATCGAAGCCGCGCTGAAGATGTCCTTTCAGTACTGGCAACAGAGCGGCAAGCCCCGCAAGCGCCGCTTCCTTTCCCTCAGTGAGGCCTACCACGGCGAGACCCTTGGCGCCCTGGCGATCGGCGGCTGTGAACTCTACCGTGACGTCTACCGGCCGTTGCTTCTTGATACCTTACAAGCGGCGGGGCCGGACTGCTTCCGCTGCCCCTATGGCTTGCAGCGCGACAGTTGCGATGCTGATTGCTTTACTGCCCTTGAGCAGATTGCGGAAACGCAGCAGGAAGAGATCGCCGCGATTATCGTCGAGCCGCTGATTCAGGCTGCTGCCGGGATGCGGATCTACCCGCCGCGCTATCTGCAAAAGTTGCGGGCGCTTTGCGATCGATTATCGATCCACTACATCGCCGACGAGATCGCCGTCGGTTTCGGCCGTACCGGGAAAATGTTCGCCAACGAACACGCCGGCATCGGCCCTGACCTCCTTTGTCTCTCCAAAGGGATCAGCGGCGGCTATCTCCCCCTCTCGGTGGTTTTAAGCAGCGAGGAGATCTACCAGGCTTTCTATGACGACTACCCGACACTGAAGGCCTTCCTCCATTCGCACTCTTACACCGGCAATGTTTTGGCCTGCGCCCTGGCGGTGGAAGTACAGAAGATCTTTGCCGAAGAGGAGATCCTGGCACAGCTGCCGGCAAAGATGGCCCAATTCGATGCTGCCGCTCCACGCTTTAGCGAATTGGCCCACGTCGGCGAATTCCGCCGCTGCGGCATGGTGGCGGCGATTGAACTGGTGCAGGACAAGGTGACGAAGAGCGGATATCCCTGGCAGGAGCGGCGCGGTTATCAGGTTTACCAGCAGGCCTTGCAGCGCGGCGCCCTGCTGCGCCCCCTGGGGAACGTCATCTACTTCATGCCGCCCTTGACGATCAAAGCAGAAGAGCTGGATTTGTTGCTGGAAATCGCTTATGATGCGCTCCTTGCAGTCACCAACCCATAAAATGCTCCCCAAGGACAAGACAAAGACCATGGCAACTAAAGCTCTCACTGGCAAACAGGCCCGTTTTTTGCGCGGGCTCGGACATCATCTCAACCCCATCGTCATGATCGGTCGCGGCGAACTCAGTGACGCCGTACTGCGCAGCACTGACGAAGCTCTCAAAGTCCATGAACTGATCAAGGTCAGACTACAGGAAGGGTGCGAACTCGACCGCCGTGAGGTCGCTGCCGAACTCGCTGCGAAAAGTGGTGCGCAAATCGCGCAGATCCTCGGCAAAACCTTCCTTTTGTATCGCGAAGCAGAAGAAAAGAAGATCATCCTGCCCTAAGTCGCTTTTCTCAAAGCAGAACGCAAAAAGGCCGTCCTGAGGGACGGCCTTTTTGCGTTAATTCACTTCATCTCAGCGTTCGTAGGGATCAAAGAGGCGCTGGTATTCGTCAAGAGCAAAACGATCGGTCATACCGGCAATATAATCGCAGATAACCCGCTCCCGGCCGTAAAGATCAAATTTCAATTGATAAGAACGTGGTAGCAAGGTCGGATTCTGACAATAAGTTTGAAAGAGCTGAGTTAAAAAGCGATCAGCCTTAATTCGCATCCGTTCGACTTTGTGATGGCGATACAGATGCTGAAAAAGAAACTGTTTGAGTTCGCGATTTTTTTTCTGGAGATCACTGCTGAAACAGACAAGATTCTTGGGCTGACGTCGAACCTGCTCAAGAGTGATAATATCGAACTCGGCCAATCGGCTACGCGTCGTTGCGACCAGATCATCGATAAAGACGCCGATGAGATGGCTGATGGTTTGATAGATTTTACGTTCCTGCTGTAAGCCGGGATATTTGCTGTCGACAATTTCCGAAGTTTCCCGCCACAGGGTGATGTCGTTGAGCTCGGCGGGACAGATGAGACCGGCCTTGATACCGTCATCAATATCGTGATTATTGTAGGCAATTTCATCCGCCAGATCGATGATTTGGGCCTCAAGGGTCGGCCGCCATTCCGGATGATAATCCTGCAACTCCGGGGAACGGCCGCCGTCATATTCCGACGAGTGCTTGATGATCCCCTCGCGCGTCTCCCAGGACAAGTTGAGTCCGTTGAAGGCAGGGTAGCGTTCTTCGAGGGTCTCGACAATCCGCAAGGACTGGCGATTGTGCTCGAAACCGCCATGATCGACCATCAAGTGATTCAAAGTCTCTTCCCCGGTGTGGCCAAAGGGGGTATGGCCAACGTCATGCGCCAAAGCCAGCGCCTCGACGAGATCTTCGTTCAACTGCAGACGCCGGGCGGTGCCGCGGGCAATCTGCGCCACTTCCAGCGAATGGGTGAGGCGGGTGCGGTAATAATCCCCTTCGTGATTGACGAAGACCTGGGTTTTATATTCGAGCAGACGAAAAGCGGCACAGTGGATGATGCGATCGCGATCGCGCTCAAAGGCCGGACGATCATCTTTGAGCATCTCCGGATAAGTCCGTCCCAGACTTTCGCTGCTGCGGGCCGCGTAGGGGGCAAGATCAGGTCTCTCCATAGAGAAAATTATACTCCTTCAATCGAAATCAGATGGAACCACGAGCAGTTATAGCCTGAGCAAGGCGGGTAATCAAGCCGGAATCGGCGGTTGACGCCTTCTGGGGGGTGTGTTAATTTTTGTAACGTTGCAAAAAGATTGGAAAGGGCTGAGATTGCGAATTATTAGCGGCCGCGCACGCGGCAAGAAACTGGTCGAATTCGCCGGCGCACAAGTCAGACCGACAGCGGACCGGGTGCGGGAGGCCCTCTTCAGCATCCTGACCAGTCGATTGGGCTCCCTGCAGGGTTGCAAAGTTCTCGACCTTTTCGCCGGGACCGGCGCCCTCGCCCTCGAAGCCCTGAGTCGCGGCGCGCAAAGCGCTCTTCTTATCGAGGCTCATCCGGAATCGATCAAAATCATTCAAAACAATATCGATGGCTGCCGCATGACTGATTGTGCCCGGGTTCTGCGCGGTGAACTCCCCGCGGCGCTGGCACTTACGGTGAAAAGTGGTCCTTTTGATCTGATCTTTCTCGATCCGCCTTACACACAGGGCTTGGCGCAGGCTACCTTAATACAAATTGCCGACCTTGAACTGCTCAGCGCCAAAGGGATGATTGTCGTTGAAACGGCGAAAGGGGAAGTTCTCCCCGAGCAGATCGGCTCCCTGATCCGTACCGACCAGCGCCATTATGGCGTCAGCACCATCACGCTCTATGAAAGGACGACACCGCCGGCATGAAAAGCCACATCGCTGTCTATCCGGGTTCCTTTGATCCAATCACCTACGGTCACCTCGATATCATTGACCGCGGTCTTGAAGTCTTTGACGAAGTGATCGTTGCTATCGCCCGCAACTCCGGAAAGCAATCCCTCTTCACCATTGAGGAACGGATTGCCATGATTCGGCGCGTCGTGGGAAAGAATCCACGGGTGCGCGTCGATACCTTTGATGGACTCCTCGTCGATTATGTCGTCGAGAATAAGGCCCGCGTTATTCTTCGCGGATTGCGGGCGGTCTCCGACTTTGAATATGAATTTCAGATCGCGCAGATGAACCACACCGTCAAAAAAGAGGTGGAAACTCTCTTCATGATGACTTCGGTTCCGTATGGCTACCTCAGCTCGTCCATCGTCAAAGAAGTGGCCTCTCTGCATGGACCGATCGAAACATTTGTCCCGGCACCGGTTCGAGAAGCTCTCGAAGCCAAATTTGCGAAAAAACAAACATAACCACTCAGCCTGCTGCAAATATTGTCATTCCCGAGGGTTTTATCGGGAATTCAGATTCAAAATCACTGGATCCCCGATAGAATCATTCGGGGATGACGAAAAAAATCACAGAATCATTGCGGGACTGAACAGCTACAAACAAACGTAAGCTTTTTGAGGAGACAGCCCGATGATCAGCAAAGAGATGAAGATTGAAGAGATTATTCAGCGTTATCCGCAAACGCTTCCGGTCTTTGCCCGTTTTGGTCTTGACTGTGTCGGCTGCCAGATTGCTTCCTTTGAAGCTCTGGAACACGGTGCAGGAGTCCATCGTGTCGATGTGGAACAACTTCTCAAAGAGCTTAATGCTGTAGTGCTGTAATCTTTATTACACCCCTTCGGGGCCCTCCAACTGATCAAGGAGCCGGCAGAGCGCTGCCACCACCAATGCTTCAATCTTCCTGCCTTTTTCTGCCGTCGCTTTATTCGGATCCCCCCACACTCCGCCCGGCCAGTATTTCATTTTATCCCGTGTCAGAATACCGACAGGGAAATCCGGGAATTCCCGCGGCGCACTCCCCTGCACAAGGTGAGGATGACTGTGCAAAATCCGCGAAGTTTCAATCTCGCCGGCATGAGCATCCCCTGCTGTTTCGATAATCCCCTGCCCTGCCCGACTTGCCAGCATATATTCTGTCACCACTGCAATCCGAAGATCGGAAAATGTTTCAAGTAAGGTTTCGCCGGCATCGATGAGGGCCGAAGTATGCGTGCCACCGGCATGACCGGTGAGCAGGACAAAGTTGCGCAACCCCTGCTGATAAAGTGCTGAGCAGATGTCAATAGTCAAAGCACGTAAGGTGGCGGTAGAGATGGAGATGGTGCCGGGATGCTGCCGGGTCGAACGACAGACACCGTAGTGAATCGGTGCCGCGACAAAGACCGGGCGCTGTTGTGCTGCCAGCGAAGAGACCTGCCAGGCCTGCATGGTGTCGGTATCAAGGGGGAGATGCGGGCCGTGCTCTTCGATCGATCCGAAGGGGATGATGACACTGCGGGTCCGTTGCAGTCCGACAGAAAAATCAGTCATGGTCATTTCCGGGATCAACATGACAACAGTTTCCTACGGCTCAAGGGGCATCAAGAAAGTGGTGAACCTGCGGGATGACCCGAATATCAGGATGAATAGCAGCAGCAAACGCCTGCATCTCCAGGAGTTGATGGGCGGCGAGACTGACACGGCGCTCAATGGTCTGGGGTTGCAGAATCATCGGCACATCAGGCGCGATCTCGTGGATAAAACGAACAGCCGCAAGGAGCTCATCCAAAGACGTCTGCGGTCCAACGACCAGCTTGACCTGACAGGGGGCCTGCGCCGCCAGAGCCAGAAAACGCTGATGCTCTTCCCAGGGAGTCAGCACCCCGGTCACCGATGCGAGCTTAAAATCCATGGAAATGAAGTCGATCTCACTCAGTAAAGGAGCAAGGGCGTCCGGGAGCGTGCCATTGGTTTCAAGATGGACCGGCAGGATTTTGCGCAGTTCCGGCAACCAGACCGCGAGGGCATCGGCTTGGCAGAGGGGCTCCCCGCCGGTAATGCTGATCGAATGGTGGGCGCCGGGGAGATCGCGACACCAACCGGCCACAAGCTCGGCAATTTCATAGCCCGGTACCGGATTCTCTCTATCGGTCGAGAAACCGCAACCGGGGCGAATTTCACAGGGGAACAGGGAGGCGCGAAAAAACTCCGTATCGCAGTAGGCACAAGACAGATTGCAGTCCGCGAGCCGAATAAAGATCTGCCGGCGGCCGAGGTGCAGCCCTTCTCCCTGAATCGAGGAGAAGATTTCAACCACCATCGCACTACTCAAGGGAGTAGCTCGCGCAGGCAAAATCAGATTCCCAGACATTGACCAACGACACGGTGACGTTCGCGTTGTTGAGAATGCGACTGAGTTCCTCAAAGAGATAGCGGGCGATATTCTCCGACGACGGGCTCACCCCTTTAAACATCGGCAGATCGTTGAGATATTTATGGTCAAGAGTTTCAAGGAGGCGGCGGGTCTCGGCCTTGAGGATTTTGAAATCGATCCCCAGGCCGGATTTATCGAGTTCACGGGCAGCAACCGTGACATCAACCTTCCAGTTATGGCCGTGTAAATTTTCACAATCTCCCTGATATTGCAGAAGATTGTGTGCAGCAGCAAAGGAGGTTTGAATGGTCAGACGATACATAAATAGGGTATCTCAAACTTTCTTGATGACAGGAAAAGGGGCCAGAATCTGACCCCTTTTCCTTGATTGCACAGCAGGGAGACGATTAAAAATCGACACTGACCTGTACTGAAGCTTTTGCCAACTTAGGAACTTCTTCACCGTCAAATTGAACCTTATCTGGGGACATGGCGGCAGCAAGATCAAGACGAACCGCCCAGAGATTCAAACCGAGGCCAGCCGTATAGACCACACCGGTATCACTTTCTGCTAAATTTTTATATGCACCGCCACGTAGTGCCAGAAAACGGAAAAGGTCCCACTCAAGACCGGCAGACAAATTTTGAGTTTTGTAATCTGTCAGAACCGTTTCATTTTTAGTCAGATCGTAGTCGACCTCAATGGTTAACGTTTCAAAAGGAATAAAGGCGATACCAGCTGTGGCCTGGGGTTTGAGCTTGACATCAGGCACTACGAGTGGATTTACAGGTGTGTAGAGAGTTCCGTCTTCCAAGGTGTAAGAAATCGACTTAGAAAAACCATCAAATTTCGGCGAGTTCAAGTTACGCCCGGTCAGACCAAAATTGAACATGCCATAACGGGCCATCACCCCGAGATCAACCCCAAAAGTTGTTGTTTCCTGGAAGTTCTCATCGGTCTTTTCAAGAACATCTTTTGAACCATCGCTGAAAACGAGCACTTCTGAACCATAGACGCGCCCCTTCATCAACTTGAGGTTAGCACCGATTGCAATATTGTCATTCAGGGCGTAACCATAAGTCAGCGGGACTTCAGCGACCCCAAAACCATTCAACACCACAGTCGTGGTATTTTGATTAAGATTTGTCGTCCCCGACTGTGTATTAATATTTCCAAACGTTGTGATCAATTCATCGGCTTGCTGTTGGGTTACCCCTTGTTGTGCGGCATAATAGGCAATAATATCAGCGGCCGCCGCATCATCATTTAGCGCAGCAACCAATGCATCATATTGATCTTCTCTAAAAAAACTGGCGGCGCTACCAGAGTAATCGATGTCAGTTCCAAGAACTGAATTATTGATTTCCGTGGCAAGATCCCCAGACAAATTCAGACCAAGATTATCTTGATCAACTTCTGAAACATAACCAACAACCTGTGAATACCCCCGTAGTCCAATCCCAAAATTTTTAAAGCGCAAACTCGTACCGGCGTTCACATCAACCATCAAAGCATTGCCCGGGTCATCCAACCCATTCAAACTGGTCACTAGGTTGACAATATCCTGAAGATCACTTTCACTATTGATGCCAGTGGTACTCAGATTATTAATATTAATGACGGCAACTGTATCAAGATATTTCCCCATATCCTTCTTGATATCGATACCTGCCCCGGCATAAACATCCCAACCAAAATCCTTGCGACCAAGGTTATTTCTATCCGCGGCCGACTTGGAGCCATCTTCGTTATTCCGGCCAAAGAAACCAAAGGCCGCCGGGTTATAATATTGCGCGCTGTTGTTGTCGACCGATGCGACATTGGCTCCCGCCATCCCCATGGCGCGGGGTCCAACCATGAAAGTATCCATGGCGTGCGCTGTAGACATGCTGGTTACGACTGCAATGGCAGCCAATCCCATAATGTAGCTTTTTCTCATAAGTTTCATCCTTTTCAACACAATGTTAAAAATGAAATACCCTACTAATCGTCATCCCGATCTGAACCGGCAGCAAGATAACGTCCCAAGAAATCAGCTTTATAATCCGCAAAAGCGCCCTGCTCAATAGCAGTACGGGCCCCTTCCATCATCTTCAGGTAAAAATGAACATTGTGAATCGCCGCGAGAATTGCCGAAAGAATCTCATTGGCGTTATACAGGTGATGCA
>JACUTW010000075.1 GCA_014859605.1 Desulfuromonadales bacterium
TTTTTATGCCTGCTTTGGCAGCAAAATGTTCTTTGTCGAAAATCCGGCCCAGCTGGTTGATGGTTATAAACGTATTTCCGAAGCCGGGTTGGAAGTGGTGATCCAGGAATACATTCCGGGTGGCGACGGAGGCGTGGCCAACTACAACTGTTTCGCGGTGGGGGGGAAAGTTCTGACGGAGTTCACAGCCGACCATATCCGCAATGCGCCGCCTTGGTTCGGTTCACCAAGGGTCGTCCGCAGTCGGCAGATCGATGCCTTGCTCGAACCGGGGCAACGTTTGATGCGGGCAATGAATTACACCGGCTATGCATGCACGGAATTCAAACTCGATCGCCGGGACGGACAATACAAGCTTTTGGATATCAATGGCCGCCACAACCTGTCGACCCTGCTGGCAGTGCGTTGCGGTATCAACTTCCCCTGGCTGGAGTATCGCTACCACGTCTATGGGGACATCCCGGTACAACAGAAATTTAAAAGCGGTACCTACTGGATCGATCTGGTCCGTGATATCCCCTACAGCCTCAAACATTATCAAGATGAGCAGTATGCGCTACGGGATTATCTCCGGCCTTATCTGCACCCGCATATCTGGGCTATCTGCGACTGGCGCGATCCACTGCCGTTTTTGCAACGCATCAGCCACTTCGCCTTCACAGTATTCAGGAAAAAGGGGGCGTTGAGACCGTCAAAAATTCTGACGAGGGAGGAGATAAATATCCTGCAAACGCTCACACGCTACAACAAATAACCTCTTTATGGAGCAAAGGCATTGATCTATTCAGAATATGCAAAATTTTGTTTAGCCATCGGCTACAAAATCCTGGAGACATCCAACAGTGTGTGGATCGGGCCAAGATACGGATTTTTCAGTCGCATGCCCCTTTATGAAACAACCCCACCACAAAAACAGGAATTAGAATTTCTCTACCATCAACATCGGATATTAGGCGTTAACTACGCCGCCGAATCCGGGTGTAAGGGCAAGGTCAGCCACAATTATTTTATTCGCGATCGCACCTACAACTTGAAAAATCTCAGTACCAATTGTCGCCGCAATGTTCAAAAAGGCCTAAAGAGTTGTCAGGTTCGGACAATGGCTTTCGATGAGCTCTGTCGATTAGGAATGCCCCTGAACCTTGATACCTTAAATCGCCAAGGACGATCCGACCAATTCTTTAGCAACAAAGATCAATGGAAACGCTTGTGCGAGGCGGGAAAAGAATTGGAGCAGATAGAGGTGTGGGGAGCCTTTGTGCAAAACGAACTCGCATCTTACATTATTACCACCCGACTTGGTCCTGTGGTGAGCGTGTTATTCAGCCATTCGCGCACAAGCCTGTTAAGCACGCACGCCTCACCGGCCCTTTACTTCTCCATGATTCAAAAACTGATGCAGAGACCGGGTGTCGAAGCGATTTATAACGGGACGGAGTGGCTGACGACCAGCAAGGGCCTCGATCGCTTCAAGCAGGGGATGGGTTTTATCGCTGAACCCGTCGTCCTGGTGACGCAACTCCGACCGCTTGCTAACCGCATTTTGCTCAGCAGAGGGATGCGCCGCACCATCTCTTTTTTGGGGCCTTTGCTCCTGAAGCAGAACTTCCATCAACGGATCGAAGCGGTGCTGGAGATGGCCGAACTTTCGTCATAAGTTGCAAAGCTTGTCGTCAGGAGGTCGCGATGAATCAACCCCAATCCCTGAAAAAAATAGAGGAACCGGCAAGCATGCTGTCCTTCCCCCCCTGGCCGCACTTTGACGAAGAAGAAATTGCCGCCGTCACCGCGGTCCTCCGTTCCGGACAGGTGAACCGCTGGACGGGCCAGGAGAACCTCCTCTTTGAGCAGGAATTCGCGAGCTTTGCCGGCTGTCGATATGCCATCGCCGTCGCCAACGGCACCGTAGCCCTGGAATTGGCTTTGTACGCCCTCGCTATCGGCCCCGGCGACGAGGTCATTGTCAGCAGCCGCACCTTTATTGCCTCAGCCAGCGCCGTGGTGATGCGCGGCGCCACGCCGGTGGTTGCCGATATTGATCCCGACAGTCAAAACCTCAGTGCGGCAACGGTGCAGCCGCTGCTCACCCCCCGAACCCGGGCGATCATTGCCGTTCACCTCGCCGGCTGGCCCTGCGATATGGATCCCCTGCTGGATTTGGCCCGGACGCACAATATCAAGGTCATCGAAGATTGTGCTCAGGCGCAGGGCGCCAGCTACAAGGGGCGCCCGATCGGTTCACTGGGAGACGTTGCCGCCTTCTCTTTCTGCCAGGACAAGATCATGACCACCGGCGGCGAAGGCGGGATGCTGACGACCAATGATCCGGAAATCTGGCAGAAAGCCTGGGCGTACAAGGATCACGGCAAGGATTACGACACAGTCTTTAGCGGCGAGTCGGGAGGAGCGTTTCGCTGGCTACACCATTCCTTCGGAACCAACTGGCGCATGACCGAGATGCAGGCAGCGATCGGCCGGATTGCGCTGCGCAAAGTTCCGGGATGGATTGTGCGCAGACAACGCTATGGCGCGATCCTGACGGAGACCTTCCGCAAGATTCGCGGCTTGCGGGTCACCGTCCCGCCTCCGGAAATAACCCATGCCTATTACAAGTATTACACCTTTATCGAACCGGAGCTTCTTCCCGACTTTATGACCAGAGATGCAATTATCACGGCAATCAGTGATGCAGGCATCCCCTGCTTTAGTGGGAGTTGTAGCGAAATCTACCGGGAAAAGGCCTTCGTAGCGGCGGGATTGAGTCCCTGCAATCGACTGCCGGTGGCACGCCGACTCGGCGAAACGAGTCTGATGTTCCTGGTGCATCCGACCCTGACAGAGGAGCACATTCACCAAACCGGTAATGGAGTTCAAGCAGTTATGACTCTCTGACTTCACTGCGGAGGGAAAGACTAATGAAAAATAAATTCGCAAAAACAGCCATTTTTTGTTTTTCAACTTGAAGTCTGATGAACCGATGTTAACTTTTAAACAACTTTCCGGTTGAGAAACCAGTCTCCAAGGAGGAGACCATGCAAATGAATATCATCGTCTGTTGTCAGGTGTACCTTTTTGCAGAGGGCGTGAAACGACTTCTGGAGGAAGACGGGGAACTTCGGGTCTGGGGAATTGCCTGTAATGACCAGGAGATTAAAAAATTGATGGATCTCGACCCCGATGTCATCGTCTCGGATATGGCTAACTGCCGCAAGATCCTGGAGTTCCTTTCCGGCGGAGACAGCAGAAAAGTGCTGCTCATCAATGATCGGATGGATCTGAGTAGTGACAACATCAAATCGATGATTGCCGAAGGACTGGGGGGACTGCTGCCCAAGGATGCCGACAGCAAACAACTCATGAAGGCCGTCCGAAAACTTCACGAAGGGGAGCTCTGGATCGACCATCAGACTCTGCGCGAGGTCTTACGCCGCAACACCGATAAACAGCACGATATCCATCTGACCAAAAAAGAGATCGACATCCTCAACTACGTCTGTTCCGGCTTCACCAACAAAGAGATTGCCAAAAGACTCTTTATCAGCGAACAGACGGTCAAGTCGCACTGCAACCACCTGTTTAAAAAATTCGGCGTATCGAGCCGACTCAAACTGGCACTTTGTGCTCCGAACTACTTTCCCGAGGGCTTCTCGCAAATGCAGTAGCGTACGCCGGTCGCAAGCAATGCACCTCCCGCCCCCTTCCAGCCCTTCCTGCACCCTGCTGCAGCTCCGGTTCAACCCTCCTGCCGACAAGTTAAAACCTTAGTATTATTCAACGACATACCTATTTTATTTCATTCTCAACCCAACAGGTAATTGCCGTAAGGCATGACCGTTTTATCCTTTAAACAAACTTACAGTCGGCTAATGTTTTCTCTGCTTTTTTTGCGGCGGGTGCAATCATGATAAACAGACTCATGGTCAGGGGCAGAAAATTTTTCATCCTGGCAGGACAAATGGTCATGATTCTGACCGCGTTTCTGCTGGCCATCGTTCTGCGCTTTGATGGTGCCATCCCCGCTGAATTCCTTTCGGCCCTGCCGGCACTGATCCTTCCTCTGCTTGTTATCAAACTGACCAGCTTCTCCTTGTTGCACCTCTTTAGCGGTTGGTGGCGTTACGTCTCACTGCCGGATCTGATTGCACTGCTCAAAGCAAATCTTGCCGCTTCGGCATGTTTTGCTTTGTATGTCGGCTACGGCTCCTTTGCGTTGACGATCCCCTGGTCTGTTTTAATCCTCGATGGCGTGCTCTGCTTCCTGTTAATGAGCGGCTTGCGGGTCTCGGTGCGTCTTGGCCGGGAGTTGGTCTGCACCTACAGCAAAAACTGCCATGAAGCGATGAAACGCATTATCGTTGTCGGCTCCGGTGCCGTCGCTCAGACGATCATCCGCGAGATCCGCCAAAGCCGAAAACTGAACTGGGACGTGGTCGGACTTGTCGACCAGGATTCCAGTCGCTTGCGGCAATGGTTTCATGGCGTCCAGGTTCTTTCCGACATCGAGGGATTGGGTGAACTGCTGCACCGCGCTTCGATCGATCAGGTCATTCTCGCGAACCCGGTACTGGAACTTAAACAACTGCGGCAGATTGTCGCGACCTGCAAAAAGTTTGGCGTGACCTCTAAAATCCTGCCGAATGTCTGCGAAATTCTCAATGAAGACGTCTCTATCCAGCATGTTCGCGACGTCAAACTGGAGGATCTGCTCGGACGGCCCTCTGTTCATCTCGATGTGAACAACATCCAGCAATATATCGGCGGGAAACGGATTCTGATTACCGGCGCCGCCGGCAGTATCGGTCAGGAAATCTGCCGGCAGGTGGCCAGATTTGGCGCGGCGTCGGTCGTTCTCTTCGATCAAGCCGAAACCCCCCTCTTCGATATCGAGCGGGAGTTGAAAAGTTCATTCCCCGCCGTGGAGTTTATTCCCAGCCTGAGCGATATCCGCGACGCCGCCAAGGTCGATTTCATCTTCAACCGCTTCCGGCCCGAAGTCGTTTTTCACGCCGCCGCCTACAAACATGTGCCGATGTCGGAATGCAATCCGGTGGCAGCGGTCAAGAACAACGTGATCGGCAGCCGCAATCTCGTCAACGCCGCCGACCGCTACGACGTCGATCACTTCGTCATGATCTCGACGGATAAGGCGGTGAACCCGACCAACATCATGGGCGCAAGCAAACGCGCCGCGGAAATCTATGTTCAGGCCATGGCCAACCGTAGCCGGACCAGCATTGTCACTGTCCGCTTTGGCAACGTCCTTGGCAGTAATGGCAGTGTCGTGCCGATCTTCCAAGATCAAATTCTCAAAGGCGGCCCGGTCACCGTGACCGATCCCGAGGTAACGCGCTTTTTTATGACCATTCCGGAAGCCGTACAGCTGGTGCTTCAGGCGGGGAGTATGGGGCAGGGCGGGGAAATATTCGTTCTTAACATGGGCGAACCGGTCCGGATCGTTCAACTCGCGGAAGAACTGATCCGCCTGTCGGGCCTGACCCCCTACAAGGATATCGATCTGGTCTTTACCGGTCTCCGCCCCGGAGAAAAACTGCACGAAGAACTGCTGCTCGATGAAGAGGGCATCATGCCGACCTGTCACGACAAGATATGTGTGGCGCAGTCCCGTCATCACAACCTCGCGGAGTTGAACCTGCAGCTCGATCGGCTCGATCAAGCCTGCACCGCCATGGCCAGCGAGCAGGTCATCAGACTTATTCGCACACTGGTCCCGGAATATCACTCGGCAAACAGTAGCCAGGCGCTCCCCGTCAGCCGGGTCAATGCGGTCCGGTCATCAGTAATCCATATTTCCCAGGTTGCCGCGGAATCGGCTTGAAGGGGGAGAATTATGCGCTGGAATTCCATTGTAATGGCTCTGTTCCTGACCCTCCTTAGCGGATTAGCATGGGGGCAGGAGTCCCTGCCGGAGACGGGCGAGCCAACGGAATCGATCCTTTTCGCCAATCCGCAAGAAGCATCTATTCCTCCCCCCGCCAGCCAAGCGATGACGTCAACAGATCTCTTTGGCGGCAGAACCGGTTATATCCATCCCTTCCTTTCGGTCAGCAGCTTTTACACCAGCAACCTGTTTCGCACGGCAAGTAACGAGCTGTCAGATCGTTATCTTGTCATTGCGCCCGGTCTCTGGCTGGCACTTCCGGCCCGCAATCAACGGGCCCCGGAGATCGGCACGTCGAATACGGCGCCAGGGGGTTTGAGTCTTAGCCGTTTCACTGCCGAAAGAGAACGCCGCATTCAGGGATACGCCCAATATCAGGCCAACATTATCCGCTATGATCGCTACGAGGACGAAGACCGTGTCGATCACCGTGCGCAAGGGATGCTCAAATTCAGCGCGCGCGGCGGCACCTCGCTGGAGCTTGTCGATATTTTCGAGCGGAACAGCGACCCCTATGGCACCGGTGGCAAAGCGGATCGCTCCCTCGACACCTTTGACGCCAACCTCTTCAATGCAATTCTCGTCAGCCGCTTATCGCCAAAGCTGCTGCTGCGGGCCGATTATAGCCATTACACCTTGGATTATGCCGCCGCCAGTAACAATTATCGGAATCGCAACGACGACAGCTACTCCGGCTACCTCTTTTTTCAAGCCACACCCAAGACCGCGCTCTTTGTTCAGGGAGAACACATCGCCATCGACTATGGCGAGAACAGTAACCTCGACAGCCGTCACAACAACTACTATCTCGGCATTCAGATGCAGACCAGCGCCAACACGCGCGGTCGCGTCAAGGTCGGTTACGGCATGCGGGACGACGACACAACGGAATCGAATGCTTATCTCGGCGAAGCGCAGGTCGATTATTTTTTCACACCAAAGACCTCCATCTACCTGCAGGGGACGCGGCGCATCCTCGAAACCAACCAGATCGGGGCACGAAGCATCCTTTCGCATCGGGTGCTGCTCGGCTATCGGCAGCGGATGGCGGCAAGGTGGCGGATCGATGGCAATCTTTTCTTTGATCGCAACGAATACGACGGCACGGTGAACATCGGCAACCGCATCGCATCCGATTATTATTATGACGAGTTTGGCGGCCGCGCCACCCTCGGCTTTGCGCCGCGCCCCTGGGTCAATTTGGGTGTTGGCTATGAATATCGAGAACGCGACTCCAACTTTAATTCAGAAGATTATCGCAGCAGCACCATCTTTCTGCGCGCGACCGCGGCATTTTGAAACCTGATTAGTTTCAATCTTTCGCAAGGTTCAGTCCCTCCCCTTTCAAGGGGGGAGGTTAGGAGGGGGATGGGTCTTATGGGTGCGGAAAACTTCCCATCCCCACCCCGGCCCTCCCCTTGAAGGGGATGGAGAAAATCCCGGCACAGAGGATAAACGCTAATCTGGTTCTGAAAAGAGGTCGAACATGAAAAATCATCGTTTATTGCTCCTTATTTTTCTTCTGTTCTTTGGATTGTCGAGCAACTGCGCGGTCGGCGCTGAAAACGATTACCAGATTGGTTCGGGTGATGTCTTGAAAATCACCATCTACGACCATCCGGATCTGACGACGGTGGCGCGAGTCGACAATGACGGCTACATCCTCTTTCCCCTCGCCGGCAGAGTGCGGATCGGCGGCCTGACCACCGCCAATGCGTCACAGACGATGGCCACGAAACTTGCTGCCGACTTCATCGTCAACCCGCAGGTCTCGATCTTTGTCGAAGAGTTCCGCAGCAAGAAAGTCTTTATCATCGGAGAAGTGGTCCGCCCTGGTCTTTACGAACTAAGCGGCCCGACCACCCTGCTGGAGTTGGTGTCAAAAGCCGGCGGTTTGACCAGGGGGGCCGGACGAAAGGCGACCATTCGCCGCGCCAGATCAAACGGTGCCACTGAAGAAAAGAGCATCGAAGTCAATATCGCTGACCTGCTTCAATCAGGAGCGGAGAGCGTCGATATCCCACTGCTGGACGGAGATTCCGTCACCATCGCCAAGGCAGCGGTGATCTATGTCACCGGTCAGGTTAACCGCCCGTCGGCTTTCACTGTCGAACCCGATACCACGGTGATCAAGGCGATTACCATGGCCGGCGGTTTTACCCCGCTGGCGGCGCAGAGCAAGATCAAGATCATCCGCAAGATCAACGGGGTCGAACAAGTGATTGAAAAGGTAGGACTCCACGAAAAGCTCATGCCGGAAGACGTCATGGTCATCCCTGAAAGCTTCTTTTAGAAACAGGCGACATGAAAGGCGGTCCTTGCGTCTTGAACACGCAGGGTCGCAGTGAGGAAGGGAGTATTGTGATGTACGACCGAAATCGCAATTTGCAGGACTATTTAAAGATTTTACTCAAACGCTGGCAGATTATCGCGGCCGTCGGCGGCGGAATTTTTGCTGTGGTTCTGCTGGTGACCTTGCTGACGACGCCTGTTTATGACGGCACCGCCAAGATCATCATTGAGCGGGTCGAAGTCGATAACCTGCCCGGCAGCAACCGGATCCAGCCTCTGGACCCGGAGTTTTACAGCACCCAATTTCAACTGATCCGCAGCCATGGAGTTGCCCGCCGTGTTGTCGACCTCCTCGGACTGGAGGGCGGAATTGCTGAACGGGAAAGACCGGACGGCCCGTCCCGGTTCAGCACCGTCTTGCAGAGCCTGCGGGGATTCTTTCCCCGTTCTACCCCAACCGAAGAAAAGGTTGGTGACGAATCTGTCGACCCGAGCGCCTGGACTGCCAGCGACAAGGTGGCCCGACAGCTCCTGAAAAACATTCGGGTCAGGCCGGTACAGGGGAGCCGTATTACCGAAGTGACGTATTCTTCACCCAACCCGGAGTTTGCCGCGCTGGTCGCCAACACCTTTGTTCAGGCCTATCTCGAAAAATCCCTCGACTTGAAAATGGATTCCACCCAACGCAGCCTCGACTGGCTGAAGCCAAGAGCTGATGCCGAACTGAAAAAGTTACAAGCCAGCGAGAAAAGACTGCAAACCTACATGGAAGAGAACAATCTCGTCACCATGGAAGAACGGGCGACGATCATACCGGAAGCCCTGACGCAGTTGGGCCGGGAACTGATCAGCGCTGAATCGAGAACCAAGGAACACAAGCTCCTGTATGACAAGGTCCGCGCTGCCGCAGGGAATCTCGATGACGCGGAAAACGTCCTGTCGGTCTCGGAAGGTGGGGCACTGGACGTCCTGCGCGCCCAGATACTTCAGGCCGAACAGATGAATATGGAACTTTCCAGTAAATACGGCGCCAAGCATCCGATGATGCTCAAGGCCGTTGCCGATTTGAATATCCTCAAAGATAAACGTCGGCAAGAGATCAACCGGATCATCCAGAAAATCAGGAACCAGTACGAGCTCGCCCTGGCCAACGAAAATAGTCTCCGCAATCAGCTTAATCAGACCAAGAGCATGGCCCTGGGGTTGAATGAAAAATATGTGGGATACAGTGTTCTCAAGCGGGAGATCGACACCAACCGGCAGCTGTATGATGCCCTCCTGACCAAAATCAAGGATCAGAGCGTCGTTGGCGAAAGACAGCCGGTTAATATCAGTATTGTTGAAAATGCTAAAATTCCGCAGAGCCCGGTGCGCCCCATGGTCGCGCTCAATCTGCTCCTCGGATTGATCCTCGGTTTATGCTGCGGCGTCGGTATCGCTTTCTTCCTTGATCACCAGGATATCCGCATCAAGGCGGCAGAAGACGTCACCAATTTCCTCAAAATTCCCGCCCTGGGCAGCATCACTTTCAACCGGGTACCGGCGAATATGAAGGAGATTGTCAGGACCGCGCCCCGCTCGGAGTTCACCGAGAACTACAATGCCTTACGCACCACGCTGTTGTTATCTGCAGCCGACATTCCCCCCCGCCACATTTTGATCAGCAGCTCGATTGCCGGCGAGGGCAAGACCACCACTGCCACAAATTTAGCCCTGACCATGGCCAAGTCCGGATCGAGGGTTCTGCTGATCGATGCCGACCTGCGCAAGCCGACTCTGCACAAGGTCTTCAAACTTCACAACCAAATCGGGTTAAGCAGCTATCTCGCCGGCAGTAACGATAAAGCGATCCTCAACAAAGGGAGCCATGAAAACCTGATCGTTATCCCGGCTGGACCGATACCGCCCAATCCTTATGAGCTGCTCAATTCCAATCGCATGGCAACCTTGCTTGACAATCTCGAAAAAGACTTTGACGTGATTATCTGCGATTCCCCCCCTATTCTTTCTGTGGCGGACGCCCGCGTTTTATGCCGCTTTTTCGATGGCATGATCGTTGTCGCGCGCGCCGGTCTCACCACCTATCCGATGGTGAAAAAGAGTATCCGCATGGTCAAGGAGGTCAAAGGGGAAATCCTCGGGATTCTGGTTAACGCTGTCCACACCCGTGATCAGGAGTACTACGGCTACTATTCCACCTACCTTGAAGCGACAGCAAAACCGGAAGTGCCCATCCTGGGTACAGCCTTGCAAACCGCCCGCAGTGAAGAAAAATGAGCCCTGCACAACGCGGTTTCTAACATCAAGAGGAGGATGTGCGATGAGAATCTTTCACAGTTGCGTGGTCAGTTTATTCCTTATGGTACTACTGTTGCCCCTGCTTGGCGGGTGTGGCAATAGTGGCGGCGAGACGACGCCGGCACCGGCGCTGACCGGCGATGCCACGGTGTTTCCCAATGCAGTACTCCTGGCTACACCGTCGCCAGGGTATGAAATTCCGTCACAGACCACTGTCCTCGACGCACGCCGCACCCAAGACGAATATGATGCCGGCCATATACCCGGCGCCATCTTCGCCCCGCCGAGTCTTTTTGAGACAAACGGGAAGCTTAAGCCAGACTCCGACCTTGCCAATGAATTAGGAAAGCTCGGCATCACCCGTGACAGTAAAATACTCATCTACGACAATACCACTGCATCTCTGGGGTCTGGTGGTCGATTGTTCTGGATCCTCGAATATATGGGCTGCACCAACGTCACCGTCCTGAACGGCGGTTGGGATCTTTGGAAAGCTCAAGATATGCCGGTGGAGTCGGCAGCTATAGTTCATCCTTCTATTGTTCAAACCACATTCACCGCAATGATCAACCCTGAGATGGTGGAATCCGTCACCAAAGAGTATGTGAAAGAACATTTCATTACGACTCCTGCAGCGGGGTTTATCCTGATCGATGTGCGCGCCGCAAAGGAGTATGTAGGAGACGACCTTAATGGCGCAGCCCGCCCAGGACATATTCCCGGCGCTATCAACCTCCCCTATACAGAATGCTTCAACGCAAAAGACAAATCGATCCTTAGCTACGAAGGGTTAAAAAATCTCCTTGCAGCTCGTGGAATAACCTTAGACAACAACCCAAAAATCGTCGCCTACAGCACCATCGGGCATCGCAGTGGTTTCTTCTATTTTCTCTGCCGGTTGATGGGATATGAAAACGTAGCCAATTACACCGGTTCCATCGTTGACTGGGCAAAAGCCGATCCGAATGAGTATCCCATGATTGACCCCTAGCAACGGTGAACTAAAAATTAAGCTCTTCAAAAGCGCCGCCCCTCCGCCAAGGAGCGGCGCTTTTTTGCCATTTCGCGGAAGACAAGGCAGCAGAAATTCGCAAGAAAAAAGATTAATACTCCCCATATATTCTTAAAATCATATAGTTGTATAGATTGTAAAATAAATTCTTGCATTCGGCACATTCTATGTAATATTTAAAAGCAGTATCGTTAACATTTTTTCACGAAAGGGAATTATCATGACCACGATCCGCATCTTCCTCGTCCTGCTCCTCACCACCGTCCTTGCCGCCAGTTTCGCTCTCGCTGCCGAGGGAGGAAACCCCAAGAAGGGGAAAGCCCTCTTCAAAAAGAGTTGTAAAGAATGCCACTCCAGCGGCGGAGTAGGTGGTGAAATGTCCCCTCTCTCCAAGACTCAGGCGCAGTGGGATCGATTCTTCGAGACCGACAAGCACAGCAAAAATCCTGACGCCATAAAAAACATTTCCCCGGCAGACATGAAAGACATCCAGCAGTTCCTCTTCGATCATGCGGCCGACTCTGACCAGCCTCAGACCTGCGGTTGATCCTTTATCCAATTTAATACAGGAGAATTAACGATGAAAAAGTTTATCGCCATTTGCGCCACCGCGCTGCTCCTTTCCCCGGTGGCCCTGCGCGCAGAAACCGATACTGCCGAACTTCAGCTCAAACTCGATCAGATGACCAAAGAGTTGTCAGAAATTTCCAAGCGCCTCGACGTAACCGAGAAACATACCGCCACTGACCGCATTCAGTTCACTGGAGATCTGCGGGTTAAGGCCGATACCCTGCATTATAAGGATGTAACTTGGAATCCGGGGAT
>JACUTW010000076.1 GCA_014859605.1 Desulfuromonadales bacterium
ACGTCGCTCAAATCATCGGCGTTACCCCCTCCTCGATCTGGAACTGGGAGCACGGCGCCGCACCGGTTTTACAATATACTCCCAGGATAATTGAGTTCCTCGGCTATCTTCCTTTCCCATATCCAGAGGATTCAATTGAACGGTTAGCCTGGTTCAGAAAAGTTCATGGCCTTACATTGATTGAACTTGGCCATCTTATGAATCCCTGAATGCGCCCTCTGGAGAGACCGAGGGCCGTGCGGACAAGATTTGAGACAGTGGTCTTGTTTTCGACCGCAATTGCCCGGATACCTGACCGGTCAATGCCGACCTTTTATGGAGAAGAGGAAAGACCTCACTCCTTGCGTTGTGGTAAAAGCCAGCAGGCAAGGGCCGGCAGCAGGATGATGGCACCGAGCATATTCACCAGAAAGAGGAAGGTGAGGAGGATCCCCATGTCGGCCTGGAATTTCAGCGGGGAGAAGATCCAAGTTGCCACGCCGATGGCGAGAGTCACGCCGGTAAAGACCACGCCGTTACCGGTGATCGCCAGGGTGTGCAGATAAGCATCCGACAGGCTCCGGCCTTCGTTCAGATAGCTGCGCAGTCGGCTGAAGATATAGATCCCGTAATCGACCCCGACCCCAACCCCGAGGGCGACGACCGGCAGGGTAGAGATCTTGAGTCCGATCCCGAGGAGGCTCATCAGGGCATAGGAAAGGATCGAAACCAGACCGAGAGGCACCACGATGCACAGGATCGAACGGGTCGACCGGAATTCGATGAAGCAGAGGACGATCACGGCAAGAAAGACACAGAGGAGAATCGGAAACTGGGCGGCTTCAACTACTTCGTTGGTCGCCGCCATGACCCCGGCGTTGCCGGTGGCTAAACGAAAAATGATCTCATCTGAGCCGAATTGCGTCTGGTACTTTTTGACCTCAGAGACGATGTGGGCGATCGTTTTTGCCTTGTGGTCCTCGATAAAGATCATCACCGGCATGACTGAACAGTCCGGATTGAGCAGTCCGCTACTGGTCGGCACGTAGCCGACGGCCTGTACCATTGTCGTCTGATTGCCCGGCAACACCCGCCATTTGAGGTTCCCCTCGTTCCAGCCGGTATTGATCACCTTCGCAATTCCCGGCAGACTGATGACCGTCTGCACTCCCGCGACATTCTGCATGTGCCAGGAGAAATTGTCGATGTTTGTCATGATGTCGTAGTCGATGCACCCTTCCGCTTTGGTCTCGACGATCACTGAGATGGTGTCGACACCGATGGAGAAGTGTCTGGTGATCGCATCGCTGTCCTGGTTGTAGCGGGACTCCGCCCGCAACTCCGGTACCCCGCTGTGCATGTCGCCAATCTGGACGTCAGCGCCCTTCCAGAGACCGAAGGCGAGTAGGGCGGCGCAAACGACGATAATGACCATGGCTGGCTTGCGTTCGGTCGCCCTGGCGAAGAAATGCCAGACGGGCCGCAGCACATGGGTCTGCTCGTCGACCCGATGTCGGTATCCTTTGTTAGTGGGAAGGTAGGAGAGGAGAACCGGCAGCAGGATCAGGTTGGTCAGGATGATCACCGCCACCCCGAGACTGGCGGTGATCGCCATCTCCTGGATGACCTGAACCTTGATCAGCCAGATAGAGATAAAGCCAACAACATCACTCGCCAGTGCAATAGTGCCGGGGATGAAGAGTTGTCGAAAACTGATCCTGGCCGCTTCCTGGCTGTCGGCTCCGCGATGCACCGCCGCGGCGTTGGCAGTGACCATCTGGACACCGTGGCTGACACCGATGGCGAAGATCAGGAACGGTACGAGCAGCCCCATCGGATCGATGCCGAAGCCGAGGAGGGGGAGCATCCCAAGTTGCCAGGTCACCGCCCCCAGGGAACAGACGATCAGCAGCAGGGTCAGCTTGACGGAGCGGGTATAGAAGAAGACCAAAAGAGTCGTCACCACCATGGCGATGAAGAAGAAGAGGACGATCCGCAGCGCCCCATCAGCGATATCGCTGATCACCTTGGCGAAGCCGATGATGTGGACTTCGACCTTGTCATCTTCGTAGGTGCCGCGGATCTTCTCTTCCAGGAGCCGGCCGACGGCGATGTAATCAAGCCTCTTGCCGGTATTCGGATCGGTATCCATCAGCTGGGCGCTGATCATCGCCCCGGAAAAGTCGTTGGCCACCAGTCGGCCGACAATCCCCGCCTTGAGGATATTCCGCCGCACCTGTTCCAATCCTTCGGGTGTCGGGCGAAAATCGGACGGAATAACGTTCCCCCCGGCAATGCCGTCTTCCACTACCTCGGTATAACGCACATTGGGAGTGAAGAGGGAGGTGACTTGAGCTCGATCGACTCCGGGGACAAAGAAGAGGTCAGCGGTCGCCTGTTCCAGTGTCGCAAAGAAAGCCGGGGTGAAGATGTTTCCATCCTTCGCCATCAAGGCGATCAGGATTCGGTTTGCACCGCCGAATTCCTTGCCATGGGTGGTAAAGGTCTTCATGTACTCGTGCTGAAGTGGCAGCAACTTGCTGAATCCGGCATCGATGCGCAGATTGGTCGCTGAGTACCCCATGAAGATCGTCACCAAGACAAAGAGGCCAATGATCAGGCGGCGCTTGCCAAAGATCAGTTGTTCCAGCTTCTTGATAACGGCGACCATGCGGGCAGGTTTTTTTTCTTCGCTCATGCTATTTCACCGTTAAGATAGAATTGATGGAGAGCTGCTTTACCCCGAACTCTCCGACTCCCACCAGTTGGCCGGCGCCGGCTGACAGGAGGGCAGTGAATCCTTTTCGATCGCTCTGCTGGTGGCTGAAAAAGGTCTGTCCTTGATCAAGGCTGATCAATAGCGTCCCTGCCAGACCGGCGATGACGATAGTTCCGTCGGCAAGGAGGAGTCCATCGGTCAGGCTCGCTTCGGTTCCGGTGGGGATCTTTTTCCAGCTTTCCCCCGCATCGTCAGAGCGGAAGAGGTGCCCGCGCAGACCGAAGATCAGCAGCGACTTCGCCCCCAAGGGCAACGCCCCGAAGAAGGATCCTGTGTACGGGGGGGGCAATAGTGCCCATATCTTGCCGCCGTCTTCCGAGCGCATTATCTTGCCGGCCTCGGCGGCAATAAAGAGACGCTCCCCTCCGGCGCTTACGATCTGGTTCAGGTGGAAATCTTCTTCGGCAATGCGGCGCTCACGCCAGCTCTCTCCCCCGTCCCCGGTTTCGAGAAAAGTTCCATAAGCGCCGACGGCATAGCCGTTGCGGGAATCTGCGAACCAGACATCTAGGAGCGGGCTTTCAGCATCGGTGGGAGCATGGACTAGCTTCCAGACCTTTCCGCCATCGGTCGTTTTGAGGATGGTCTGGTCATGGCCGACCGCCCACCCGATATCTTTGTCATGAAAGAAGACTCCGGTGAGGGTGGCGCGGGTCGGCACCTCGGCCTGCTGCCAGCTCCGCCCGTTGTCTTCAGAACGGAGGATATGTCCTCTCTCTCCGACCGCTACCGTCAGGCCATTGACGTTGGAACCAGCCAGCAGCAATGACCGTTCAACCAGTCGGGCTTTCACTGCCATTGACGCAGCGGCGGTTGCGCTCCAGTTGAGGCTGGCCACCACGATCAATGATCCGAGAAGGAGGAAGATGCGGCGGGGACCACCCAACCATAATCTCAAAGGTGAAGCGGATTTCATAAGGACTCCCGATGCAAAAGCTAATATTTGGTGTGCGACTGCAGGGCTGCCCGGCTACTGAGGTCAAACCCTGTACGTTTTTCATAAAACGAATTCATTTGAGCTGGTGGGATGGATTCTTCTCTTCTTCTCGGCGGCCGGATCGCCGCGATCCGGCCGCCGAAACTTTCCTGAACTATCTGGTCCCTTCCCGGCGCAGCGCTCCGGGGGAATAGTCGTTCATGGTGCGCTTGATGTCGAAGTCATACATGCTGCTTTCGTTGTCGAGGCCGATCGCCAGATAGCGACCGGATTGCAGGTCGGTATGAACTTCGAGGGTGGTCCAGAAGGTCGGCACTTCGTAGTAGCTGATCGGGTGCCCTTCCGAGACCCGCCAGAGCTGGTCGCGGTTGTCGTAGATATCGACCACCAGGATCTGCCAGCTGTCCTCATCGACGTATAAAGTGCGTTTTTTGTAGAGATGGCGCGACCCCTCCTTCAGGGTTGCCTCCACCACCCAGACCCGGTGCAGTTCATAGCGCAGGTGCTCGGGATTGACGTGCAGCGGCGTCAGGATATCCTTGTGCTTGAGGGAATCGCTGTGCAACTTGTAAGAATTGTAGGGGACGAAGATCTCCTTTTTGCCGACCAGTTTCCAGTTATAGCGATCAGTGGCGCCGTTGAACATGTCGAACTGGTCATTGGTGCGGATGCCGTCTGAGGCGGTGCCGGGGTTGTCATAGGAGACGTTAGGCGCCCTTCTCACCCGGCGCTGCCCGGGATTGTAAACCCACGCGGCCCGAGGCTCGGTTATCTGGTTGAGAGTTTCGTGGACAAGCAGGATCTCACCGGCTAGACGCGCCGGTGAAGTGACTTCCTGCTTGAAGAGGAGGATTTTGTTCTCCAGCTCTTTTTCGCTGATCCCTGCCTTGCTGTAGATGAGGTTGAATTCATCGTTGAACTTGACCAGGGTGTAATCTCCCCCCCGCGTCATCGCTGCCTGGGCGATACGACGCTCGGCGATCTCTCCCCGGAAACGCAGCAGATGGTTCCAGATGACTTCGATCCCGGATTTGGGGATCGGGAAAGGGATGCCGTTGACGGTCCCTTTGACTCCGTCGCCGTTGTTGACCAGTTCGGCTGTCGCTGCCACCTTGCGGGTGGCGTCATAGATCCGCTGGGGAGAGGCGGCGCTGCGCTGGGTCGGGTAGATCTTCATGCTGAAGGTCGGGTAGGTCTTCAGCATCGCCTTGTGGCCGGCGGTCAACTGGTCAGAGTACTGCCCCAAGTTGCCGGCGGTGATAGTGAAGAGGGGCTTGTCGGCGGCAAAGGGATCGGGATGGTGATCTCCCTTTTTATACCCCGCCAGCGGTTTGTTGATCCCCCCCTTCCACGGGGGGATCGTTCCATTGGCATTGCCGGCCATCTCCCCCCCAAGCGGGGTGAGATCCTGGCCTAGGCGGGAAATCTCTTCCGGGGTCAATTTCGCCGCGCCCGGGCTCGCGGTGCCGAGCAGCAGAAGCATGGCCCCCATGGCAACAATCGATTCTTTTCGCATGATGACGTCTCCTGTCTTAGAATGAATACTTGATGTTGACGGCGACGATGTCGCGGTCGTTAAGCAGATTGTAGCGTCCGGCACCGAAGAAGTTGGTGTAACTGAGGTCGGCCCCCCAGCTGTTCAGATAGTCAACGCCGAGCCCGGCAGTCACAGCCTTGCGCCCCTCGACAAAGTTGCCGCCGGGGCCGGGGGAGTTGCCTCTAACGTCATGCGCCCAGGCGATCCGCGGGGAGAGGGTAACGGCGCCGATGGCGTTATTGTAATCGAGCTTGCCGACGAGGCGATAACCCCAGGAGTTGGCATCGGCGAAGGCCCTCGCCGGTTCGATCTCTCCGAAGTGTAAGGCGGTCAAATTTGAGTTGCCGCTGATCGGTGTGCCCGGGCCATCCAGGCGCAACTCGCTCTTGTCCGGCATGTCGCGAACGTGGGTTAGGCCGACTTCGCCGACCAGCACGAACTGGTTGGCGCCCAGGGTCGGGCCGAAGAGTTTGGTTGCCGTGGTCTGTACCTGCACCACGTCCCGTTTGATGTAGCCGGGGATATCGCTCTCGAAAGGAATGAGGCCCATCTGCCCGTATTGGGCGAGGGGGGCGGCGCCGGTGTTGCCTGGGCTGAGGTTGTCCTGAGCACTGAGGGCGGCGAAGATGATCTCGATATCGTCGATCTGCAACGGTGCATCATTGCGGTAGGAGACCTCCCCCTGCAAGGCGATCCCCGATTGGCGCAGCTGGGTGTTGAAGCTCATCCCGTAGAGCTTGATGTCTTCCGGATAACTGAGGAAATAACTCGAAGTTTCGGCGTATTTACGTCCGAGGGGATCGATCCCGGCGGCGGCAGCGGCCGTTCCGGTCCGGGCGTTAATGATCGGCATGCGGCTGTGATAGTTGATGAAGAAGAGGCCGAATTCGGTATCGTTCAATCCCGGAGCGAAGAGACGGAACGCCAGCCCGTACTGGCCGGAATCGGAAGCCTCCTGTGTCGCTGAGCGGCCAACGACGGCGCCGCTGGAAGGCGGAGCGGTGTCAGGGACGCCGCCCCAGCCGAGCATGACACGACTGCCGCCGGCGCCGGCAAAGTCGTTGGTGCTCCAGTAGCTCCCCGGCGGATCGATCTCGGTCTCTTTCCAGTCGTAGAGGTAAAACCCTTCAAAAGTGGTGTTCTGGCTGGGGCTGATCGACCCCCAAACCATCCCTTCGGGGAGGAGAGCCTCCTTGACCTCGGAACCGGGGAGCCGGACGGCGTTGACGTTGACCGGGTTAATGATGTTGATGCCGTTCTGGATGAAGGTGCTCTCCCCCCAACTGACCACCTGATCGCCGAGGCGAATCTGAGCCGGCATCTCGCCAAGCTCGAATGCGCCTTTGATGAAGGCGTCAAGGAGGCGAACATCCTTGCCGACCAAGTCGAGGGCTTCGTTCGTCAGCGGCGCTTTCTCCCGGTCCCCCTTCATGTTTTCATAGTCGTAGAAGGCTGTGCCACGCACAAAGAGGCCGAAGCGCCGATAGTCCAACCCCAGCTCTGAAGTCACCTTGGCGGCGTTGCTGACCAGCCCCTTGTCATAGTTAATGTTGCCGTCGTCGGTATTCACCGAGCGGGCAGAGCCCTTACCGTCATTGAGCGGGGCGTTGCTAGTGCCGATCAAGCGGGGATCCTGGTCCGCTACCCGCCAGATGGTACCGTAGGAAAGGGTGGTGTCGAGGCTGCCCTTTAGCTCTCCCTCCCCGAATTGAAAGGCGTAGACGGGAGTGGCAAGGAGAGCCGCCAAAGCCAGAGCCGGAAGAGCCAGGCTACCGGTGCGGAGATGCTGGGTCAACGATTCGAATTTTTTGAGTTTCATATGCCCCCCTTTGGGCAAGAGTGAATTGAAGCGCTCCATTATTGCACCACCGTCGTATCGGCGATGGCGACGGTGGCACCGTTAGTCGCCAGGAAGGTCGCCATCGCCCCCTGCATCACCGTCGTCACCGCTGGCGAAGCAGCCGGACTGAGGATGGAGGCATGGTCCCCGGCCGTGAAGCGCAGCCAGGCTTTCAGGCTCGAATTTGACGTCGTGCTGCTGATCGGGGTCAGCCCCATGAATGCGGCCAGGGGGTCGGTACCGGCCAGCGGTGCCCGGACCGTGCCGACGGGAGCCTTGGCCATAACGTTGTTGGGGACGACCTGGTCCGGAAGGGCGCCGGCGCCATCGCCGACCACCTCGAAGAGGAGGACCCCCCGCCCGGTGACGGTGGCCGCGGTGTAATTGATCGGGTCAGCCGAATCGATGACGGTCTGGGTTGCTCCGAGGAAGCTTTCATAGGCCGCCGTCCCTTTGATCACCCCCTTGGTCGCCAGTCCGGCGGCGATCTTCGGACCGAAGCTGGCGGAGCCGTCGAGAAGTTTGGCGATGCCGCCCCCCGGCATGCCGAGGACCGCCGCTTTGACCGTCGGTTCCTGAGCGAGAAAGACCGAGCCGAGGATGCCGCCGAGGGAGTGGCCGATAAAGTACATCTCGCTGCTGTCGAAATCGGCCAAGCTGTCGCCGTCGACATCGATGGTGGAGAGCGACTTGGTCAGGGCGAAGAGGTCGGCGATCCCCTGGCGGGCGTTGTCCCGCGAGGTCAAGAGGCTGGCCAGGTTGATGAAGTGGGTGCCGGAGCTGTCGGCGAAGCCGTCCGCGCCCGGCGCTCCGGTCGTATTGTTGACCAGATCGAGATCGAAGGTCCGCTCCCCAGGGGAGCGGAGGGGATGGCCAGGGGCCAGGCCATGCAGCGGCAGGTCGATGGCGACGACGGCGAAGCCGGCACTGGCCATGCTATCGGCAATCGCCAACATGGTGGTGCGGTTGGTGGTGATGCCATGCTGGTAGATCGCCACTTTCCACCCTGTCGTCGGCTTGGTCCGGCCACTGTTCGCATTCGGCAGGGAGACCAAGAGCGGAATGGCCTCGGTGCTCTTAGCCACTGGGGTGGGATTCAGGAAGGTCAGGTTCGATCCGGAGACTCCCTGCCAAAAGGTGGTCAGGGGGTCCATCGGGCTGGCGCTGGCGTTGGTCAGGTAGTAGGGGAGGGTGAGCTGGCCGACATAAACGTTGGCGATGCCGGGACCGGCACCGAGGAGATCCGCCGTCGTCCGAACCGGCGACGGATTGACCGTCGCTGTTCCCGTCGCCGCCGTTCTCACCGCACTCAGAACGTTTCCGGTCGACTGGGTGGTGAAGGTCCAGCTGAGGATGATCGTTGATTTGTCGATCTCTTGCCCCGCCAGGGCAGCTTCCTGATAGTTGACGAGTTGCCGCACTGGTTCCAGAGTAGCGGCCGGGGTGCCGACCAGGCTGTTGGGGGTTTTGGCGATCAGGTAATGGGCGGAAGTCTGGGGATCCTGACCGTCCGCCCCCTTGATGCCGTTGCTCAGCATGAGCAGGTAGCTGGTCTGTGATTTCAACGGTTTGATCGGCAGAATCACCAGGGTCGAGTTCGTCGGATCGACAGTAGAGAGGGTCGCGACGAACTCCGAGCCGAAGGCGAGTTCCCGCGAGATGCCGGTCACGGCGCCGCCGATCCCGGAGAGGGTGACTTCGAAGACCCGGACGTTCGCCGTCGTCAGGGTAGAGGGATCGATAGCGCTGCTGAAGGTGGTGCTGATCGGGGCGATGGTGGAGAACCCGTCGAGAGCGTTCATGGCGACCTTGGGATCGGAAAAATCCGCTGGATTCGCCACCGGGATATTGAGGGTGCCGTCGGTTGATCCGCTGAAGAGCAGGTTGCTCGGAAAGGGGAGGATCTTGGCGGTGAGATCGAAATAGGCGGTGAAGCCCTTGCGATCGATCTGTAACTCTTCGCCGACATCTTTGTTGTCGCTACCGCACCCCGGCAGCCACAGTGTCCCAGCAAGGGCCAATAACCATAAAATTCTTCGTCCCACGGTCTCCTCCTTCGTTGTGGATTGAACGGACAGAAACAACTCCGGTCTTTGCAGCGAAACACATCGCCCAACCGGCCAGATCAAGAAAAGTTAGTTTTTATTGCTTCTCCTTTGGTAAATGCACCCATGAATTGCTGTAGGAGAAACGGTGCGTTCGATTTGATCTGGCCGCTCATGAAGTCCTTCATTCCCGGCTGATAACCGTTCTGCACAATTTTCAGAAATAATTCCTGGCTGGTTTTGCAGAAGCAATCTGCATTTTCGACGGTCTTGCCGTTTTCGATGGTGCAGGATTCAAGGTCAAACGTCAGGGTTTTTTTGACATCGTCAAGGGTAAAGTAGAAGACGGTCTTTTCTTTAAACTTGCCTTTTTTGTAACGTGTTGCCATCCCTGCAAAAATTTCATCGATCATTCAGGTTCTCCTTGATTTGTGAGGACTGGCTCGAATTTAGAAAATAAAACGCTGTTAAATGACTACTATCACATTGACGTTTATGTCAAGAACAAAATTATTCGGAACAAGTACATAAGATTATAAATATCAAATTACATCATGTTGATTCCCATGCCCTCGTATCCATCATATTATATTTCATTTCAACAATATGATATATAAAAGAAATTTTAACTTTCATCCTTAAATAAAATATTGTTGACCAAGGCTGATAACGGGCATCGATCTGTTGGCCTCGGTTTGTCAAGCTCTCTTTGCCGGATTTTTTCTTGGTCAGCAGCAGGTACGCGCCCGCTAGAAATGAAAATTGATTTTCAGGCCTTGGCATTAAATAGAATAATATTATAAAATGTACTTGACATAGACGTTAAGGTTATTATATCGTCTGGTCACCGTTGCTACTTAGAGGAGAAAGGTGCCCACATGGAGAAGATCCCCTATAAGTCGATTCCCGACATGCTTCGCCAGAATGCCAGCCGGTTTGCCGGCAAACCGGCTTTGAAGTATCGTCGCCAGCAGCACTTCGTCACTTTAAGTTATGCAGAGTATTACAACCGCGTCCTGATGGCGGCTCGCGGTCTGGTAAAGTGCAAGGTCAAGCCGGGCGATCGGGTCGCTATCCTTTCCGAAAATCGCGCGGGCTGGGTCATTGCCGACATGGGGATCCTTTGTGCCGGTTGTGTGACTGTGCCGATCTATCCGACCAATACCCCGGAGCAGATTGCCTATGCCCTGCAGCACTCCGGGGCGAAGATCGTCTTTGTTTCGACCCGCAGTCAGTATGCCAAGCTGGTTTCGATCCGTCCGGCGATCCCTGCTGTCGAGCTGGTCATCTCCTTCGAGCGTTTTCTTGGCGATCCCTCCCTCCCGGTCTGCACCTTCTATCAACTCTCCGAGATCGATCTGCCGATTACCGCGGACGAACGGAGTGAGATCGAAGGGACGATCGAGCGGATCACTCAAGATGACCTTTTGACCCTGATCTATACCTCGGGGACGACCGGAATCCCCAAGGGGGTGATGCTGACCCATGGCAACATCCTCTTTGATGCCTTTAATATCATCGAGATTGCCGGGGTGATCACAGCGGATGAGGTGATGCTCAGCTTCCTCCCCCTCAGCCATATTCTTGAACGGACCGCCGGCTACTACACGACGATCATGGGCGGCTCGTTGATGGCGATTGCAGACAGTGTCGAAAAGGTTTCCGAGAATATGCTCGAAATCAAACCGACGGCGATGGTCGGAGTGCCGCGTCTCTTTGAAAAGATCTATTCGAGCATCTTTGAAAAAGTCCACCAGATGTCCGCCCTCAAGCGCGGACTCTTTCACTGGGCATTAAAGGTCGGGCATCGTTATGTCGATCTTAAGTATATCGAGAAGCGCAACCCAGGCTGGGTCGCAGTCAAGTACCGTCTTGCTGATTTCCTCATCTTCTCCAAAATCCGCGAACGCTTCGGCGGGCGTATGCGCTTCTTCTGTTCGGGCGGGGCCCCTCTCGACAAGTCAATCAACGAATTTTTCTGGGTGATAGGTGTCCCCATCCTCGAGGGGTACGGGTTGACCGAAACCAGCCCGGCCGTTTGCTTTAATAGCCCGAATTTCGTGCGCTTCGGTTCGGTCGGCCTTCCTCTGCCGGGGACGAGCTTTCGGGTTGAAGCCGACGGCGAGCTCTCGGTCAGGGGCGCGCAGGTCATGAAGGGGTATTATAATAATCCCGAGGGGACGAAGGAGTCTCTGGCCGACGGCTGGCTCAAGACTGGCGATATTGGCCATATTGACGCAGACGGCTTTATCTTCATCACTGATCGTAAGAAGGAGATGATTATTACGGCTGGTGGCAAAAATATTCCGCCACAGCCGATCGAGAATGAGTTGAAGCTCGACAAGTATATCTCCCAGGCATTCGTCTATGGCGATCGCAAGCCTTATCTGGTCGCCCTGATCACCCCGAATATGGAGCGACTTTTTGAGTTTGCTCGCGATCACCAGATCGAATTCTTCGATTTGGAAGATCTTGTCATTAATGATCGTGTGGTTAAACTCTTTACGGAGCGGATTGGCGAGGTTAATGCCCGGATTGCCCGCTATGAGTCGATCAAACGTTTTGTTGTTCTTGCTCACGATTTTTCTATCGACGGCGGCGAATTGACTCCGACCCTCAAATTGCGCCGCAAAGTAATCTATGCAAAGTACCAGGAGAAGATTGACGGTCTCTATGCAGAAAATGGCAGTTTTTGAAGGATGGAACCCTTAAGGAGGAAAACCATGCAACAGATTAACAAAGTCGCAGTGCTTGGCGCAGGGGTCATGGGGGCAACGATCGCTGCCCACCTCGCCAACGCCGGCATCTCGGTCCTGCTTCTCGACATCGTCCCGCGAGAGCTTACCGCTGCTGAAGCATCCGCCGGATTGACTCTGGCTGATGCCAGAGTCCGCAGCCGCATCGCTGCTGCTGGTCTCGACGGGTTGAAGAAGATGAAGCCGGCTCCCTTCTTTCTCGCCGAATATGCAGCGAATATCGA
>JACUTW010000077.1 GCA_014859605.1 Desulfuromonadales bacterium
CTGTCCGCCTCGAATCGTCCGGCTTCCCCTCCCCGGCGGCCGATTACGCCGATTGCGGCATCAGTCTTGATCAAAGTCTGATTGAGCATCCGGAAGCGACCTTCTTCTTTCGGGCCTCGGGTCAGGAGCTGGTCAGTGAAGGGATCTATGACGGCGACCTCCTGATCGTCGATCGTTCTCTGACCCCTCTGGCCTCACAATTGGTGGTGGCGGTCGCTGATGGCGAGCTCGTCATCCGCCGTGCGTCTGATCTCAAAAAAGAGGCCCAGGGTGAAGTCACGCTCTGGGGGACCATCCGCTGGGCGATACATCAACCATGATCTTTGCCCTGGTTGACTGCAACAATTTTTATGCGAGTTGTGAAACCCTCTTCCAACCGAAGCTGCAAGGGCGGCCGGTGGTGGTCCTCTCCAACAACGACGGCTGCGTTGTCGCCCGCTCGGCTGAAGCCAAGGCGCTCGGTATCCCCATGGGGGAACCCTGGCATAAGCTGAAAGCCCTTGCCCGGCTCCATGGCATCGTCCCTCTCTCCAGCAACTATGCCCTCTATGGCGATATGTCGGCGCGGGTCATGCGGCTTCTCTCGACATTCAGTCCAGTGCAAGATGTCTACTCCGTCGATGAATGCTTCCTCGACCTCACCGGCGCTCAGCCCTCCCCCCTTGAATGTGCCCGCACCATCCGATACGAGGTCAAACGCCAGATCGGCCTGCCGGTCTGCGTCGGTCTCGGCCCGACCAAGACACTGGCTAAGCTCGCCAACCACGTCGCCAAAAAGCGTCCACAATACGAAGGGGTCTTCTCTTGGCACGGACTACCGACCGCAGAGATCGCCGCTCTGATGACCTCCTTCCCGGTGAATGAAGTCTGGGGCGTCGGCTCTCGCCTGACCGCCCGTCTCAATGCCATCGGCATCAGCACCGTCCGCGACCTGCAACAGGCTCACCCCGCTACTATCCGCAAACAATTCAATGTCTGCCTTGAACGCACCGTCCGTGAGCTTAACGGCGAACTCTGTTTCGGCCTCATGACGAGCCCCACCGAACGGCAGCAGATCTTCTCCTCCCGCTCCTTCGGCCAACTGATCAGCGATCTTTCTCCGCTGGAAGAATCAGTCGCCGCCTACGCCACCCGCGCCGCCGAAAAGCTGCGCACCCAGCAACTCCTGACCCGTGAGGTCGGGGTGATGCTGCGCACCAATCCCTTCCGAACGGATCTGCCGCAATATCAGCGCTCCGTCTCCATCGCCATCCCCCCGACCGATGACACCCGCCTCATAGCCCAGGCAGCAATCAAGCTCCTGCGCACCATCTACCGCCCCGGCTTTGCCTACCAGAAGACCGGCATCCTCCTCACCAATTTGATCTCCATCCATAATCGCCAACCCGACCTCTTCGAAGATGTCGTCGGCCTTTCCCGCTCCCAATCCCTGATGACCGCCGTCGATTCGATCAACCGCATGATGGGGCGCGGCACGATCAAACTCCTTGCGGAGGGGACCGATCAGCGTTGGGCGATGAAAGCAGAAAAAAGAAGTCCGCGATATACCACCAGACTCGACGAACTGCCGCTGGCAACGACCGGTTGACAGAAAATGTCAAAATCAGTTCGTATCAAACCGGTCTGATCAGCCTTGCTTGATTTTTTGGTTGCTAAAAATGTCATTTTAAATTTTTTGGTTTCTAAAAATGTCATTATCGCGGAATATGATTACAATAAATAACAAGATGGAGTCAAAGAATGTCTATTCAGAACAAAAATGTTCTTCAAGAAGTCTTCCTCTCGGAAAGTGACACAACGCGCTCCGTCTCACAAATGGTTAGGCAGGGAACTGCACGAAAGATTGGGCCTCGGCTCTATACCCGTAACATGAGCGAACCGGTGGAGGCCATCATTGCCAGGAATCGCTGGCAGATTATTGATATGCTAGCTCCCACCGGTGTGATCAGTTATCGTACTGCCCTTGAAAGTCGGCCGGCCGAAGACGGGTCCGTTTTTGTCACTTGCAAATACAGAAAGACGACCGAGCTGCCTGGCCTGCGAATTGTCAGAATATCAGGTGCCGGTCCAGCCGAAGGAGACATGCCATTTATTGGTGGTCTCCACATGGCGTCTCCTTCCCGCTTTCTTCTAGAAAACCTTTCTCATACAAAGGGAATGGAAGGAGCAACCAAGGCCGCAGGACAGAAAGTCGTTGAAGAGAAACTCGTCAGCATCCTGCGCATCAAAGGTGAGTCAGAATTAAACCGCATCCGTGACCTTGCTCGCAGGATTGCAACGGATATCGGCTTTGAGAAGGAATTTTCACTCCTTGACAGGCTGATCGGAAGCCTGCTGCAAACACAGAAAGCAGACTTGAAAAGTCCAGTTGCAAAATCATATTCCCAGGGGGAACCGTATGATCCGCTGCGACTGGAACAATTTGAAGCTCTCAGGAGCGCACTTGCCCGTACCGTTCTGCCAACTCGGCACCGTACCTATGAACCAGGCGCTGCCTTTTACAACGAGAGCTTCTTTGACGCCTACTTCTCCAACTTTATCGAAGGTACCGAGTTCGAAGTAGATGAGGCGTTAGGGATTGTTTTTTCGGGGGTCATCCCCCAATCACGGCCTGAAGACGCCCACGACATCCTTGGTACTTGGCGTGTCGTCGGTAGTCTTGTTGAGTTACAGCGGTTGCCATCGGATGTCTCCTCATTCCTGGACTTGTTGCGGCGCCGCCACATGTCGATTCTTGAGGGCCGCCCGGACAAGCGGCCAGGAGAATTTAAGGAAAAAGGCAACCGGGCCGGGAGTACCTTCTTTGTCGCTCCAGAATTGGTAAAGGGTACCCTGACCCAAGGTTTTTCGTTTTACAATTCTCTGTCCGATCCTTTGGCACGGGCGCTATTTATGATGTACCTCATATCGGAAGTCCATCCCTTTGACGACGGTAACGGCAGAACTGCGCGGGCAATGATGAACGCTGAACTGGTTGCGGCCGGCGTTTGCCGGATCATGATCCCCAGTGTCTACCGCAACGAATACATCTCCTCGCTTAAGCTGCTCTCTAATCACAAGGTCCCGTCGTCATTCCTCCGCGTCATGAGCGTGGCTCAAGACTTTGTCAGCAGAATAGATTTCAGCGAACTTGCGGCTGCCCGTCGCGTCCTGGAGGTTTGCAACGCGTTCGAGCGCCCTGCGGATAACGTCAAGCTGATGATGCCATCATGACTTGGGTAAGCCGGCAGGCCTAGATGGCCGGAGATATTTGGGTGATTGCCCAGAGATATTCAATTTATTGTATGCATAATGTGATCTGTCGGGTGGCGTTAAGTGCATACTACAGATGCGAAATTTCAAGCCCTTGCTCTTTCGGTGGGAGGTCACATGGACGCCCGATGGTGGGTCAATACCGATTCACACGCACCATTGATTATGAAGCCTATATCAACACCATTTCCGTAAGAGACTGCCTCAAAAAACGTTCATTTGATGAGTAATCTAAACCAGAGGTCATTTAAGCCGATATTCATGTAAAACTTGCATCATTAACTCGTCACACAATCAAAGAGTCTTTTTTGAAATCTCATTGAGTTTTTGAGGCTTCAAACCAAAACGCAACGAGGAGCCATCCGGCCCAGGAGCCATACAAGACCTTATTTAATAAAATGTCACCACAGTCTACAAAGCGTAACTGCTTGACATATAACAAGAAACCTCTTATTGCTCCTCATAAAAAAATCGACCCTGTATTGACAATAAAGCAAATAAGCCCGCAAATCTAAAGACTTGCGGGCTTAATAGTTATTTTCATGCTCAACTGCTCTACCGACTGAGCTATCAGGGAATGGTAGTTGTGTCTCGTGCTGGTCGATTTCTTGAGTTGCTGCCTTGTTATCGGCGGGCAACCGGGAAGTTCTTCCCTGAAAATCTTTATAGCGTCGGGACGGGAAATCTTATACAACGGGGATAAAATGATATCAAAAAGGAATCTGCATCGCCATCTGGCAAAAAAGATCGGGCGCATGCTGCCAGGGAGTCTACATGTCTGCACCCTTGATTATCGCGCACCGCGGTGCTTCCTTTGATGCTCCGGAAAATACCCTCGCCGCCTTCCGTTTGGCATTTGCGCAGGGGGCAGACGGGATCGAAGCCGATTTTCGCCTGAGCGGCGATGGCGAGATTGTCTGTATTCATGACGCGATGACCGGTCGCACGGCCGATGGCAATCGGCGCGTTGCAACCCGTTCTCTGGCCGAATTACGTTCTCTCGATTTCGGGGGATGGAAGGGGTCGCAGTGGCAGGGGGAAAGGATTCCGACCCTCACCGAGATTCTGGCGATCCTCCCGGCCGGCAAGAAGTTTTTTATCGAAATCAAGTGTGGCGCCGAGATTATCCCGCCGTTACGTAAACTCTTGACGACGAGCAACATCGCCACAGAACGACTCTGCTTTCTTAGCTTTGATGCGCTACTGCTCGCAGCTCTCAAAGAAGCGTTTCCGATGGTCAAGTCCTGTCTTAATGTCGAATATCACCGCTCCAAACTGGTCGGCGCATGGCAGCCTTCGGTGGAGAAGATTCTGGGGATTCTCTCGAATTGCAGGGCGGACGGACTTTCTTCGCAGGCGCACCGCTGCATTGATGCTGACTTTATCGACCGCGTGCGTTCCTCCGGCCACGAAGTGCATATCTGGACGGTTGATTTTTTAGCCGACGCCCGTCATTATCAAGCGCTGGGAGTCGACGCCCTGATGTCGAACCGGCCGAGATTTCTCCGCCAAGGACTCTTTGCCACATCGTTGTGATCCCCGCTTGCCAGAAAAGGGAAAGAATGAATCGTCGTGCTTATTTGACTTCCGGTCACGCCATCGCGCTCCTCGAAAACCTGTCCCGCGTGCGCGTCAACCTGCATGGCGGTGAAAACCTTTCCGCCGCCCCGACCATCTTTGTCGTCAATCACTTTACCCGCATCGAGACTCTCCTCCTCCCTTATCACATCTACTCCCTGACGCAGCGACCGGTCTGGTCCCTGGCCGACGCCGCGCTCTTTCGCGGCACCTTCGGCAACCTCCTCGACGCCCTTGGTGCAGTCTCAACCAAAGCCCCGGACCGGGACCGCTTGATGGTCAAGAGCCTGTTGACCGGCGAAGCCAACTGGATCATCTTTCCGGAAGGCTGTATGGTTAAGGACAAAGTCATTATCGAGCAGGCGCGTTACGCTATCTCCTGCGCCGGCGGTCGTAAACCGCCTCACACCGGCGCCGCCACCCTGGCGCTGCGCACGGAATTCTACCGAAAACGGTTACACGCTCTCGCCACCGAGTTTCCGGCCGAGGCGGAGCGCTTAAGGTCGCTCTTCGGCATCACCGCGCCATCGGAAATTCTGGCGCATCCCACCCAGATCATCCCGGTCAACATCACTTATTACCCTTTACGCGCCAAAGAGAATGCCTTCAGCCGTCTCGCTGAACGCTACCTCGGGGATCTGGCGCCCCGCTTTCATGAAGAGCTCCTGATCGAGGGGGCGATGCTGCTGGAGGGGGTCGATATTGACATCCGCTTTGGTGCGCCGATCACGCCCGGGGATTGTCTCGATTGTGACACCATCATGAGCGATATCAATTCGACACAGCCGATCGATTTCGAAGACCGCCTCCCCTCGCATCATGCCATGCGCAAAGAAGCATTCCGCATCATGCAGACCTATATGGACGCAATCTACAGGATGACGACGGTGAATCATGATCACCTCTTTGCCTCCTTGTTGCGCAGCTTCCCCTTCAGCAAGATGACCCCTGGCGACTTTCGTCGTCGCACCTTTCTTCTCAGTAAAGACTTAACGTCTCTCGGACTGCATCGCCACCACAGTCTCGAAACAGGTCAACTCGCCCTGTTGACCGACGACCGCTTTCACAAGTACCAGGAATTTCTTTCCCTGGCGCTGGAGACCGGCGTCTTACGGCAGGACGGGGATTTTCTGGTCAAAGATCCCCATAAATTTTCTTCACCTCTGGCCCTCAACCGCGCCCGCATTGACAATCCCATCGGCGTCCTTGCCAATGAAGTCCTGCCGCTGATTAAACTGCAAAAACGGATTCGTTTCTATGCCTACCTCCCGCCTCTGGCTATCCGCTATCTGGCAGCAAAGCAGATTATTAAAGGGGCAGAACTGGAATTCGAGCTCGACTACGAAAATTTCTATCTGGCCGGCGAGAGTAAAGATCGGGAGGTGGGGCAGCCGTTTTTGCTGCGCGGCTCCTCCCGCGCCCTCGGCATCGTCCTGGTGCATGGTTTCCTGGCAGCTCCTCGTGAACTTCTCGACCTTGCCAACTACCTGCACCAGCACGGCTGGTGGGTTTATGTGGTCAGAGTGAAAGGGCACGGGACTTCGCCGGAAGATCTGGCGCGACAAAGCGGTAAAGACTGGCAGAACTCTGTTGATGGCGGTTATGCCGTCTTAAGTACTCTTTGCAAAAAGGTCATTGTCGGCGGTTTTTCCTTCGGCGGCGGGCTTGCCCTCGACTGCGCGGCCCGCATCCCTTCGGTCGCGGCAGTCTTTGCCGTCTGTCCGCCGATGCAACTGCAAGACCTTTCATCTCGTCTGGCGCCGACGTTCGCCGCCTGGAATCGTTTGATGGATTTACTACAGCAGGAAAGAGGGAAAAAGGAATATGTGGCGCTCATCCCGGAACATCCCGAGATCAATTACCATCGCCTGCCGATCGTCAGCCTGATGGCCATGGAGAACGTCATGAAAGAGCTCGCCGCAAAATTGCCGGCGATTGTCACCCCTGCCTTGATTGTCCAGGCCAAAGGCGATCCGGTCGTGGCGCCGGATGGCTCCAGGCGACTCTTTGCGCGGCTCGGCACTAAGGACAAGGACTATCTCCTCGTCGACCTGCACCGGCACGGCATCCTCTCGGGCCCGGGGTCAGAATCGGTCCATGCCGCGATTGCGGCTTTTATCACGCGGGTGTTAAATACAGCGGAGACGAACGGATAGCAAAAGGAGGGGACGACAAAATACAAAAGGCCACAGGTCGGATGACATGTGGCCTTTGTATTAGGATGGAAAGGAAAAGATGCCGTCTTCAGCCGCCGGTCCCCTGGCGGAGTTCGACAAGGATTAATTTGGCAACGGCTTTAAGCGTTTCAAAGACCCCTTCGCCGGTCGTGGCGCAGGCTTGAAACTCCGGAACATTTTGGGGATTAAGGAGGGCGCGCAACTCTTCGAGGGGAGTGACATTCGGCAGATCGCACTTGTTGTACTGGATGACAAAGGGGATCTTGTCGAGATCGTAGCCCTGCTCTTCAAGATTGATGCGGAGGTTATCGAGGCTCTCGATATTGGCATCGAGCCGTTCTTCCTGCGAATCAGCGACAAAGACAACGCCATCAACCCCTTTGAGGATCAATTTGCGGGACGCATCGTAAAAGACCTGACCAGGGACGGTATAAAGATGGAAACGGGTCTTGAAGCCGCGAATCTCACCGAGGGCGAGCGGCAAAAAATCGAAGAAGAGGGTACGCTCAGTCTCAGTCGCCAGAGAGATCATCTTCCCTTTGGCATCGGGTGCCGTTTTTTGATAGACGTGCTGCAAATTCGTCGTCTTACCACACAATCCCGGACCGTAATAAACGATTTTGCAGTTAATTTCCCGTGAAGCATAATTGATAAAGGACATAAGGATCTTTCCTGTCAACTGAACAGGTTGTCGATGTCGTCGTCGGTAATTTCGGCGAAGGGACTGAGGGCGTTGCCGCTCTTTTCCTGAACTTCTGACTTCTTAGCGAGGTCGTAAAAGATCTGGGTCAGTTCTTCACTCCCTTTTTTCACCCGCAGACGCACCAACCCGAGAGAGCTGCGCTGGTCGAAGATGACGACAAGGATGACCCGTTCGGCGACGATCGAGATATGAAGATTATCCTTTTCCCCTTCGTGAAAAAGGATCGAGAACTCCTTTTCCCCAATGAGCTTGGCCAATCCACCGGTAGCGGCAATGTTGCCGGCGGTGAGGGAGGCGAGACTGGTGGTATCGAGATGCTCGGTTTCTCCGACAGAAGAAATCAACTGGCCGTTCTTATCGACGAGGAAAATAACCTTGGCATTGGCATCCCGTAACAACTTTTCGATGACGAGATTGATCCGCTTGAACTCTTCGTCGTACATCACGAAGGACGACGTATTGGGACCGAGCATGGGCAAAGCTCCTTGGCATAAGTACTAGATTGGTCTTTATAACACCTTGCCCCGACTCTTTCAAGATTATCCTTTACCGAGAGATCGACACAGCACCTTAATGGCGTGAAACAAGAACCCCCGATGCCTTTTTGACATCGGGGGTTCTTGTTAGTCTGTCAGTTGTAACGAACGATTATTCTTTTTCGTCAAACTTCAGTCCCGCCAGTTTCTGATAGTAAGCAAAGTGAGCCTTGACGCCCTGGCCGGCTTTTTCCATCAGCATTTCAGCTTCTGAAGGATTGGCATTCTTCAGCATCCGGTAGCGGTTTTGGGTTTTGGTATATTCACTGAACTCTATCGTTGGCGTTTTGCTGTCCAATTGCAGAGGATTCTTGCACTCAGCAATCAACGCCGGATTGTAGCGATAAAGCGGCCAATAACCGGAGTTCACAGCTTTTTTCTGTTCATCAACGGCGGTGGTCATGTTGATGCCATGGGCAATACAGTGCGAGTAGGCGATGATAATGGACGGACCATCGAAGGCTTCGGCCTCCAGCATCGCCTTGATGCACTGTGCCGGGTTGGCCATGGAAACCTGAGCAACATAGACCGTGCCGTAGGACATGGCAATCATCCCGAGATCCTTCTTGGAAACCGGTTTGCCACCAGCGGCAAAGAGGGCGACGGCGCCCATCGGCGTCGATTTTGATGCCTGGCCACCGGTGTTGGAATAGACCTCCGTATCGAGAACAAAGAGGTTGATATTCTTGCCACTGGCAATGACGTGGTCAAGACCGCCAAATCCGATATCATACGCCCAGCCGTCACCACCAATACACCAGACTGATTTGTTCACCAGGTAATCGATGTACTGGATCAAGCTTTGCGCAGCAGGATCATTGCTCTCTTTAAGGGCTTTTTTGAGTTCATCCACCCGACCGCGCTGAGCTTCGATCTCGGCCTGGGTGATCTGAGGTGCGGCAAGGATGTCTTGGGCAAGTTTGGCCGCGACAAAACCTTTGCTTTCTGCCAAATCGGCAAGGAAACTGCGAGCCGATTTGGTGAACTGATCAACGGTCAAACGCATACCGAAACCGAACTCGGCGTTATCCTCGAAGAGGGAATTGGACCAGGCGGGACCGCGGCCATCAGCGCGTTTGGCATACGGCGTGGTGGGGAGATTCCCGCCATAAATTGAGGAACAACCCGTGGCGTTGGCTACCAGCATACGGTCACCAAAGAGTTGGGTGAGCAACTTCAGGTAGGGGGTTTCACCACATCCCTGACAAGCGCCCGAGAACTCGAACAGCGGGCGGACCAACTGGTTACTGCGCAAGGTTTCAAGCTTGAGCTTGCTGGCATCGACATCAGGAAGGGACAGGAAAAAATTGAAGTTTTCAGCTTCGGCAGCCCGCAAGGGCGGCTGGAAATGCATATCCAGGGCCTTGTGTTCCGGGTTTTGCTTGTCTTTAGCCGGGCAGTTGTAAGCGCAGGCACCGCAACCGGTACAATCTTCCGGAGCAACCTGAACAGTCAGCTTCTTCCCTGCCATCTCGGTGATTTTGCAATCCATTGACTTGAAGGTTTTGGGTGCATTTTTAAGCAGCCCCGCATCATAGGCTTTGAGGCGAACGGCCGCATGCGGGCAGACAAAAGCACAGATACCGCACTGAATACAGATTTTTTCATCCCAGACCGGGATATCAACAGCGATATTCCGTTTTTCGTACTGCGATGTCGCGGTCGGGAAGGTGCCATCGACCGGCATCTTGGAGACCGGCAGATTGTCACCGAGGCCGGCAACGATAACGCCCGTCACCTCTTTAACAAACTTGGGCGCCTTGGCTGAGACGGCGGCAGCCATCTTCAGCTTGCTGGTAGCTTTGCCCGGGACCTTGACTTCGTAGAAGTTGTTCAGACCGGCATCAACCGCCTTGTAGTTCATCTCCAGTACTTTTTCACCGGCCTTGCCGTACGATTTCTTGATGGCACCCTTGATCGAGGAGACGGCATCCTTGAGCGGGATAATATTGGAAATTTTGAAGAACGCGGTCTGCATGATGACGTTGATGCGGGGTCCAAGGCCGATTTCATTGCCGAGCTTGACACCGTCGATCACATAGAACTTGAGCTTTTTATCGATAATCTGCTGCTGCACTTCTTTCGGGATGGTATCCCAGACTTCATCGTGAGCAAACGGCGCATTCAGCAGGAAGGTGGCGCCGGATTTAGCGCGCGCCAACAGGTCGTATTTCTCCAGGAACGAAAAGTTGTGGCAGGCGACAAAGTCGGCCTCTTGCACCAGATACGGAGCACGGATCGGTTTTTTGCCGAAGCGCAGGTGCGAGGTGGTCATGGACCCGGCCTTCTTGGAATCGTAGACAAAATAGGCTTGAGCGTTGTTGTTGGTCTCTTCACCGATAATCTTGATGGAGTTTTTATTGGCACCGACGGTCCCGTCTGAACCGAGACCGAAGAACATCGCCTCGTAGGTGCCGGGCATCGGATTTTTGAAGGAGTAGTCGACCGCAAGACTGCAATTGGTGACATCTTCTTCGATACCGACGACAAATTTATTCTTCGGTTTCTTGGCTTTCAGATTGTCGAGGACCGCCTTGGCCATCGCCGGGTTGAACTCTTTGGAGCCGAGGCCATAACGACCACCGACGATAACCGGATAACCATCAAATTTGAACTTTCCATCGGCCATTGCTTCGCCGATAGCGGTGCGGACATCGAGATAAAGCGGCTCGCCGAGAGACCCCGGTTCTTTGGTCCGATCGAGAACGGCAATCTTCTTCACCGATTTGGGAAGAGCCTTGATAAAGGAATCGAGCGGGAACGGACGATAAAGGTGAATCTTAAGCACACCCACTTTTTCGCCCTGTTTCACCAGATTCTCAACCGTATCCTGAACCACATCCGCACCGGACCCCATGACCACAACGACGCGATCAGCATCCTTGGCACCGGCATACTCGACCAGCTTGTACTTACGACCGGTCAGTTTGCCGAATTTATCCATCTCCTCCTGCACAATCTTTTCGCAGGCCGGGTAGTAGGCATTGACCGTTTCACGCCCCTGAAAGTAAACGTCCGGGTTTTGGGCGGTCCCACGCATGACCGGACGATCCGGGGTCAAGCCCCGCAGTTTGTGCTCGGCAATCAGCTTGTCGTCGAGCATGGCGCGCATTTCGTCGTAGGAAAGTTCGGTGACTTTCTGAACTTCATGGGAGGTGCGGAAACCATCAAAGTAGTGCAGAAAAGGAATCCGACTGCGCAGGGTGGAAGATTGAGCGATCAGGGCGAAGTCCATGACTTCCTGAACGTTATTGGAGCAGAGGAAGGCCCAACCGGTGGCGCGACAGGACATGACGTCAGAGTGATCGCCAAAGATGGAGAGCGCCTGGGCAGCGATGGCGCGAGCGGTCACATGGAAGACCGTCGAGGTCAGTTCGCCGGCGATCTTGTACATATTCGGGATCATCAGCAACAGGCCCTGGCTGGCGGTGAAGGTCGTGGTCAGAGCCCCCGCCTGCAAGGCACCATGGACAGCGCCGGAAGCGCCGCCTTCCGACTGGAGCTCCGCCACTGTCGGAACCACGCCCCAGATATTCTTTTCACCGGCGGCGCTCTTGGCGTCGGAAATCTCTCCCATCACCGAGGAGGGCGTGATCGGGTAGATCGCGATGACCTCGTTGGTGGCGTGCGCGACATGCGCTGCTGCGGTGTTGCCGTCAATTGTTACCATTTTTCTTGCCATCGATAAAATCCTCCTTGGGCTGGGTTATTTAGTCGT